>JAFIGE010000075.1 GCA_020831585.1 Opitutales bacterium | reverse complement strand
AGGCGACCCTCGAAGGGCCGGAGGGGAACCGTCAACCCCGTGCCGGTCGACCGAGGCGACCCTCGAAGGGCCGGCCTCATCCAGGGGCTTGAAAACATGCGCGTGGGTCGGTCGGTCGGGTATGCGGACGGCGGCATGGTGGGAGGGTCCGCAGCTGCGCACGGAGGCGACCCCCGCCCCATCGCGATTGTTCATGTGGAAGACCGCCGGGCGGCGGATCGATGGATGCGCGGGAATCCAGATTTTGAGACACACGTTATCGATCTCTGTCGACGCCGCCGAGCGGACATCCTGTTGGGATGACAGGATGTCCCCAACTCCGAAAAAGGGGCGCATTTTTGAAAGTGATTGACACCCGCCGCGCGGGTGTGATCTCCTACGAAATGGCCGTGAGAAGCCTAATTAGCAGAGTTCAAAAAATTTGCCGCGCCTGGCAGTCCGGGTGGGTGCTCTGTGCCCAATTCTCACCCCGGACGGGGCGCGGCTCTTTATTGAAAAGGATCAGCATGAATACGAAAAAACAAACACCCTTGAGTGTCGATCTCAAGGGCCGGAACACGCACCGCCTTCGCAAGCTCTCCAGCTTGCTCGATATCGCCCCCGGCGAACTGCTTGAACAATGGTTCCTCGCCGATTGCAAAACCCCGCTTTCGAGTGCTCAGGAATTTGCCGACCTTTGCGAATGGTGGGAGTTCACTGAAGAAAACGCCCGTGCGATCGCCGATAGGGCAAACGCCCATTTCGGCGAAACGCTTACCGTTCGGCCCTGGAGCGAAAGCCCGGAAAACCCCACCCGCGCGGGCTGGCAGATTGTTACCCAGGGTCAAATCAAACGGGAAGAGCAGGCCAAGCGCGGCGGCGGGTGGCGCTGGGCAAACGACATGATCGTTTTGAAAGGTGAGTTGGCCGAGGCCGTTCAGCGTATTTGCCGGGAAGAATCGATTTCGCCCCAAGAATACGTTGCCGGGCTTATCCGTCGCCACCTTGAACCCGCCGGAACTTCACAGATCGACCCCACCGGGAACCGCCTCGGGAGCCTCTAAGCCAAAGGAACACTGCAATGAAAAAAGAAAAAATCAGTAACCGCGCTCTCATCGCCCGAATCAATCGTAAGTTAATGCCGGATGAAAAGTTGCGCGTTTCTCGTGGGCCTTACAGCTCAGATATTGGGAAATACTACATAACAAATCAGTTCAACATCATAGTTGCCGCGCATGTAAATCTATCGGAGCTTGGACGTGAATTGAAAGTGCTTCACTCCGGTGAGGAACTTGCTGAAGACTGAGCGCTGAAAAGATCCGCATTTTCAAAGCCCCGCCCTCACCGGCGGGGCTTTTTTGTGCTGGTCAACGGCGGTCCCGACCCCTTCACCGTCGAAGATCCCGAGGCGTGTCGACCTGGGCACCCGCCCGGCGGTCCTGACCCCTCCACCGCCGCAGATCCCGAGCACCCGCCCGGCGGTCCCGACCGGCGGTCCTGAATCCTCCACCGTCGCAGATCCCGATGCGTGTCGACCTGGGCACCCGCCCGGCGGTCCTGATCCCTTCACCGCCGCAGATCCCGAGGCGTGTCGACCTGGGCACCCGCCCGGCGGTCCTGACCCCTCCACCGCCGCAGATCCCAAGGCGCGTCGACCTGGGCATCCGCCCGGCGGTCCCGACCCCTCAACCGCCGCAGATCCCGAGGCGCGTCGACGGGAGCGTCGCCCGGCGGTCCTGACCCCTCCACCGCCGCAGATCCCAAGGCGCGTCGACCGGAGCACCCGACCGGCGGTCCTGACCGGAAAACCCCGTTTATGTCATCAATGTTTGCGGTTGGGGTGTGATAACCTTGGGATAACTTTCGCCCCAATCAGGGAAAGAAAAAACCCGCAAGACGTTAACCTTCCGGGCTTTATGAAAATGGTGGGAGATACTGGAGTTGAACCAGCGACCTCTTGCGTGTCATGCAAGCGCTCTAACCAACTGAGCTAATCCCCCAATGAGGAAAAACGATGAGTGCAAAAGGAACGGGGGTGGGCGGCAAGCAAAAAGGAAGGCGAAATGGAGATTTGCCTTTGGAGGGAAAAACGCCTCCCTTGTGTCCGTGAAAGAATCCGGAAGGAGGCGGTTGGTGTCGTCGGTCATGCGGCGGAAAGAGGGCTTTGCGCTGATAGCCGCTCTGGCACTGATGGCTTTTCTGGTTCTGCTGATCGTGAGCCTGGCCGGATTGGCGCGGGTGGAGACCCAGGTGGGAGCGGCAAACCGGCAGGCGGCGCAGGCCCGCCAAAACGCACTCTTCGCTCTGGAGGAGGCGATGGCGAAATTGCAGGCGTCTCTCGGCGATGACCGCTCCGTGTCCGCGCGCTCAGATATAATGGGAGCGGATGTGCCGGAGACCCTCTGGACGGGTGCCTGGGCGGTGCGCGGGGGCGATCTGGTGGCTTTGGGCTGGCTGGTTTCCGGAGAGGAGGCCGATCCGCAGGTGGCACTGGAGGGGGTCCGCCCAGCGCGCGCCGGAGCCGGGGCGGCGGCCGTGCGCCTTGCGGGCGGTGCGCTCACGGGCGAAGCCCACGCGCCGCTTGTTTCCCTTGAACGGTCCTCAGCGAGCGGGGACACGGAAATTTATGGGCGCTATGCTTTTTGGATTGGGGATGAAAACGTGAAGGCGCGGATTCTGCCGGAGGGTTCGCCGCCTCCCGGAGTGGGCGGTCTCCCCGCGCTCAACGCCTTCGCGACCTTTCACCGACGCGCCCTGAGCACGGCCCCCTTTCTCGACCCGGGAGCCGATTCGCCCGAGTTCCGCGCCCAGTTCGCGGATCTTCGCGTGGCGCGCCAGGCCGAGTTCATCGACGAGGCCGCCGTTGCCGCCCTCCGCGACCACCCGCACGACCTGAGCTTTCTCAGCGACGGTATGCTCGTGGACACGGTGCGGGGGGACTTCCGCAGACGCATTCGTGCGGATGATCTGGCCGGAACGCTCCCCTCCCCTTACTTTGGCGCGCGTCGGTATATCGAGATGGATGGGGTTTTTCATGAGGCTGGGGGTTCGCCATTTGCAGTGAATGTGTCCGCTTATGGGCCCGCTGTTCCACAGGAAGAGAGCGCCACTCCCCGGTTTGAGGGTTTTCATCCGATCATCACCGAGGCTATCATGAAATGCGGGGCTTTTTTCAGCATTCGAGCCAGCGATTATGTGCGCATCCGTTATCATATTGAGGTGGAGCTGACAAACCCCTACCCCTTTCCGCTCGACTTGACCCTGAATGCGCGGGATGGACCGCCCGGAACCGGTCGGGTATCCTACCACATCTTGATCACTGAGTTGCCCACGGTGATTGTTCGCAACGGAGATACGCTTCTCGGCGAACTGGACATGAATAACCTGCAGCAGGGTGCTTCGGGAATGGAAAGGCCGGGGGCCTTTTCGAGTGTGGTTGAGATGCAAATGATCAACCGGGGAGGTCGGCTTGTTCTTCAACCCGGTGAAACAATCCGCATGATCAATCCGGACGCTGAGCGGCAACCTCAAGGGCTCTCGCGGTTCGACCCGTCTTTTCGGATCAGCACGGAGGAAGCCCGCGCTGGCGGAGAGAATGTGGAGGTTGAATTGGTTTTTCCGGCTGATTATCAGGGCACCCGTTTCTTCCTGATTCCGCTGGAAAACGACTGGGGGGAGGACCCACGGGATCTGCCTGCGGCTTTCGGCGTCACCGGCGTGCCTTTTGAGAACGACCGTTTTCTGATGGAGGAGGTCGGCAAACCTTTCTTTGTCGATCGGAGTACTGACTTCAACCTGGAGGACTATTCCTTCGGCTTTCACTTTAAACTGATGGACGAGCCGACTGCTCCAAGCGGCCTTGCTAGTTTTTTCAGAGATTTCGATCTGCGACGGCCGATCGTTAACTTCGCGGAAAACCCCGAGCATTTCGAGATTCTCTCTTCTCGCCCGGGCGAGATCGCCATCATCGACGACTTCTTTTCACAGCTCGACGGCTTCGACCGGAGCGATTTTTTCACCCCCCGCCTCTACGACATCCCGCTGACTCCGGCGGCGTCGCTGGCGACCCTGCGGGTGGCCCCGGTCGAGGGCTTCCCACCCAATGCGCTCGGGCGGCCGGGACACCCGACAATGAATGAAATTTTCGATACACACATCTGGCTACCGGATGAAGCGCCGTGGTTGCGCGATGATCTGAGCGACCCGGCAACGACCGAAGGGGTGCGTGTGGACGGGCTTTTCAATATCAACTCCACCTCGGTGCGGGCGTGGCAAAGTGTGCTGACACAGGCACTACGGGATTACCGCCTCGTTCCGGGCGGTGCCGCTGAAGCTGACGCGTTTTTTGCCCGCCATCCCTTTGGCGCGACGACCTTGAGCGAACTCTTCGCGGACGACGAAATGGGCGACGACGTCGGGACCCTCGCCTTCAGCCAGGGCATCCGCCTGGTCGAACCGGAAAACATCACCGCCCTTGCCACAGCCATCGTGGCGGGAGTCCGCAACGAGGGGCCCTTCGCCTCACTGGAGGCATTCATTGAGTCGGATGTGCTCAGCAACGCCATTGTCTCCTCCGGAATCAACGACCTTCCCGCCCCGCCCCCGGGCTCTCTCCTCGAAATCGACGCGGGGGACCTGGCGATGAAGCTCACACCGATCATGAGCGCGCGCTCGGACACGTTTGTTATCCGCACCTACGGCGATGTCGTCAACCCGGTGACAGGCCGTGTGGAGGGCCGGGCGGCCTGTGAAGCAGTCGTTCGCCGGTTCCCTGAGTTTGTTGACGGCTCCGCGCAACGCCGTTTCCAAGTGGTGCAATTCCGCTGGCTTGACCTCGACACGCTATGAAAACCCGTTGCTTTCCCCGTCTTCGCTTGGTGTGCGCCGTCCTTGGTTGTTTGTTCGCCGCCAGTGGACTCTCCGCGCAGGAGGCCGCCCCGACGATTGAGTTCACGGTGTTTGGCGAAATCGGGCGCGAATGGGACGGCCTCTACTACTCGCCGGATGGCCGCCGCTATGAGGAAGTGCGTTTTGCCCGCTACAGCCGCAGCGCCCCGCAATCCTACCGTGGCGAGAGCCCCTTCCGCGTCTACCGCCGCTCGCTCGACCGCGATGGGGAGTGGGTCTACACGCCGGTGGCGGAAACGACCTTGCCCGCCGGGGCCTCCCCCGTGCTGCTGTTTTTCTTTTCGCAGCCGGGCGGACCGGAAGGGGCTTTCCGTATCCTCCCGATGGACGACAGCGAAGTGGCGCTGCCGGTCGACCATGTGGTCTTTTTCAATGCCACGGGTGTGCAACTGCTGGGGCGCTTCGGCGACGAGGAGCTGACCCTCAATCCCGGGCAGAGCCGTCCGCTGGCGCTGAACGCGCGTTTCCGCGAGGAAGTGCCGGTGGGGTTTGTCGTGCGGCGGGGAGACACCTTTGAACGGGTCCTCGTGAACCGCCTGCGCTTTTCCGAGGGGCTGCGCACGGTCATTCTGCTCCTGCCTCCCCGGCGGGCCGATAGCTTCCGCATCCAAGCCTTGCGGATTGTCGAGCAACCCGGGCGCACCACACCCGATCCTCCACCGCCGCGCGGGCGTCCGTGATGCCGATGGATAGCGCTCTGCCACCGGGCCGGAGGTTCGCGCGGGTAGCGTATCCGACACGACAGATTGACGATCCGCCAACACGGAGCTAAGCCCCTTTGCTTTTTATGAATTCTCTGGAAGACCGGCGGCGTGCCTTTGCCGATTCGAATGTGCGGCGGTTCATTGCCTTCCGGATTTTTTTTCATGCCCGCTATTATTACCCGGTCTTCACGCTCCTCTTCCTGGACTTTGGGCTAACCTTGGAGCAGTTCGCTCTATTAAATGTGGTCTGGGCGCTCACCATCGTGATTGCGGAGGTGCCGTCGGGGGCCATGGCCGATGTGCTTGGACGACGGCGTCTGATGATTCTGGGAGCCAGTCTTATGATCGGGGAAATGGCCCTGCTGAGCTTCATGCCTATCGGTATGCCGGGGCTGACTTTGCTCTTTTTTGGGTTAAACCGTATCCTCAGTGGTCTCGCGGAAGCGATGGTGAGTGGGGCCGATGAAGCGCTGGCCTACGACACGCTGAAAGACTTGGATCTCGAACACTGTTGGCCTGATGTGCTGGAACGGGCGACCCGTCTCACCGCTGCCTGCATGGGAGGCGTGATGATCCTGGGAGCCACGCTTTATGACCCCTCTTTGGTCAATCGAGGACTCGCCGCCCTGGGGAGCGACTTTCGGGTGCCCCGGGAATGGGCTATGCGCCTTCCGCTGATTCTCAGCCTGGTCCACGCCTTTTGCGCGCTGGCAGCCGCCTGGGGCACGCGGGAACCCAACGCGGGGCGTGTCGTTTCCGCTCCCGGCACGCGCTTACGCGAAGAAGTGGGAACGGCCCTGGGCAACATTCGCTTTGCAGCCGGTTGGACGCTGAACCACCGCTTTGTTCTCTTCGTCATCATCGCGGGTGTGGCTTTGGACAGTGTGGCTCGGCAATACATCATCGTCCACGCGGAATACATGCGTCTGATTGACATCCCGGTGGCCGCCTTCGGTTTGGTGGCAGCGGGCTTCACGCTCCTCGGGATGGTTTTCGCGACCTTCGCCAAATACCTCGTGCGGCGCTTCAATCCGGTGCAAAACCTCCTCATCTGCTCGGCAATTCTCCTCTTCGGGCTGGTCGGTGTCGGGCGCGGGATTGCACTGTGGGGGCTCCTCTTTGTGCCGTGCATTTATGCGATGTTCACATTGGTGGCGTTCTTACAAAGTCACTACATCAACCGGGAGGTGGAGTCGCGTTTCCGCGCCACCGTTTTGAGCTTCAAAGGCCTGGGGCTGAACCTTGCGCTGGGTTTTGCCAGCCTCCTCTACATGGGCCTGGTGGCTACCTTGCGCAAACAGGCGGATCTTCCCGAGGTCGATCCGGAAGCCCTGCACCGGTCGATCTTTTTTGGCGCGCTCAATGCGTTTCCGGCCTACTACCTCCTCCTGCTTGTTTTCGTGCTGCTGGGTGGAAAGCTCTTCATTCGCCGGAAGCAGCTTTGTTTTCAACGCGGTTAAAATCCCCTTATGCTTCCCGACGAACCAACAGACATCCCGGAAGCGGAGCACATCCTTCGCTTCGATGCGGAGGAAAAAGACGCCGGAGAACGGGCCGACAAAGTGGTCCTCGCGAGAATGGAGGGCTGGAGCCGCCAACAAGTGCAACGCCTCTTCGACGCGGGACGGGTTTGGAGGGAGGATGAGACCCTGGCCAAGAAACAAAAAATCCGCACCGGCGATTCCCTGACGCTCGAGCTGCCGCCGCCCGCCGAAACCCACCTCCGCCCGGTCGCTTTGCCCTTGGAAATTCTGTATGAAGATGCGGACATCATTGCCATCAACAAGGCGGCAGGGATGGTCGTGCACCCGGGAAGCGGCACCGGGGAGGATACCTTAGTGCATGCTCTGCTGGCTCACTGCGGCCCCTCCATCATTGGCGTGGGCAGCCCGGAACGCCCTGGCATCGTCCACCGATTGGACAAAGAAACCACCGGCGTGCTCATCGCCGCGAAGACAAACCCGGCCTATCAAAAGCTGGTCCAGTCGTTCTCCGCACGGCTGCCCCAAAAGCACTACCGCGCACTCACGTCCGCCCCGCTGCCCTCGGCCAGCGGATGCATCACGGAACCCATCGGGCGCCACCCTATTCACCGGCACCGCATGACCGCAAGGGCCGATGGCCGTCCGGCGGAGAGCCGGTGGAAGACCCTGAAGGCATTTGGCCACCAGGCGGCTTTTGTAGACGTGCGGATTTTGTCCGGCCGCACCCATCAGATCCGCGTGCACATGGCGCACCTCGGGGCCCCTCTGGTGGGCGATCATACCTACGGATTCCGGGCAAAGGCCTGGCCGTTTGGAAGCCCGCGCATCCTCCTTCACGCCGCACGCCTCACGATTCCCCATCCACTGAGCGGAGACACCCTCACACTGGAGGCACCCCTTCCGGCTGATTTCGTTAAAATCCTTTCCGAATTACGCGAAAGCCCGGGGCTACCGGGGGGTGAGGCTAGCTGAAGCGGATTCTTCGAAGATTTCGCTGGAAATGGACCGATGGTCCGCTTCCCTTCCCCTTTCGAAGCCTGTGTCCCACCCGGGGTGCGGGCGGGCACTTCGCTCAAGCGAATTTTTCCCGCACATTGCCGTGCACCCACCGGGCGACGCGCTTGACCGCTCGCGACCGGGGTTTTCACCCCCCGCAATCCCCTTCGGAATCCGAATCTTTTCTTTACTTTGTCAGGGGAATTTCCCTTTTTTCTATCGGAGGATGGGATTTCTTTCATGAGTGCGCTCACACTGTTCATCTATATCGGCATCGCCTTGGCAGTCGCATGTCCGCTGTTCATTGGCGTTCGCCTGTTGATTTTGCCTTCGTATGTCTATGAGGACTACCGCACACGGGCTTTCCACGGATCGATCTTCCGTCATCGCCGGATGCCCCTCGCCTTTCGGATGCTGGGTTTGTGCTTAATCGGCTTGGCTTGCCTGATTTTTTGGTTGTTGCGCATTTACATTTGACCCCGTTCCCGGTTAACCCCCTCTGAACGCTGGACGGCGTTTTTTTTCCATGAAAAATTTCCCCTATTTTCCCTCCCGTGCCGTACACGGATTAGACGGTTTGTGGACGTGCGCTTTCCTTGGAAGCGAAATCGATCCGGAAACGATCTGCCTCGATTCTATTGCCTGGACGGACCGGATTGCGATGCCGGGCGTCTTCGACAGTTGCCCTGCATACGTGAAAAAGCGCGGTTGTTTCGCCCTCCGCTATGACCTCACCCTGAAGAACCCTGCAGCCGCCCACCGTCTCGATTTCGGCGGGCTGGGCCTATGGGCACGGGTGTTTGTTGACGGTGTCGATTGCGGCACTTGCCAGACACCCTACGCGCCCTGGAGCGTCGAGGTGCCGCCCTCGACCGAGGCGCGCCGCGAGATCATCGTGCTCATCGACAACCGCCTGGACGCCACGCGGGTGCCGCTTTTCGACCCATTCTTTGATTTTTTCGGCTACGGCGGCCTCTACCGTTCGGTGTATTGGCATGAGCTGCCCGCGCTTTCCATTCGGCGGGCGGTCGTGCGCACGCTCGACCTCGACGGCCAGGTGGAAATCGATGTGCGCTTGTGCTCGAAAACAGATCTTCCGGAGAGCGTGGATCTGGCGGTCTCCTTCGATGGCGGGGAAGCGCGGACCTTCGCGGGCGTCGCGGTGGAGGGAGGTCGCGCGCGCATTCGCTTGGCGGTGCCGCAGGCACGGATTTGGTCGCCGGAGACCCCTCATCTGCACGAAGTGCGGGTGGCCCTGGAAGGCGATGCAATCGTGGAACGCTTCGGCATCCGCACCGTCGAGACGCGGAAGGGGCAAATTCTTCTCAACGGCCAACCGGTCAAGCTGTTGGGCTACAACCGGCACGAAGCCCACCCGCAGTTTGGCCCCGCTCTCCCCGCCCAGCAGCTCATCCACGACCTGCAGCTCCTGCGTCAACTCGGGTGCAATTTTGTGCGTGGCAGCCACTATCCCCAGGATCAGCGCTTTCTCGATCTCTGCGACGAACTGGGATTTCTCGTCTTCGAAGAAGCGCTCGGCTGGGGGACCCCCGTCGATCACCTGAAAAACGAGCGCTTCAATGACCTTCAGGAGGTGCAGACGCGGGCCATGGTGCGGACGAGCATCAACCACCCGTCGGTCATCCTTTGGGGCTTCCTCAATGAATGCGCGAGTGACCAACCGGAGAGCATGCCGCCGATTCGCCGCCTTGCCCGGGCCATCCGCGAAGAGGATGACAGCCGCCTCGTCACCTTTGCCACGCACAAGCCCTTCGGAGACCGGAATCTCGACGTGGTCGACGTGATTTCTGTGAACCAATACCCCGGATGGTATCCGGAAGATCGCAACAAAGAGCGCCCCCTGAACGAAATCAATCCGCTCATTGACCGCCTTCTGGACCACTTCGCAAAGCAGGGCTTTGAAGACAAACCATTCATTATCAGCGAAATGGGAGCAGGGGCCATCTATGGCTGGCGGGATCCTCTGGAAGCCCACTGGTCCGAGGAATATCAAATGGCCTATCTCGAAACCCTCGCGCGGCGTGTGGTCGACGACGATCGCATAGCGGGTGTGGCCATCTGGCAGTTCTGCGACGGGCGCACCTACGCTTCGGGTTACGCCCTCGGCCGCCCCCGGGCATTCAACAATAAAGGTACTTTCGACGAATACCGTCGCCCGAAAATGGCTGCCGCCGCCGTGCGGGCGATCTTTACGGGGCAGCGCTGAGCCTCTTGCTCCGGGCCTTATCCGGGGTCTCCACCCGCTCGGCCAGAATGGCCCGCAGGGCCTCCAGGTCGGGTAGGATTCGCCAGCAGAGTGCGCGCACCTCCGGAGCAACCGGCGCAATATCCGGAATGTGTGCGGTGGGGATGCCTGCGGCTGTGGCTGAGCGGATACCATTGGCGCTATCCTCCACAGCCAGAGCATGGGCGGGTGCCACACCGAGCCTCTCTGCCGCCAGCGCAAAAGGCATGGGGTGCGGCTTGCCCGCAGTGACTTCGTCTCCGCAAACCATCTCCACAAAATGATGCCGGATTTGCGCATGACGCAGCTTGATTTCGGCAAGCGCGCGCTGGGTCGATGTGGCCACAGCCAAGGGGATCGAGCGCGCGCGCAACCACTCGAGGAGATTCCCCAGGCCGGGCTTGAGCGGCACTTCCCCGTTCTTCAAAAGACCCTTGTAGATGCCGTTTGCACGGCGCACAAAGGCGTCGATATCGCAGTCGGGGGGCATGACCACACTCAACTTCTCGCGAAAGGTCGCCTCGTTCTGGCCAATGATGGAGACAAAGAACCCGGGCGGCATGAAGTGACCCGTTTCCCGTTCCGCCTGCTCCCATGCCCGCATCGAAACCGGTTCCGTGTCGAGGAGAGTGCCGTCCATGTCGAAGATAACCGCTGCGGGCAACCCGCCTTCCGGCCAAGCCATAACCCGCCCTCGCTGCGCTTCTTTTTCGAACATGGGAGCCAGCCAGAAAGAATTGGGCGCGCGGGTCGAATCCAATTGTCAATTGCCTCCGCGCCGCGACATGCTGGTCGGTATGGCTGTTCAACTCTCCGACATCGTCGCCTTCTGCGACACCCGCACCCACCGCGCTGCAATCCGGGACTTTCCGGGTGCCGAAAATGGCCTCCAGGTGGAAAACGCCGGCACCGTAACAAAGATCGCCGCCGCCGTTGATGCGGGCGAGGAACCCCTTCGCCTCGCCGCCCAAGCCGGGGCCGATTTCCTTATCGTGCATCACGGGCTCTTCTGGACCCCGCCGGTGCCCCTCGTGGGGCGGCACTACCGCAAAGTTCGCGTCGCCTTGGATCACAACATCGCCGTCTACGGAAGCCACCTCCCGCTCGACGCCCACCCCGAGATCGGCAACAACGCTCTCCTCGCCAAAGCCCTTGGACTCGGCGAAGCCTCATTTTTTCTCCCCTACGAAGGCGTGCCGATTGCCCTCTCCGCGCCCTGTGCGCTCGACCGCGCCTCCCTGCGCGGTCGCCTTCACGAGCTATTCCCAAAGGGGGTGACGGCCCTGGAATTTGGCGCGGAGCAACCCGAAAGGGTCGCCATCCTCACCGGGAGCGGGCGCAGCGCCCTCCCCCATTTGCGCGCAAACGGTATCGACACCCTCATTACCGGCGAACTCCGCCAGGAGCACTTCAATCTCGCGCAGGAAGAACGCTTTAACCTCTACCTCTGCGGTCACTACGCCACCGAAGTCTTCGGCGTGCGTGCCCTCGCCGAGGAAGCAGCCAACCTATTCGGCCTTCCCTGGGTCTTTCTCGACACGGCCTGCCCGCTGTGATCCGGGGCCAGGACGGCCAACGGGCGCCGTCACAGGCGTCGGCCCATGGCATAGGCCCATGGACACCCAAACGCAAAACGCGCACGGACGCGGCCACGGAGTAAATAGACAAACCGGGGAAAAAACCGGCCCCCGACGTCCCTTATGCCTCACTCCCCTGGCGGTCTGCCCCGGAGCGATTTCGTTCGCGCCTGGCGGGCCTTGCTTTCGAGACGACGGGCCTTGGAAGCGCGCGTCGGTTGGGTCGGACGGCGTTTTACGGGAGCCGGCAGCGCTGCTCGAACGAGCGCCGCGAGACGCTCGCGGGCCGCCTGCAAGTTCTTCTCCTGCGTACGGTGCTCCTGAGCTTTGATCACGAGAACCCCTTCAGCCGTCAGACGATGATCGCGCAATTTCAGTAGCCGGGCCTGGCACCCCGCAGGCAACGACGCCGACGCGCGCACATCAAAAAAGAGCTGCACCGCCGAAGCCACCTTGTTCACGTTTTGCCCGCCCGCGCCACTCGACCGCACAGCCTGCCAACGGATCTCCTCCTCGGGAAGGGCGAGGCGTTTGTTGATGACCAACACAGAGCACTCCTTTCCTGAATCAATTTGCCGCCGTCGCCATACCCGCGCGGATTTGGTCCGTGATCTGAATGGCCACTTCAAGCGCGCTACGACCCACTTGCCCGCTCACTTTGGGGTCCTGCGCCCGACGCACACAATCAATGAAAGAGATCAGTTCGAGTTTGAGCGGCTCGTCTTTTTCAATCGGGATGTCCTCACGGTGGAGCGCCAAACCATCCTTCCGAATGAGGTGGCCGCTCTGCTCCATGAAGTTGAGGGAGAGATAGGCTTGCGGTTGAAAAACGCGGATTTCCCGCACCTTCTTCAGGCTCACGCGGGAGGTGTTGATATTGGCCACGCAACCGTTGGCAAAGACCATCCGCGCATTGGCGATGTCCTCGGTCTGCGAGAGCACGTTCACGCCGACGGCCTCCACGCGCACGAGGGGCGATTTCACCAACTCCAGAATCACGCCGATATCGTGAATCATTAGATCGAGCACCACCCCGACCTCCGTTCCGCGAGGAGTAAAGGGAGCGAGGCGATCGGCGGTGATAAACTGCGGACGGTTCACATGCGTCTCCAGGAAACTCATCACCGGGTTATAGTGTTCGATATGTCCCACCTGCACCAAGCAACCGTGCTTTTGTGCCGCCTGGAGCACCTGCTCCGCCTCCGCAAGGCTCGCGCAGATCGGCTTCTCAATAAGCAGATGACACCCCCGTTCCAGCAAGGGAACCGCTACGGCGCAGTGCAGATCCGTCGGTACGACCACGCTCACGGCATCGCAGGCGCTCGCCAAATCCTCCGGCGTTTCAAACACGGGCACCCCAAAACGCGTCGCAATCTCCGCCGCCCGTTCCTTGCTGGCATCGCACACGCCAACCAGCTCAGCTGTCTCAATCGCCTGATAAAGACGCGCGTGATGCTGGCCCAAAGATCCGACACCCACCACCCCGCACCGCAACTTTTCAAACTCGATCATCGAAGCACTTTGCAAGACCTCCGTCCCCTTGACCATGAAAATCATCGGAAGCGCCCTACCCGTCGCGAACCCGCTCGCACAATCAACGCGCCCGATTTCAACTTTTTTAGATGTTCTGAATATTGCATATTGACACCAGTTTGGCCACCTTTTGGATGGGTGGATGGGCATGAATTTTTGCAGACGGCTACGGTATCCGAGGTTGGCGTGCCACCACCTTATTTCGAGGGTGGTGCAGAAGAGGCGGCTGATGGATGAGGAGGCGATGCAGGCGATGCGCCATATCATGCGCTCGCAGGCGGCGTTTGCGGGAATGGAGGTGCTGACGTATTGCTTCTTGGCGAATCACTTTCACATCTTCGTGCGGCTGGATCCGAAGGAGACGGAGGGGTTGGACGATGCGGGGCTGGTGGCGCGGTTTCGGGCCCTTTATGGGGGGACGCGCTGCGCTTCGCTGGGGATTGATGCGGATGATTTGGAGGTCATACTGAGGAAGAACGGGGACTCTGCTGAGGGCATCCGGCGACGCTTGAAGGCGCGGATGGGCGATATCTCCGTCTTTATGCGGGAGGTGAAGACGCGCTTTACCTTCTGGTATAACCGGAAGCGAGGGACGGTGGGCACGTTCTGGGCGGAGCGTTTCCGCAGTGTCATCGTGGAGGCGGATACGGCGGCGCAAAGGATGGTGGCGTCGTATATCGATTTGAATCCGGTGCGGGCGGGATTGGTGGAGGAAGCGGGCGACTATGCTTTCAGTGGTTTCGGGGAGGCGTGCGCGGGTGGCTTGGCTGCTCGGCGGGGGATCGCCCGGATCGAGGGAAAGAGTGCCTGGGCGACGAAATGGCACGAGCGCTACCGTGCGCGGTTGTGCAGCCGGATGGCTCCGGGGCGGCTCCGCCGGGTAGACGACGGGAACGCTTCCGGAGAGGCGGAGGGCGAAGATAGGCGATCGTCCGTTGTGCCCGAGAGATCGCAACTGCTCTCAAAGATCCGCGCGTTCAGCGAGGGCTGGGTGGTCGGGTCGGTTGCGTGGGTAGATAGCTTCTGTGCGCCCAATGGTTGGTTGGGCTTTCGGAGAGGAAGGAAGGCCGAACCGGTTGTTCAGGATGGGGGGGCGGACCTCGCGAAGGTCGCCGGCACCGTGAAACGACACTGAGGAAGACCCACACCCACCCACGGGTAACCGTCGATTTGACCCGGGGCCTGGTTCCTTCGATTGCCCCGTTCGGTCGATCAGATGTTCGCAACGCTGGTTTTCGGTGGCGAAGAGGTTGAGCGGTGCTTGCGCTTTGGCCAACTGCCTGCCTCCATGCAGGTTGTGGAAGCGCTTCTTTTCTATTCCGCACTTGGGGCAACGCTGGCGATGACGGGGATCATCTGGATGGTGCAAATGGTGCATTATCCGCAGTTTTTGGTGATCGATCCGGCTTGTTGGCAGGCGGCCCACGCGCGCCATT
This sequence comes from Opitutales bacterium, assembly GCA_020831585.1. Classification (GTDB taxonomy): domain Bacteria; phylum Verrucomicrobiota; class Verrucomicrobiia; order Opitutales; family Oceanipulchritudinaceae; genus JAFIGE01. Next base: position 9,212 of record JAFIGE010000075.1, on the reverse strand, counting down.
GCCGCATGATGGGGTTTCTTGTGGGGCCGCTGATGCTTGCGGAGCTGATCATGGCGCATGCCCTTTTACTTTGGCCCTACCCCACTCCAGCCGCGCGGGAGGGTCTGCTCGTTGCCCTCGGATTGACCTACCTTTGCTGGGGATGGACTATTTGGCGGGCTCTTCCGTTGCACCGGTCGCTCGAACAGGCGAAGAACGCCGCCTTCATCGAAAAATTGGTTCGGGAAAACTGGCTACGCACGGCGGCTTGGACGGCCAAGTCCGCGGTTCTTCTCTATTTGGTGTTACGCTGAGGTAAACCCTTTCACCGGCATTTCAGCCGCCCCGAAAAAAAGACCAAGCTGTATCTTGCCAAGGAGGGTTTCAGCCCCATGCAATGGAGGGGTGTTGTCCATCGATCCACTTTCTCCCGCAGGCATGGCTCGTCGCCGTGGTTCCGAGCTGAAGTTCCCGCCGGTTGGGGAAACGGATCGCAATGAGGCCGCCTACGCGAAGATATTTGAGGTCTTGCAGAGCTTGAGTGGCCGGGCTTTGCGCCAAAGAAGGGCGCTCCTGGAGCGGATTGCGCGGGAGCTGGATGTGCACTTTTCAGTCTTCGCGGATCATGGAGCGCCTTCCGGTGATGTGTTGGTGGATCCGGTGCCGCACATCTTCCCGGAGGCGGAATGGAATGCTCTGCAGGATGGCGTGCTCCAGCGCGCGCGGGCTTTTGAGGCTTTTGTGCGGGATATGTATGGAGCCCAGTCGATCGTGCGGCGCGGCGTTCTGCCGGCCCGGGAGGTCTTGTGCAGCCCCGGGTTTCATTTCGAGCTGGCCGGTATTCCGCTGGAACGGGAGGCTGTCTTTGCCCTTGGCTCGCTCGATGTCGTCCGCACGGAGTCCGGGGAGTGGCGGGTGTGGGGCCAGCAGTTCGCCAACCCGGCGGGGCTTTCCCATGTTGTGCAAAACCGGCGTATGCTCGCCCAGGCCTTCCCGGAGCTGTTCACGCCTCTGCAGATCAAACCGGTGGCTTCCTTTGTATCCCATTTTGCCGAATGCCTGCGGGAGATTGGCGAACGCGCCTCGGGGAAGCGCCATCCCTTCATCGTTTTGCTCTCCCGCAGCGAAACCAATCAGGCCTACTTTGATGAAACCTTTCTCGGGCGGCAAATGGGCTTTCCAATGGTACGCCCGGCGGATCTGGTCATCCGCGAGGGGGCGGTTTGTTTGCGCACGATCGACGGTCTGCGGCAGGTGGATGTGATTTTCCGCCGCCTCCCCGGTCCCTCCATGGACCCGGTGACCTTTCCAAACGCAGCCCACCGCGGTGTTCCCGGCGTGGTTCACTGCGTGCGCCGGGGGTCCGTGGTGATCGTGAACGCCCTCGGCAGCGGTTTGGCCGATGACCGGATGTTTTTGCGCTACAGCGACCGGATCATCCGCTACTACTTGAACGAGCCCCCCCTGCTGCGTTCAGTGGAGACTTTGTATTTGGGGGATCCCGACCAGCTGAACGTCTACCTGGACAACCCCCGGGCCTTCAACTTGGCCTGGCGCAACTTCCAGCGCGCTCCGGACGAGGGCGGGCTGGCGGATCTGGACTTGACGAATGTGGAAGCCCTCACGGCCTTTTGCCGCGCCCGTGGCGGCATGTTGATCGCTCGCCGTGCGCCGAATCCGGAACAAGCCCTCTGGCTCGATGGCGAGGCGCTTTCCACCGGGGGGCAACTCTTTCGCCTCTTCAGCCTCCATGGACCGGCCTCCCGCGTCCTTCCCGGCGGGCTCGCGCAACGGTTTCAGGTGCCCATGGTTGGTGAAATGGAAGGGGGCGCTTTGCGTTTCAAGGATGTATGGGTGCAGGCCAGCGATCCCCGCGAGACCTTGCAACTCGGGCGATTGGAGCGCGATCTGCAGCCCGAGGCCCTCCCTCTCGGCAGCCGCGTGGCCGAATCCATGTATTGGCTGGGTCGCTACATTGAGCGGTCAGAAAACACCGCTCGCATGCTCCGCACGCTTGCCATCATGCCCCGCGCGGAGGCGGAACGGGCGAGCGGAGAGGGCACCTGGCTCCTCTGGCAAGCCCTCTCCGCCACAGCCGCCGAAGCTCACTTACAGGCAAATGTGCCCCCTCGGGATCCCCAGCGGCTCGTCACGGCATTGCTCCTCGATGCGCGGGATCCCGCTTCGGTCTACTCATCGGTGCAGGAGGCCATGGCGCTGGCGCGGGGAATTCGCGAGTTCATTAGCCCGGAACTCTGGACGGCGCTCGGCGCGCTCGGGTCCCTCCTCGAACCCAAGATCAACCGGCGGCGCCTGCCGGGACCGGAACATGCGGATTTGTGTGGCGAAGTGGTGGCCGGGGTGGCGCGGACGCTCGGCACCGCCCGTCGCACCCTTTTGCACGATGGAGCCTGGCACTTTTTCAGTGTTGGTGCCCTCCTCGAACGCACCATCACCACGGTGAACGTCCTCGAAAAGACCCTTCCCCAAGCCGTCCGGCGGCAACGGGAAAGCCGCTTCGACGACTCAGAACTCACTTCTCTCCTCCTTCTAACCGGCTCCCTCGACGCCTACCACCGGGCGTATCGCTCGCGCGCATTCATTGACCGGGTGGCGCGCCTGCTCTGGCAATCCGAAGTGGCACCGAATGCCGTGCTCTATTGTTTGCGGGCGATCCACGACGACTTTGTCCGGCTGGCCAAAGTTAAACCCACGATCGACAGCGCACCGATCCATGCCGTCGGGCGGCTCATCGAACACGTGCGCAACTTGCCCATTGAGCAGATCTTTCCAGCGCGCGCGGAGGATTTTGACTACGGGCGGGTCGACGAGCCACCGCCGGGGGACTCCATTCGCTACGTGGAAAAGGAATCCGCCTACTTGCGCGAATCCATTGAGGCCATTCACGAGCTTCTCGGAGACACCTTCTTCAGCCACCAAAGCGGAGAGGCTGCGCAGGTCTCCCCTCGCCCTTCTTCCGTTCAGCCCGACTGAGAAGCTCCTCCCTCCCATGCGTTTTCTTGTCCGTCACACGACCCGCTACCGATACATCCAACCGGCATCCGAGTCGGTCGGTGAACTCAGGTTGTTGCCGCGCGACCGACCGACTCAGCGGGTACACCGCAGGGAGTTGCGGCTCAAACCGTCGGTCCCCCTGCTCCCCTATACAGACTTTTTCGGCAACGGCGTGGAAGCCTTTTCGGTCTATTTCCGCCACGACGCTTTCTCCGTTGAGCTGGAGCTGGATGTGGAAACCTTCGCCGAGCCTGATCTCACCGAGCACGCCCTCATCACTGTGGGCGAAGCCCGGCAAATCGCCAACTCACGCGCGCTGGAGCTGTATCCATATCTCCAGGCGTCTCATCATGTGCCCTTCGAACCGGTTTTGCGCGAGTTGCGCCGCGAGTTTTTCCGACTCGATGCGCCAGTGGGTGAAGCGGTGGTGGGTCTCAACACATGGATCTTCAAGAACTTCAAGTATTCGCCGGGCGCCACGGAGATCAGCACCCCGATCCGGGAAGTCTGGGCAAAGCGCGCGGGAGTCTGCCAGGACTTCGCCCACGTCATGCTGGCTGTTTGCCGATCCGCCGGGGTGCCCGCGCGCTACGTGAGCGGCTATATCGAACCCACCGACCCGGATAAAGAGGGTGAGGATTTGGTCGGCGCGGTGGCGACGCACGCGTGGGTAGAGGTTGGCCTGCCGGGCGGCGTGTGGTTGGGGCTGGATCCGACCAACAATCAATTTGCCGGTGAGCGGCACATCGTTTTGGCGGTCGGGCGCGACTATACCGATGTCGCCCCCGTGCGGGGTAGTTTCCGCGGATTGCGCCATCAAAAGCTGGACGTCGCCGTGGAAGTGAAACGCATGAGCCGCTGATACTTTGGTGCGAAGGCTTCGCTTGTGAGCGCGCGGGGAATGCCGTCCTTCGAAGCGGTGCCTACGGTCCCGACCGCCCTCTCCTATCGCGGTGTCCACCATAGGAGCGACGCGCACACGGACCAAACGGAAACGCGGTTCCTCGCTTCGTCCCCACTTCCCGGAGAAGCGAATACCGCGACAGGACGCCCCATCCGCCACCGCCCCGCTGCTTTAATTGAAGTCCGCCCAGGAGACAAAGGCTTCCAAGTCGTAGGAAAAATACTGCCCGCCAAAGGCGACTGAAGCACCAAGCCACCCAAGGTCGGGAGACCAGAGATAGAGAAACTCGCTCACCTCACCCTCCGGAAAGACGAAGAGCCAGCCCTTTCTGAAATGATAGATCCAAGACGCCTCCGGTGCATCGAGGAAGGCCGAATAAATCCAGCCCCAATCGAGATCTTCAAGGTCATTTATCCACAAGGCCCAGCAGTATCCAAGGTGCGACAGACCGCCTAATTGGAGGTGAGTGACAAGACCGGGCTCAGGGCAATCCGGCAGCGGCATCTCACCAACCGGCGTTATGCGCACATTGTTAATGGCCAGTCCGCTTCTCAATGAACCCGATTCTCCTTCGGATAAATTGGAAAACTGCCAGCGGAAATAGGCGATCTCGCCCGGCTGCAAAGGACCGAACGTGCCAAGTTCCAAATCATCCGGATCGATCACCAAATCGGAAAGGTCGACAAATCCGCTCACAGTAACGCGGTTTTCCTGTAAGCTCCCGTCCTGCTTCGTGCCCGGGGCCGCGCTCTCGCCGGGATTCGATGTGCTGAAAATGTCGGTTTCAAAGACAGACCGCTCTTCGCTGGACAAGATGACGTCGTATTTCAGCCGAATGCGGTTTAGACGGTCCCCCCGAAACCAAGCTTCGACATCGTAGCTGACCTCAAAACCTTCGATTACGCTGCCCGTGTCATTGCGAAAGGCAAAGAAAAGACGCGCATCCCGCAAGTCCTCAGGTTCGCGTTCGCGGATGCCAAATGAATGATTCACACCGTCCGCCGTGAAAGCAGTGAATGCCCCATATCCAAAATCGGGATTGGTCGTAAAAAAGTTTCCGACGCCGGTAAAGGGTTCAAGGGTGCGGGCGGTATCCCAGGTCACCGAAAAAAAAGGCGGCAGGGTCGCCTCTTTGCCGCGGTAAGCATTGAAGTCCTCCGAAAAGGTCTCACCCATCCGGGTGAAAGAGTGAAATTCCTCAGCTCGCAACGGCAGGGCCGTCAGCAAAGCGCAGGCTATTGCCCAGTAGATCGAAAAGGTGTTCTTCATAGTATCCATTCTCCGAATCAAAAATGCGCGAATCTCAAAAGAGAAACGCTCACTCGGAATAGGATGAGCCTGCTATGTAACGCAGGTAAGGCTTTGAAGTGAAGAATACGTTACAAACCGGATGCCAACAAAGTCGTTCGATTCCATTTCCCGCAAATCCCGTGCGGAAGGAGTCGTCCCCTCCTCGCCCGCAGTCAGTTTGGTGGAGGCCAAAGCGGGAACCACCTGACGCAATCATCCTGAGCACCAACCCTGCGGCCACGGCGCAAAAGCAATATCGTTCGGCACAATCCAAGTGAGGCCAAGCCAACATACGCCCAAGAGATCCGGCATATCTGGCTGATTGATTGTGCCTCGCCCAAATGGTTACGGCTTAACGGAAGGTCGGCCGGACCGGCGGCTCGATCAGGCCGTATTCGATGGCAAAGCGCGTGAGGCTGGCAATGTCGTGCAGGTCCAGTTTCTTCATTAGATTCGTCCGGTGATTTTCGGCCGTCTTCACACTGATCTTGAGCTTGTGAGCAATTTCCTTGGTGCTGTAGCTCTCCGCAATGAGCTGAAGGATCTCCCGCTCACGGGCAGTCAGCCGATGAATCGCCGGATTTGCCACACCAGCGGGATTGGTCATCGCCTCCCGTAAGATTTGCGCCACCTCCGGGCTAAAGTAGCTGCCACCGGAAGCGACCACCTGAATGCCCTTTTGCAACTCGTTCAAGGGAGCGGACTTTCCGATAAAGCCGTGCGCACCGGCTTCGAGAAGCTCGCGCAAAAGTGCGGAATCCTGATAACCGGAAAAGACCAAAACCCGCGCCCGCGGCACGTGTTTGGAGAAACGGCGCAATACCTCAGCTCCATTGAGGCCCGGCAGCATGACGTCCAGAATAATGAAATCGGGTTGAATCCGCAGGCACGTTTCCAGCGCTTCCTGGCCGTCACCACATTCCGCAGCAACCTGGTAACCGGGCTCACTTTGCACGATTTGGGCAATCATTTCCCGCACGGCGGTTTGATCTTCAATGATGACGACTTTTTTCATATAGGGGGAAGGGTTTGAACAGGCGTAAGTATTTTAAATATCGTTATTTCTAATGACGATGGATGCAAAAGCAAATCAACTTTTCCTTTGCTCTTCGCCTGTTTTCATCGACGGTTTACACCTATCCGGGTAGTTCAACCCATCCGGCGCACCATAAACACTTCAGAAAAAATGGTGGGCGATCAGGGACTTGAACCCTGGACCAAGAGATTAAAAGTCTCCTGCTCTACCAACTGAGCTAATCGCCCGCGTTTCCGAAAATGGCGGAAAAAGTCAGGTAGGGTGCCGATCCTATCCAACTACGCAAGGGGAATTTTGCGAGGAGAGACAGAATTTTGGCCCCTTTCAATCGCCAGCACCCATACGTTACCCCTAATTAGCGGGCCAAGGGAGCCTCGCTCCCTCCATTACCGGAAGAAAACCGAAAAGAATTCTTATCAAGCCGAATTCATCTGCAATTACTTATTGAATCAAAACAGGGATTCCCCTCAAAATCATTGACAGCACAACCGAAAAGTATGTGAATGGCATCGGTATCGAGCATCTTTTCTCAAGATCCAATCGTCTGTGCGCATGTGTTTACGTTTCTTTTTTCCTTTTGGTGTCTTCCCCGCGCCTTTTGGCACGGTCGCTCTTCGTCGTTTTCCGCTGTTTCTGATGATGATCTGTGGCTTTATCCTGCCGTGGTCGTCAGCAGCGCAACCGCTCACTGAATGGCGGGAAATGGTGAACTCAGGGGACAATGTGTTTCTCGACGTGACTGATGAAACGGCTGTCTTTCTCGCCGCCCCCCGCGTCGTTGGCAACTACGCCTTCCATCTCACTCACACAGCCGCCCGCATCACACAAACCGTGGAGTTGCGCCCCGATTTCCTCATTGGTGAGGAAACGATTCTCTTCTTTGAGAGCCGCTTGGGCGTGGCGGGTACCGGGCAGGAAGCAGGGGTGCAAATTAAAACAGGAAGCGACGACTGGAGCGATCTTTGGGTCAAGCGGGGCACCGGATCTTTCGCACCGGCTCGTTTCGAACGCATCCGCCTTCCTCTCGCTGCGTATGCCGGTTCCACCGTGCGCCTTCGCTTTGTTTATCGCTTCGTGGGGGGGACTTTTTCGCCGGAAAGTATACCTGAGCACGGCTGGATTTTCGATGACATCCAAATCGGGACGGAATTCATTATCGAACCGCAGCTTTTTGAGGTGGCCGATCTCTCACCGAAGGAGCAGCAGCTTCTGGAGTTTATCAACCGTGCACGCGCCGACGCACCGGCCGAAGCTCACCGCCTGCGGGCCACCACAGACCCCGATGTGCGGGAAGCCGTCACGGCCATCGGGGTTGATTTCGATCTGCTTTTGGAACAGTTCGCGGAACTGCCTGCTCACCTACCGCCCCTCGTCCCGAGCCGTCGCCTGAGCGCGGCCGCCCGGCTGCACAACCTCGATATGGCGACCAACGACTTCCAAAGTCACCAATCTTCCATCAACCCGCCAGCACCTCACCAGCCGGGTGACGGAGTTGGCGAAAGAGTTGGCTATCAGGCTTATGCCTTCCAAATCCTCAGCGAGAACATCTATGCCTTCGCGAAGTCGACTTGGCACGCTCACGCGGCTTTCAACATTGATTGGGGGGAAGACGCGGGAACGGGCGGCTCCGTGGGCGGTATGCAGAGCCCGCCGGGACACCGCCTCACGATCCACAGCCCTGAGTTTCGCGACATTGGTATAAGCGTGCGGGCAAACAGCGGAGGCACCGTGGGGCCTTACTTGGTAACCCAAGTATTTGCACTCGACCAACTTGCCGATATCCCGATTGTCACCGGCGTCGTCTGGCGCGACCTGAACGGCAACGGCGAATACGATCCCGGCGAAGGGCTCGGCGGCCTGCGCGTCGATGTGCCCGGAGCGCGTTTCTACGCAATCACGACAAGTTCCGGGGCCTACGCCATCCCCATGCCGGGTGACGGCGATTACACAGTCCGCCTCTCCGGATACGGCGGCAGTTCGCAGGTGCAAACGGTCACCGTCCAAAACCGGGAAAACCGAAAAATCGACTTCATCCTCCCCGAGCAAATCAATATTCTCGGTTTCGAATACGATTTGAGCGCCGGAGACTACCGCCTGACGCTCCACACCCGCGCCCCCATCGGACATTTACGCCTTCAGCAAACGACGGACTTTCGCCATTGGGCAGACCGACCCGAAACTCCCACCCAAAGTGGCCACGGGAACACCTACACCTTCACCCTTCAATCAGTTGACGTTGTCGGGAACTTCTTTCGCGTGCTTGCAAGCCCGCCTTGAAAAAAATCGCTACGGCCCGCTGGCTATCAAAGATCCCTCGACCCGAATCATCAGCGACCCGGCAATCACTTCCCCGCAGGTGCGCGACCGAAATGTTCTCCTTTGGGCGGCCTCCCTGATCTATGCCCAAGGACAGTCGAATCGACACGCAAGCAGAGTGCCGCAAACGGGGAAGAGAAGGTTGACCCCGTTGGGTGTGCCCGAGGAAGTCGCGGATCGGCGTTCTCGCTGGCCCTCGCTGACCTGGAGGGGGGTGATCACAAAGCTTATCTCATTCCTCAGTGGCGTTTCACCACGGTCGCGACCGTCGCGAAGTCGGCACCACCGTCCTCCTCGAGCGGTTTGGGTTTCCTTCCCCTTCGAAAGCCGAGCCAACCATTGGCCGCACAGAAGCTTTCCACCCAGCCAACCGACCCCACCACCCAGCTCTCACTGAATGCGCGGATTTTTGAGAGAAACCCGGATTCTTCCGTCAGACCCGCTCCGGGCATCGCTTTCTCCTTCGTTGCACCGGCTGCCGCGGTCATCTGGTCTCTCCCAAGATCCCGCATTCCCGGACCCATCCGGCTGCACAACCGTGCCCGGTAGCGCTCATGCCATTTCGTCGCCCAAGTCATCTGGCCCTCGATCCGGGCGATCCCCCGCCGCGCGGCCCTGCCACCCGCGCAGGCCTCCCCGAAACCACTGAAACCATAGGCACCCGCATCCTCC
>JAFIGE010000074.1 GCA_020831585.1 Opitutales bacterium | reverse complement strand
GTTTCCGCAGTGTCATCGTGGAGGCGGATACGACGGCGCAAAGGATGGTGGCGGCTTACATCGATTTGAATCCGGTTCGTGCAGGCTTGGTGGAGGACGCGGGCGACTATGGGTTCAGTGGTTTCGGAGAGGCCTGCGCGGGTGACTCGGCGGCGCGGCGGGGGATCGCCCGGATCGAGGGCAAGATGACTTGGACGAGAAAATGGCACGAGCGCTACCGGGCGCGGTTGTGCAGCCGGATGGGTCCGGGAATGCGGCCTCTTCCGGGAGACCAGAAGACTGCGGGAGCCGGTGCGATAAAGGAGGAAGAGATGCCAAGAGCCGTTGTGGCCGAAGAAACCGGGCTTCTCTCAAAAATCCGCGCCTTCAGTGAGAGCTGGGTGGTGGGGTCGGTTGCTTGGGTGGAGAGCTTCTGTGGGGCCAATGGCTGGCTCGATTACAAGAAGGGAAGAAAGGCCCAACCGGTTAGTCAGGACAGCGGAGCTGACTTCGCGACGGTCGCGACCGTCGCGAAACGCCACTGAAGAATGTGACAACCCTCGTGATCACACGCTCCCAGCCGGAAGGGCTTTTCTCGACTTGCCTTTAAGATAATCCTTCCCAGCCTTGGGCGGAAACACGGGAATACCGCCCGCTGCCTTCAAAATTTGCCGATCCTGTGCCTTCCAAGACCAAAGAGATTTCAGAACATCCCTTCTTCGAGAACATCGATTCTGAGCAGGCTAAGGTCCTCATAGACTCCGCCCGCATAAGTGACTTGCCGGACAAAGCGGTGATTTTTGAGGAAGACGACCGCTCAGATGCCCTCTACCTGATCTTGTCCGGGCGCGTGGCCTTTCGGAAACGACTGCCGAGCGGAGACTTTCTGACCGTCAGCTACAGCAACGAGGGCGATCACTTTGGAGAAGTCGGGGTGCTGACGCGGGAAACACGCAGTCTCCGGGCGGAAGCGGCAGGGCACGTCGTTATTGCGCGCCTCGACGGGCGTGCGCTAAAGACCTTCCTCAAGAACCTGCCCGGACCGGTTGAAGCCATTCTTCAAAGCGTCATTCACCACCTCCACGAAACAACGCGCCACTACGTGGAAGATATGCTTCACCGCGAAAAGATGGCCGTGGTCGGGGCCATGGTGAACTCGATCATCCACGATTTCAAAAACCCGTTTTGCCTGATCAGTCTGAGCGCACAAATCCTGCGCCATAAAAACCCGGATGCGGAGACGACCAATCTTTGCAATAACATCGAAGGCCAGGTCGACCGCATGGTCGAAATGGCGCGGGAACTATCCGAGTTTTCCCGCGGAGAAACCCGCCTGAACAAGACCCGCCTGAATCTGCGTGAACTGCTCCTGGAATTCCAAAAACTCAACTTCCCCTTCTTCGAGAGCGACGGTATCACGATCACAGTGAACGTGCCCAGCGTGGAGTTCTTTGCCGAAAAAGCCAAGATCCTCCGCGTGTTTCAGAACTTGGTGGGCAATGCCGTTGATGCAATTGGCGAGGGTCCCGGACAGATCGATATTACGGGCTCTGTCGTGCCCAACAAAAATGTCCTCGAAATCGAAATCCGCGATACGGGCAAGGGCATCCCTGAATCCATTCGCAACAATTTCTTCGATCCGTTTATCACCCATGGCAAAAAGGAGGGAACGGGCCTGGGGAGCGCCATCGTGAAATCGATCATCGATTCACACGGAGGGCAGATTTCGTTCCGTACTGAGACCGGCAAGGGAACGATTTTTACCATCCGTCTCCCGCGTGGCTGAGTCCGCCCTATGCACCTGTCCACGCTTCAATTAGCCCGCCGGGTCCGGATACTTGCCTCGACAAGCGTTCTGATCCTTTTGATTTCGGCCTGCTCCGGCCCCCAAAACGATGATCCTCCGGCCGCCGCGCCCAGCGCTTCGGAACCGGCTGCCCCATCGCCGGCACCTCCTGAACCCCCGCCTTCCCTTTCCATGAATCCCCCGGAAAAGCTCTACGGCCTCACAGCCCGCTCCCTTGGCTTCCAACTGGATCTCCTCGATGTCCGCATCGTCAGTGGCGAGATCTGGACGCTGGCGACACTGCAATACCCGACCGGCATGGTCGGCATGGCCCTTGAAGAATTGGAGCTGCACGCGGCCGTTCCGGCTGGTTTCCCGATCGGTCGGCATTTCATTTTGGGTGAATCGCGGGGGATCTTCGAGCCACCGGAAGGACTCATTTGGCTGACATCCGAAGACGCGCTACCGCCTGAGTGGTTAGACGGACAATCGGTCCCTCAGCCCTGAACCCAATTTTTCGGCCTGAAACGGCCTCTCATCGAAAACCCGGCGTTTTCGCTTTCGTTCACAGGCCAAGCGGTGCAACTTGAGCGCACAATGCAAACCGTTGCCGAGATCAAACAGTCCGCCCGCGATCAAAAAGTCGCTTTCGAACTCGTGTTGCTGGTGAAAAAGACCCAGATGAAACGCGCCAAAAACAACAGCGAGTTCCTCATGGTGGAGCTGGGAGACCGAACCGGGATGTTTCACCTGGTCTGTTTTGAAAACTCGGCGAACTTCTCCTTTTTCCAAGAGCAAGGGGAGGGCAAAGTCGTCCGCGTGCGCGGCCATACCGACCATTACCAAGGCCGCTTTTCCCCAAATATCGCCCAAGTGGAAATCGTGCGCGACGAAGAAATGGGGCGCTACCTCGAAAACCTCGTGGAGACCGCCCCCATCCCCCTCGATGCGCTTTGGAAGGAAACACAGGAACACATTGAGGCCATTGAGAACCCCGCGCTTCGCGAAACTGTGCGGATCGCCCTCGATGAGCTCGACGGGCGCTTTCAGACCACCCCCGGAGCCATTTCGATGCACCATGCCTACCGCGGAGGGCTCATGGAACACACCGTGCGCATGGCCCGCGCCTGCCGAGCGCTCCTACCGCTTTACCCGGAAGTCCACGCAGATCTCGCCCTCGCCGGCATCCTTCTCCACGATATCGGCAAAGCCCTTGAATACACCCCCTCGCTCGCCACCACACGCAGTCAGAGCGGCATCCTTCAGGGGCATGTTGTCCTCGGTTACCGCCAAGTCCGCCGGGCCGCCCTCCAATCCAAGCTCGCAGAACCACTTTTGGAACGCCTCGAACACATCATCCTCAGCCACCAGGGCGAGCTTGAATGGGGCGCAGCCGCCAAAGCAGCTACCCCTGAAGCCGTTTTCGTAAGCATGGTCGACAACCTCGATGCCAAAATGGGCATGGTCCAATACGCTCTGCGCTCCACGCCCGCCGACGAGGAATTCTCAGAGTTTGTCGCCGGCCTGGGAGCCCCTTTGCTGACCCGTTCCGCGCGTTAGAGTGGTTGAGGGACCGGGGGCGCGCAGCTCACCCGATCCGTTCGGCGATAAGCGGGATTTTTGCCGGTATCACATCCGAAAACACGATTCCTTCGAGGCACAGATCGCGCGCCGCCTCCGCCGCCGCCTCATTGGACGCATGCAGGCGGCAGAGCAGATCGCCCGGGCGGACCGGCGTGCCCGCCTTGATAATGGAAGAGACGCCAGCGGCCGGGTCGACCGCATCACCGTTGCGCTTGCGGCCCGCCCCCAGAACCACCGCCGCCCGACCGATCGCTAGCGCGTCGACGCCGTGCACAAAACCCGCCCCGGCGGACTGGGGCGCGCGCACCTCCAAACAAACCCGCGCTGGCGGCAGGGCCTTTTCCGGATGGTCCGCCACGGAGCCGTCTCCTCCCTGCGCCACGACAAAGCGCTGGAAGCGTTCGAGCGCGGCCCCGCTGCCGAGGACTTGTTCAAGGAGAGCAAGGCGGCCGGCGTCATCGGATTCGATTTCGGCCATCCGGAGCATCTCCAGCGCGAGGGCGCGGGTCACCTCCATCACGTCCGCCGGTCCCTCGCCGCGCAGGCAGGCCACCGTTTCGGCAACCTCCACACCGTTGCCGGCGGTGTGGCCAAGGGGCTCCTCCATCGCCGTGAGGAGCGCGGAAGTGGGTTTGCCCATACCCCGGGAAATGTCCACCAGCGCCTGCGCCAACTGGCGCGCCGCGGGCATCTCTTTCATGAAGGCCCCGCGTCCGAATTTCACATCGAGGACGAGCGCATCAATGCCTTCGGCGAGTTTCTTGGAGAGGATGCTTGCGCAAATGAGAGAGAGGTTTTCCACCGTCGCGGTGGCATCCCGGAGCGCATAAAGGATGCGGTCAGCGGGCGCAAGGCGTTCGCTCTGGCCGATGATGGCAAGCCCCACGCTCTCAACCTGCTTGCGAAAGCGCTCGGCGGAGAGATCGGTGCGGAAGCCCGGGATGGCTTCCAGTTTATCGAGCGTGCCCCCCGTGTGCCCCAGTCCGCGTCCGCTGATCATGGGCACCGGCACCCCCGCTGCCGCCACCCAGGGAGCGAGAATGAGCGAAATCTTGTCCCCCACCCCGCCCGTCGAGTGCTTGTCCACCTTGCAACCCGGCACCGTCGAAAGATCGAGCACATCACCCGAATGGAGCATCGCGTGGGTCAGGGAGCAGGTTTCCTCCATCGAGAGGCCCTTCAGGTACATCGCCATGAGCATGGCCGCGATCTGGCCTTCGGAAAAGCGACCCGATGTAACCCCCTCAACAAACTCGGCCATCTGGTCGTTGGTGAGCCTTTCACCGTCGCGCTTGCAACGGATCAAGTCCTGCGGAGTGAGGGTCGGGCTGCCGCTGCGGGCCGATGCGGAAGAACGGGCGGGGTGGCTCATGGTGTGCGCGGGGTGAATGGAGGGTCGATCAGAGTGGGAGACTGCGCCAGGCCGCCGCCCGTTTCAAGGCGGTTTCCACCTTCCGCAACGGAAAGCCCTCGTGCTTGACGCCAAGCGCGCCCGCCCCACCATCCAGACTCCACCGCATAGTTCCCCATGTTACTCGTTATCGACAACTTCGACTCGTTCACCTACAACATCGTGCAATATTTCGGCCAGCTCGGTGTGGAACAACGGGTCATACGCAACGACGCCATCACCGCCGAAGAAGCCCTTGCCCTCCGCCCGGAAAAGGTCGTTGTGTCCCCGGGTCCGTGCAGCCCCAACGAAGCCGGTTGCAGTCTCGACATCATTCAGGCTTTTGCCGGAGCGGGGGTGCCCCTGTTTGGCGTATGTCTGGGGCACCAGTGCATCGGGCAGTATTTCGGGGGCCGGGTGGTCCGCGCCGGTCGCCTCATGCACGGGAAAACCTCCCCCATCCGGCACCGGGGCACCGATGTCTTCACCGGGCTACCCTCACCCTTCAACGGCACCCGCTACCACTCCCTCCTCGTCGAGCGCGATTCCTTCCCCGCCGACCTCGAAATCACCGCCGAGACAAAGGAAGGCGAAATCATGGGCCTGCGCCACCGCACCCTCCCCATCTGGGGCGTGCAATTCCACCCCGAATCCCTCGCCACGGAGCACGGCCTCGCCCTCCTCCGCAATTTCCTCGACATCTCCCAAGACGTGGCGAATACCTCACCCTAACCTCCCCCGTTTGTTTCCTCACCATGCAATGCCCCCGATGCGGAGCCAAAGACACCCGCGTAATTGATTCCCGGGTGACCCGCGACGGCCTCTCCATCCGTCGCCGTCGCCTCTGTTCCTCGTGTGATCATCGCTTCTCCACCGCCGAAGCAATTGTCCGCGAGGGCCTTTCCGTCATCAAGCGGGATGGACGCCGGGAAGAGTTTGACCGCGAAAAAATTCTCAGCGGCCTCCACCGCGCCACCGATAAACGCCCCATCCCCTCCGAGCAGATCGAGATGCTCGTCAACGACGTCGTGGCTGATCTTGAAAACGAATTCGACAACGAGATCCCCACCCGCGCGATCGGCGAGCGCATCATGAACCGCCTCAAGGGCATCGACAAAATCGCCTACGTGCGCTTCGCCTGCGTCTACCGGGATTTCGCGCACATCGACGAAATCGCTCTGGAGATTTCGCAGCTCAAGAATGAAGAAACCTCCCGCTAAATCCGAGCATGAACGGGCCGAACTGGCCAAACTGGAGTGCCTGCACACACTCTTTGCCGAATCTGCCGGAGAAGACGGTTACCTCCTCCACAGCCTCAAGACCGCCATCGAGGCCTCCCTCGCCGCCGATGCGCGCAGCCCCGATGATCTCGAAGCCTTCCTCGAAGCGGCCAACCGACTGAAGCAGGGCGATCCCGCCGTCTCCCCCTTGCGCAACGTCTTTCACCTCGATCTGCGCGAGACCGGTTACCAGCCCCTCTTCATCCGCACCGAACTCATGCGCGGGCTCAAGCAGATTTCCGGCTACGACTCCGCGCTCCTGCTTGTGCAGGGCCTCCGCACCGCTTTCTTCGCCGACCCCAACCGCAGCCGTAAAGACGCAACGGCGGGCTATGAGAGCGCCATCGCCTACATCGACGATCTCGCCCACCGCTGGACCACCCCCAACACCCGTCTGCGCATACTTTATCTCTGAAATCCTCCGCAAAACCATGAGCCAACCCACCCTCTTCCAACGCATCATGGCGGGCGAAATCCCCGCCAACAAACTCCACGAGGACGACCACTGCATCGCCATTCGCGACATCGCCCCGCAAGCCCCGACCCACATCCTCGTCATCCCCCGCAAACCCCTTCCCCGCATCGCCGAAGCCAACGAAAGCGACCTTGCCCTCCTCGGTCATCTCCTCCTCATCGCCCGCAAAGTCGCCCACGACGAGGGCCTCCAGCGCGGCTTCCGCATCGTCATCAACAACGGCCCCGACGGCGGCGAAAGCGTCCCCCACCTGCACGTCCACCTTCTCGGCGGCCGCCCCCTCTCCTGGCCCCCCGGTTGAACCCACCCCGCCACCAACGCTCAGCCTGTCCCGGGATATAGTATACCGGCTTAAATATTATTGACCAACACGATTATTTTTTATCCGGTTAAATTTATTGACGATGCGGGAATTCGATTTGTGTGTATGATCGAAGATGTGCATAGTGGATCGCTGTGAATGCATTTCTGAACTACGTGCAAAGTTGGCAGCGGCTTTACGATGAAGGGGCCCGGCTGCCATCCCCATCTCCTGTTTCCAGACCGACCCCGTCGGCAGCTGACACCGGACCCACTGCACTCATCTTTTCGCCGCACCCCGATGATGAATGTATCATTGGCGGTCTCCCCTTGCGCCTCCGCAAAGAAGCAGGCTGGCGGGTCATCAACATCGCGGTGACTCTCGGCAGCCAGCCGGATCGACGATCAGGCCGACTCGCGGAGCTCACAACTGCCTGCAAGGTGCTGGGGTTCGGGCTGGAAATCGCCAACGGGAAGGGCCTCGAATCGGTCCGTATGGAGACGCGCCGCACGCATCCCCATCACTGGACGCACGCCGTCAACACCATTGGCGAAATTCTCCTCCGGCATCGACCCAGCGCCATCTTCTTTCCCCACAGCACCGACGCCCACCCAACCCACATGGGCGTGCACGCGCTCGTCCGCCATGCGCTTCACCGCTCAGGGGACCGTCTCGAATGCCTCACGTTCGAGACCGAATTCTGGAGTCCGCAGGAACAGCCAAACCTCCTCGCCGCATCCACAGCCGATGACTTGGCAACGCTCATTGAAGCACTGGCCTGCCACACCGGCGAAATCGCCCGCAATCCCTACCACCGCCGCCTTCCCGCTTGGTTTATGGATAATGTCCGGCGCGGAGCGGAGCTTGTGGGCGGCCACGGCGGAGCCGCACCCGAGTTCCCCTTCGGCACCCTTTACGCCATGCGCCTTTGGCGAGCGAATCGCCTGCACGACATCCTTCCGGAGGGTGCCTTTCTTTCCGCTTCCGCCGATCTGCCCGCCTTTATTCACGGACTTTGGAAGCCCGTTTAAACACCCCCGGACTCAAACGCGCCCATTCTCCGTAAAGAGGCTATCCTCGCCCAGCCCGACCGCCGCAACCGGAGCTTTTTCTCTTTTCGCCGTTGCCGCTTCCCGCCGGGAACGGCCCCACTCCGCGACAAACGCCTTCGTTCCAATGACGGCCCCCTGCGTCATGTAGCGCAGACGGCATCGCAGCATCTGCGAGACGCTCAAGACACCGCCCCGCTCCATCACGGCAGCGACCTCATCCGGCTTCAACACACGTCCCTTGCGCGGATCCGACCCGGTCACATACAAATACCGCCGGTAACGCGCCGCCACGACCTCCGGGGAATCGCTCTGATTCTCCGCGATCCTGGTCCAAAGTGCGTAGCGCTTAAATTTCCCCGACCCAACCGCCTCCCCATAACCACTGAAACGGTAGTCCTTTGGATCATCCACCGCTCCCGCCCGTACCGGGTTCAAGTCGATATACGCCGCCACCGCCCGCACCGCCACCCGTGTGTTCTCCACCAGCACGCTCCGAAAACGACCCTCCCACAACGTCCCCACCCGATCATACTTCCGGTTGAACAAAATCGAATACCGCTGCTTCAAAATCTTCATGAACATCGGCAGCGACGCCATCCGCGCCATGAGCAGACCCCGCATGGCCTCCCGCACCTCTCCGCCAGCCTTCAGCGCCGCTTCAATCCGTGCCATCGAAAGCGGTTGGCCCTTCCGCTCCTTCCCGTAGAGCAACCGCGCACGCTCCATCAACTCCTCATCACGGAGATCCCCCGGTTTCCCCGGCACCTCAATGAGCAAATGGAAGTGATTATCCAGTAGCGCGTATGTGATCACCTCCACCCCGCAAAACCCTGCGACACGCCCCAACAAACCCCGGAAAGCCTCCTTTTCCTCGTCCGTCAGTAGAAAAGCCCGCCCACAAATCCGGCTCACAACATGAAAAACCGCATCAACGCCCTTCCTCCCGGCCCGGGGCAATCGACGACTCTTTGGTGGAATCAAATACTTCATCCCCCCTACCCCATCCAAAATCTCCATCAATTGCGAGAATAAAATAAACGGTTTTCAATTTTTTTTGGTTTGCGGGTTGGTGATGGGTGGGCTCAATGATGAGGTTGTATGGGAGCGCTCGACCTTTCTTCTTTGCTGATTCTTCAGGACCGGGATTCCCGGTGTGAGCAGTTTCGCCGCCAGGTGGAGCAGTTCCCGCGGGAGCGGGCGGAGGCGGAGGAGAAGATCAAGGCTCTTCGCTCCCAGCGGGAGAAGGCGCAAACGGATTTTCAACAGCTGGAAGTGAAGCGGAAGGTCCTGGAGGGCGAGGTGGCCGACGCGGAGGAGAAGATCCGGCGCTACCGCACCCAGCAGCTGAGCGTGAAAAAGGTGGATGAGTTTGAGGCGCTGAACCACGAGATTGCCGCCCTCGAAAAACGCATCAGCGAGACCGAGGACGCGGAACTCGAACTCCTCGAAGCGATCGATTCGGGCAAGGTGACGCTGGAGCGGGTTTCCGCCGAAATAGCTGAGCAGATCACGCTGTATGAACACGAGATCGCCCGGCTAAACGAGGCAGAGGTCTCGGCCCGCACAGACCTGAAGGAAGCGGAGGAAGCCCTCGAATCCGCGCGCGCGGACATCGCCCCTTCCCTCCTCGACAGCTACACGGCCGTCCGCCGTCAGGTGAAACGCGGACCGTGGGTGGTGCCGGTCAAGGATAGCCGCTGCCAGGGTTGCCACATCAAGGTCTCCGGTGATGTGGAGAGCGAAGCCCGCCGTGGCCATCAAATCGTGCGCTGCGACAACTGTAGCCGCATTGTCTTTTGGGAACGCTGAAGCGGAGGCATTAAATTTCCGACTGTCCGAAGAGGTTGGCTTCCTCCACCCACTCCATGCGCGTGAAATCGAAGAACGCGCGGCTGCCCGGTTCCCCGCCGATCAGATAATAGGACCACTCAGCGCTCCCGGAGGACCAGAGAATAAAGGGGTAGACACTTTCTGAAGTCCACGCAGCGAAGCCCAGTTCCCAATCGAAGAGAAAGAGGCTCTCCACGCTCTCTCCCCAGATGTAGAGCCACCCATGCTCAGCGTGGTAGGTCCAGCCTGCTCCGCCAGTCATCGGGAAAAAGAAGCCGAACCAATCCGTGTGATACCAGCCTTCACCCACTTCAGTCGCCGTAGACCAGAGGGTTGAAATCGGTTCGGGTTCCGGCTCGGTCGTTACACTCAGAGCTTCTGAAAGCTCGGATGCACCGAAAACATTCAAAGCGGAGACCTGAAAAGAATAGGCCGTATCCGGCAAAAGATCTTCCACCAGCAGGAAAGATTCCGTCACCTCAGCCAGATAGGTCCATTCGCTCGACCCGTTGCCCGCACCTTCCCGAATCCACACTTGGTAGGCGATGACGTCCGCCACCGCGTCCCATTCGAGGAGAACGCTGTCGGTTGTGACCTCGGCTGCCCGCAGCCCCGCGGGAACTTCCGGAAGCGCTCCACCGAAGGCCACCTCAATTCGCTCGATTTGCGGCGGGATGCTCCCGGCGGGCGCGAAATTGCGGTTGGAGGTCACCCCAAAGGTGCCGATAACGCGCTCCGCGCTGACGATGGCGAGATCGCCCGCAATGCTGTCTTCCATGACTTCACCCTCCAGCTCAAAACGGTAGGAAAGGCTGAAGGTATTCAATACTGTATTCACCGTCATGACTACTGTCAGCGGTGAGGTAAGGACCACCGGGTCGAAATTTTCGAAGAGAAACTCTTGATCGCTGTCGGAGAAATACAGATCAACGCGGTCGCCGAAAAATTGAAGTTCCACATCTCCGATCACACCCACCTCAAGGTCGTCGGTTTCGTAAAAACCAAAGAAGAGGCGCGGACCCTGAGTGAGTGGAAAAGTGGATACATCCCACCCGGCAAACTCCACCGTGAGCCGGTAGATACCCTCTGGGTTTTCCAGCATCGGCGTGGAAACATCCGGCCAACCGGAGTTGGCAGCAAAACTCAGACGGCCGTCACCGTTCGTCACCACTCCTGGTATTCCCCGATTAAAAACCCGTCCGCCGACCGAATCAACGGTATCGATAAAAGCCGTTCCTGCCGGTTCGTTGAACTCCCATAGGGAAACAGGCGCAAAACCAATGGACGGCATTGAAAACGCAGGCGAGCCCGCGAAGAAAAGAGCACCGCTTACAGCGCTGGCAAGAATCCGAGTAAAAGATGGGAAGGCTTTCATGATTGAGAAGGAAAAAGGTGATAAAGATTAATCAAGAAGAGAGACACCCAGGCGCATCTGCCTTGTCGGGCTGGCGAGGGAACTGAGGGGGACATCGTCATAGATCACGACGGTGCCTTCCGTGTTGGCAGTCCCTTCGGAGGACCAGATGGTGACCCAGCCTTCCAGATCACCGGCTACCTGCACTTCGTAGCGAAGATCGGGCCGGGCCTGGCGCGCAAAGGTAAGGGTGAGGAAATCCCCATCCCGGCCCACCACGGGCATCGATGCGGCGCTCGCTCCATCGGTTGGGTTGAGGCCAAGGGCGTATTCGAGAAGGTTGACCACGCCGTCCTTATCGGGGTCGGCATCAAAGGCCGCATCCTCGCCTTCGAGATCGTTTTCGGAGAGAAAGGCGGCAAAGGACGGACCGGTCTCTTCGACGATTGTTCCGTGGGAGACAGTGATGCGCTCGATCAGCGGTGGTGTGCTGCCCGCCGGGTTGAAATTGCGGTTGGAGGTGATGCCAAACGTGCCCACATTGCGTGCCGCGCTGACAAAGGACAGGCTGCCTGAAGCGGAATCTTCCTCCGGACCGAACTCGGTTGTGTAGGCGTAGCTCAGCTCATACGTGCCTTCAACCATGTTGATCGTGAGCTGAACGGTCAGCGGAGAAGTGAGGACCACGGGGGCAAAATCGCCAAAAAGAAACTCCCCATCGCTATCGCCAAAGTAAAGATCGATGCCATCGCCGAAGAATTGCAGCTCCATCTCCCCGACCACGCCGACTTCCAGGTCGGTCCCCTCATAGAACCCGAAGAAGAGGCGCGGACCCTGAGTGAGTGGAAAAGTGGATACGTTCCAACTGGCAAACTCCACCGTGATCTGATAGATACCTTCGGGGTTTGTCGTGATAGCCGTTGTGCGGTCGGGCCAGGTCGCACTGGAAGCGTAGCGCAACTGGCCGGAGCCGTTTGTTGTCGCACCATTGATGTTTCCGTTAAAGATTCGCCCGCCGATGGAATCGACGGTATTCAGAAAAGTCGTTCCCGCCGGTTCGTTATAGTTCCACTGGGAAATGGGAGTGAAGGTGATGGACGATGCCAGCGCCGGCACACCGGCGAAGCAAAGAAGGCTCAGGAAGGCAAGGGCTTGTGTTTTCATGTTGGATACAGGTTGAAGAAAGGAAGGAAGGGAGAAGGAAATCCACTCAGTCTATCAGCTCGATGCGGAGGCGGATAAACTTGGCTGACCCGGCTTCGGGGCCACTGATGAGAAGGGTTGGAGCGGGATCAAAGGGATCGCCGTCGGCAGAGGTCCACAGGGGCGTCCAGGAAACGAGATCGAGGGAGGTTTCGACGATATAGAGGATGTCGCTGGCCTCCGTTCGGGTAAAAGAAAAGGCGAACGCATCCTCCGAGACTGTGGCTTGCGGAAGCAGCGTTGAATCGACCGGCACGGTGGGATCGATCCCGAGGGCGTATTTGAGGAGAAGGGGTGTTCCGTCGCCGAAGAGGATCGCGGTTGGGGAAGCATTCTCTCCCTCCAGCCCAAAGCCATCGGCCCACGCGGCAAACCCGGTGGTCTCTTGGGCAAAGTTCATTGCGCCGGACGTCACGGTAATCGCGCTCAGATCCATGTAGGCGGCCTGAAGCGCCCCGAGGGTGAAGTCGCCCTCCATGGCAAAACGGAGCGAGTGCACCGGACCGCCTGCTTCATCGATTGAACCGCTGTCGACGAGAGTGAACTCTGTCGCGTCGGCCTCGCGAAATCCAAAACGGTAGGTGCCCGCATCCAGATCCACGGAAATCCCCAGCACGACAGCGGCCGAGGCCAGAGGAAGGTGTTCGCTGCCGTCTCCGGTTATGCCGGTGCCCCGGTCATCAAGGAGCGGGCGCACACGGATGCTCTCGTTCATGCGCTGAAGGTCGATACCCGCGACTACAAAATCGTTTCCACGGATCATCTCCAGGCGCAGACGGGGCGAATCCTCCGCCTCCTGGCTCCAGTTCCAGGCGGCTATCTCCAGTTGGAGTTCAAGGTTTCCGCCGGAGACCGGGGTATCCAAATCAGCGAAGGCCGTGCGCGTGCCAAACCCGCCAATTCCGGTGTTGCGCAGGCGCAGACCGAGGGAGGTGGTGGAGACGCCGGGGATGGCGACATCCCAGGTTTGCGTGGGGCCGCCGATGCCGGGCCCGGCCGGCGAAATCTCGTGCAAGGTGCGGCTGAGGGGAGGACCGAAAGTCCATGACTCCAACACCGTTGCTCCGCTCAAGGCGGGAGCCAGGATAAAAAGGGCGGCGCTGAGGGGGCGCATGAATCGAAAACTTGGATACATCAGGCAACGGAGGGGGTTCATCAGTTCGGATCGTAGGCGGAATCCGGCGGAGCCACTCCATTGATCGTGATGCGATTGGCCGGTTGGCTGGAGGTATGCGTGGCAAAGTCGTAGAAATCTCCCGCGATCATGCTGTGGATGATGACATCCTCATAGATCAGCGACTGATTGGGCTGCACCCGCGTGCGCTTGGTCGTGAGCCGATCTTCGCGGAAGACATAGGCCATGCGCAAACCGCTCCCCTGGCGTTGCACAATGCCGCGGCCGTCGCGGTCAATGAAAATGGAGGCGTTGTCATCCATGGCCACGCCGATGATTTCGGAGGTGCGCGCATCCTGCCGGAGCCGGGCCATGAAGGCGAGGGTGCGGCCCATGCGGCGGCGATCCCAAAAGTGCGTCTCCACGATCATGTTGTGGGTCAGCGGAAGATCAACAAAACGATCCGCAATGATCATGCTGTTGCGGTAGGGATTGGCCACCGCCTCGGAGGAGATGACTGCTGAAAGATTGCCCGGATGGTAGACAAATTCGCCCAGGATCATCGCCCCGGCGGAGGTTCCGCCAATGACCGCGCCGCGTGCATAGGCGCGCTCGATGGCACGCGCCAGCTCGGTGTCCTGCCAGAGGTTGATGTATTGCGACTGATCCCCGCCCGCGATCCAAATGAGATTGGCCCCCTCGACGGCCCAGCGGACATATTCGGAATCCGCCTTGGCGCGGGTGTTCACGACAAGCGTTTCGACAGAATTGGGCTGGAGGGCACCGTTCAGGTAAGTCTGGTAGCCCGAGCTGCTGTTCGTTCGCAACACGACGACGTCGCCCCCATTGACAATGGGCCGCGCGTGCTCGGTGAAGGCAGCCGTCACTTCGCTCCCGCCCCCCATGAGAAGGATGGCCGGTCCGCCGAGGGGTTGGTTATCCGGGCGAACGGGGTTGCCGGTGAAGTAGTGGGTGAGGTTGCCGGGTTTGGCGGGACGCTGCGCTTCAAGGGGCATGCCCAGGCCCAAAAAAGCAAGGGTCAACAACGTCAGGCAAAGGGAACGGAAGGGGGATTTTTGCTGCATGAGAAAAAGGGAGAGGGGCGACGAACGGGCGAGGAAGGGAGGCGGAATGGACCGCCCCCCTTCAGGCCGGTGCCTGAAATTCAGGCGCGGTGGGCGCGGCGGCGCCACACAAGGAAAGCAAGTGCAGCCAACCCGAGGATGGCGGCGTAGGTGGAGGGCTCGGGGATCGCCGTGATCGTGATGGATTCGATGAGGGGAGCGCCACTCAGAGTCTGAAAGTTCTGGCTCGAAGTGATGCCGAAGTAATTGATCTCCCGCCCGGACGCGGCGACTGAAAGTGGCAAATCCAGAAACGAGACCGGATCGGCCATGCCAATCTGGTAGGAGAGGCTGGCAACATTGGCCGCCGTATCAACGGTCATGGTGAACCTCATCGGCTGGTTCAGCAGTGCTGGAGCGAAGTTCGATTGAATCACGGAAGCACCGGATCCCCCGACGAAACGGAGGTCCACTCCATCATCAAAGAAACGAAACTCCACCTCGCCAACAAACGTTCCTTCGAGGTTGGTTGTCTCGTAGAAGCCCATGTACATCCGACGTCCCGCCGCCGACGAATCCAGATTTGAGGAGTCCCAAGAGTTCACGACAAAAGACAACTCGTAGGTTGTCAGAGCCGAGGCGGGAAGCAGTGTGTAGCGATCAGGAAAAGTGGCGTTCGCGCCAAAAACGAGCTGGCCGGTACCATTGGTGGCAACGCCCGTGATGCCTCCGTTGAAGACCAGCCCATTGACGGAGTCGACCGTTTGGGTGAGGCCGGTTCCGGCCGGTTCATTAAACTCCCAGTTAGCCAGGAGTTGCGCTTGCGCGCTCGGCAGGAGGCAAGCGGTGGCGATAGCAATGAAGGACCCGCGCAGGATCCCGGAAGAAGACGTATTCGATTTCATAGAAGTTACAGATGGAAGGAAGTTTCACTGCCCATGATGGGAGCTTGACAAACCAGTAAGCGCTGTCCGTACCACCCCGCAAGCGGACAAACCCTGCGAGCCGACATTACATCTTTTGTTGTATCATAAAGGCCGGTTTGGGTTCCCGGTCGCACCGGGGCCGCGCGATTTTGCCCATCTGGGCGTTGCAAAAAATTAGTCACCAGCCCCTCATAACAGATTCCATCATGCGCTCCTTCGTCCTCGCCTCCCCTGAACCGACCGATCTCCCTTCGGCTAAAGCCGAACACCTTCCTCTCGCCTTTCGCGCGGAAAAATCGGGGGCCGCCCTCCAATGGACCTTTCCTGCCGGCAGCCTAAGGGGGGCCAACTGGATTTCCTTCGACATCCTGCACCTCTCAGGCGACCAGGCAGGCTTTCGCCTAGAACTGCAGGAGGGCGAAAACGGACCCTGCTTCAGCCTTACGTTCTCCGCCCTGCCCTTTGCCCTGGCGCGGCTGCGCCTTCCCCTGACCGCCCTCGATCTCAATGCCTGGGCCCTCTATCGCGAGGGGGCCCTCCTCAAGCGCTGCTGCTACGGAGCGCGCACCGATCCCGCCCGGATCGACCGCATGCGGCTATTGGTCGAACGCATCGCCGAGGATGCGATCACGTGGGAAATGAGCCTTCCGACGATTGGCGTCGACGAGCCCCCACTGCTCAGGGAACCGCTCCTGCCGCAGGGGCCGCTGGTCGATTCCATTGGACAGGCCCGCCTGCGCTCATGGCCGGAGAAAACGAAGGGGCCGGAGGAGATGATCGCGCGCATCCGGGACCAGCAGACCCGCGCCGGAGAGCAATCCTGGCCCGCCGCCTTTTCCCGCTGGGGCGGTTGGCGGGAGAAGACCTTTGCCGCCTCCGGCTACTTTCGCGTGGCGCACGATGGCCAACGCTGGTGGTTCGTCGACCCGGAGGGCCATGCCTACTGGTCGAGCGCGCCCGATTGCGCGCGCATGGGCACACCGGCCGCCATCGACGGGCTCGAAAGCGCCATTGAGAACGGGCCTGGCCTCCTCAAGGAGTTCCCGGAGTGCCTCCACACGGTCCATCGGCCGGGACAGGGCGACACCCTCCAGTTCGACCACCTCCGGGCCAACCTCACCCGCGCTTTCGGCCCGGATCATGTCGATGCCGCCTGGGGCGAGACTATCGTCGGCCTCTTGCGCAAGATGGGCTTCAACGGCTTTGGCAACTGGTCCGAGAGCGCCACCGCCTCCGCCCACCGGTTTCCTTACGTGCACCCTCTGAAGGGTGGATTTCCGCATACCCCCACTCTCTTCCGGGACTTTCCGGATGTCTGGCACCCGGCCTGGCCGGATGATGTCGCCGCCTACGCGCAACAGCTTCTTCCTCTGCGCGACGACCCCGCCCTCATCGGTTACTTCCTCATGAACGAGCCCACCTGGGGATTCGCCGCCCAGTGCCCCGCCGAGGGCCTCCTCGCGCACGCCCCGGCAGGACCGGGACGCGAAGCCCTCGTGGCCTTCCTCCGCGAACGGCACCCAACCGACCAAGCACTCGCCGGAGCCTGGAAAACCGATATCACCCTCAGCGCCATCTCTGCCGGCGAACGCTTTCCCCGCATCCCCGAAGCCGCCCTCCCCGACCTCCACGCCTTCAGCGGGCGCATGGCGGAGAAATTTTTCGGCGACCTCACGGCGGCCTGCCGCGCGGTCGATCCCCACCACCTCAATCTTGGCGTGCGCTATTACATCCTCCCGCCTCCCTGGCTGGAGGAGGCCATGAGCCTCTTCGATGTCTTCAGCATGAACTGCTACGAAACGCAGATTCCCGCCGATGCCCTCGCCCGTCTGCACGAAAAGATCAAACGGCCCGTCCTCATCGGTGAGTGGCATTTTGGAGCTCTCGACGCCGGTCTGCCCATGGCCGGCATCTGTCGGGTGGCCGACCAGCACGAACGCGGCGTCGCCTTCCGCGCCTACCTCGAACACGCCGCCGCCCAGCCCTGGTGCGTGGGCGCGCACTACTTCCAACTCTACGATCAGCCCTACCTCGGCCGCTTCGACGGAGAAAACTGGAACATCGGCCTCCTCGACACCGCGCACCGCCCCCACGAAGCGATGACCCGCGTCATCCGCGCCTGCCACGAAACCCTCTACGAAGTCGCCGCCGGTCAATGCCCGCCCCACCCCGCCAAGCCCGCCCACCGTGCCCGACACTTTGTCTGAGCCGTAGAACACCCTCAAGGGCATGGTAGTAAAGAAAAAGCTATTCAAAACCCGGTTTATTTTCTTGTCGCAAAACCCGGTTTATTTTCTTGTCGTGGAGAGTTTGAATTCTGCGAGGAGCACGACGATCTGAGAAAAGACACAACCACTCATAATACAAATAAATAGATTAACCGGTTTATTTTATTGCCACAATACGAAGTAAAGGAAGGGGGCGGATGTCGCGAATCCTACAGAGAATCTCACTAATCGGAACAGGGGCACGCGGATTCGGGCAAGAGACTTTCCTCGTTCTACCATTTAATTAAACGCGGTATAATTTCTTTACATCCCTGGAATGATTGGTCGATAGCTCGGCTGGAGAGATACAAGAATCTTCGAAATGGCACTGCGACCTTGCTTCAAGGAAAGAGCCTCTTCTATTTGACGTGAATGAAACGCACACCCACGGCCGCGCTTTTCGACCTTGATGGAACGCTCATCGATCACTTCCGCGTGATTTACCGGTGTTATTGTTACGCTCTGGAAAGGCTCGGGCTGCCCCCGGTCTCGTTTGAGAAGGTGAAGGCGAGCGTGGGGGGCTCGATTGTCGTGACTTTCGGGAAGCTCATTGCGAGCGAACATGTTCCTGAGGCGGTCGGTCTTTTTCGCACCCACTTCAAAGAAATCTGGGCCGATGATATTACGGTGCTCGCGGGTGCGGAACCGTTTCTCGAAAAACTCCGGGGGGCGGGTGTTGCCTGCGGGGTTCTCACGAACAAAGAGGGCGATGCCTCCCGCCGTATCCTCTCACACGTCGGCCTCGACCGGCACTTGAAGTTTACCCTGGGCACGCTCGACACGCCGTATCGCAAGCCCGAAGCGGCCTTCAGCGAGGAGGCTCTTTGCCGTCTGGGGACTTCGGCGAGAGAGACTTGCCTGATCGGCGACAGCCCCTACGATATTGCGGCCGCCCGGGTAGTGGGCATGCGCGCCTACGCTGTGGCCACGGGTTCCCACAGCGTGGAAGAGCTTCGGGAAACCGAGGCGAGTGGTGTGTTTGCCAACCTGAACGAGTTGGCGCAGGCGGTCTTTGGCCTCGAACTCGGTCCTTGTTTTCCGGTAACTCACGGGCGGGCAAGGGCCCTACCTATTCGGCCCTCCGGAGCCCATGAGTGTTGAGCCACCTATTGCGGGAGGAGAACGCCTCACCGGTGTTCTCGAGCGTGTCGTATTCCAGAATGAGGAAACGGCGTTTTGCATTGGCGAACTCCGGGTGGAGAAGAGCCGGGAGACTGTTTCCATCAAGGGGCTCCTTCCCGGTGTGGAGTGCGGCGAAACGCTCGATCTCTCTGGCCGGTGGCAGATACACCGGGAGTATGGCCGACAATTTGTAGTGGAGGGATTCCGCTCGCGGCTACCGTCGTCGGTGCACGGGATCCGCCGGTATCTGGGCAGCGGACTCGTCCCCGGAGTGGGAAAGACCTACGCGGCCAAGATTGTGGAACACTTTGGAACGGATACCTTGCGGGTGCTTGAGGAGGAATCCGGTCGCCTCCGTGAGGTGGAGGGTATTGGTCCGAAGAGGGCGCGGGAGATCAAAGCGGCGTGGGATGCCCAACGGGCCAAAAGGGAAGTCATGCTCTTCCTGCAGACTTATGGAGTGGGTCTTCACCACTGCCGTCGCATACTTCAGCACTATGGATCCGGGGCCAAAGCCCTGTTGCAGGAAAACCCTTACGAAATCGCCCGGGTGATCGAGGGCATCGGATTCAAAACAGCGGACCGTATCGCTTTGAATCTGGGATTTGCGCGGACCGCACCGGAGCGGGTTGATGCAGGCCTCGTCTTTGTTCTGGAGTCCCTGGAAGGCGATGGCCATACCGCCTTCGAACGGGCGACTTTGCTCGACGAAGCCGCCCGTCTGTTAGATGCGGAGGTTCCAGGTTTGGAAGAGCGCCTCCGAAGCCTGGTGGATGCGGCGGTCATCCGCGAAGTCTCTCCGGACGTTTTCCAACTCCCCGCTACCGAGCGCGCGGAGGCCATGATCGTGGCGGAATTGCGCCGTCTCCTGCGGGGGAACTCTGCCTTGCCGCCGATTCGCATTGATCGGGCTGTCGCCTGGGCGCAGGAGCGCGCGGGGTTTTCTTTCGCAGCGGAGCAAGCTGAGGCTATACGGCAGGCTCTCCGCCACAAAGTGAGTATTCTCACCGGGGGCCCCGGAACCGGCAAGACGACGATTCTTCGTTCACTCACGGACATTCTCCGAGCAAAGGAGGTGAAGATGGTCCTGGCCTCGCCCACCGGGCGGGCGGCCCAGCGTCTCGCCGAGAGCTGCCAAAGACCGGCCTCTACCCTCCACCGGTTGTTGCACTTCGAGCCGGCGGCGGGCGGATTCCAATTCAACAGCCGGCACCCCCTCAGCGGAGATGTCTTCATCCTCGATGAATGCAGTATGCTGGACACCCGACTCGCTGCCGCCTTCCTTGCGGCCGTTCCGTCCACGGCGCATCTTGTTCTCGTTGGGGATGCCGATCAACTACCGAGTGTCGGCCCCGGAAATGTCCTTCGGGATCTGATTTCCTCGGGCAAGATCCCGGTGACGCATTTGAACCGGATTTTTCGTCAGGATGAGGAGAGCAGCATCGTGGCCGTGGCTCATCGCATCCTTGCTGGCCAAGCGAGCCCACCGCCATTGGCACGCTCTCCGAAGGATCTGGACCCATCCCGGGATATCCAATTCTTCGAAGTCACGGAGGGCGGGGCTTGCGTGGAGGCAATTGCGCGGCTCTGCAAAAACTGGATTCCCGCGCAATGGGGTAAGGGAACTGAGGTCCAAGTGCTGGCACCCATGCACAAGGGCGTTGTGGGTATCCAGAACTTGAATCGTGTGTTGCAAGCCTCCCTCAATCCCCCTGAGGCAAACGCACGACCGTTGCCCCCGGAGGCCCGCCTGCCGTTCCGAGCTGGTGACCGCGTGCTCCAGACAAAGAATAACTACGAAAAAAAGGTGTTCAATGGGGATTTGGGATGGATCGAAACCGTCGAAGCCGATGGCGGACTCCTTGTTAAATTTGACCGTGAGACCGTTCTCTATGAACGGGACGCGACGAGCGAGTTGACCCACGCCTACGCCATCTCTGTGCACAAAGCGCAGGGAAGCGAGTTTCCGGTCGTTGTTCTACCATTAATGAGGGCTCATTTCTTGCTCCTGCAACGCAACCTCCTCTACACCGCGATCACGCGGGCTCGCGAGAAGGTCATCATGGTCGGCGATCCGGGTGCATACGCAATGGCAGTGGGCAATACGGGTGGGACCACCCGTATCACCGCACTGCCAGCAAAATTATTGGACTGACTGCACAACCCGCCGAGGCGGGCAAGCTGCCCAGCTCAATTCGGAGCGACGCGCACCACCGTCATATCCACGGAGTCGCCAAAGCCCTGCGTGAGGACTTGAAACGGCCGGGTATTTGTGTAGCGCAAGAGGCCATTCTCGAAGACGAAGGCCTCAACAAGGTAGACGGCATCCGGGGAAATCCGGTTGCGGTCATAACGCAGGCGGAACGACATGGGAGAGGCCCCCGGGTTCGCAAACCGCTCCTGCGAAATAATCGTTCCCTGGGCAACGCCCCGCGAGGCATCAATCAAACGAATCTCCAGGGCGACATCACCGGAGAGCACGGCCCCGGAAGGCAGAACCACCGTTCCCGAAACCGTACTACCGCCGGCAGCACGGGGAGCGGCCGTATCGCCACCGGCCCGTTGAGTTGTTTGACAGGCTGTGAACAGCCCTAGCATCAGTGCGACGAGTGATAGAATCTTCAGAATTCTCATGGCAGTATCTTTCCGTTTAGACCCAAAGTGTGTGTGTGAGAGTGGATGAAACCTAAAAGAATCGGTAGGTCAGGGAAAGTCAACCCGAAGGCGGGTCCCCTCCCCCAACGAACTTAAAAGAAAATGTGAAATGCCGCCCGGTACCACCAGTTTCCCTGAAGGTTCTGTGTTCCCGGGATGTAGTTGCCCACGTCGCCGTAAGCCACGCCAAGGCGGATCTGCGTACGGGAATCGATCATGTAGGTCCCTTCGAGCGAGTAACCGGTGTAATGATACGACTCTTTGACACGGGTGCCTGAGTCGGGAAAGAGATCCCGTGCGTCGACCAAACCGAAGAAGGCTCCGAGCGATACGAGGACGGGAAGGCTTTCCAGCTCATGCGAGAAAAGAATTGCCGCTTCGGCGGTCAGCTTTTCCCGGCGAACATCGTAGTAAAACGTGGCCTTACCGTCGAGGGACCGAACAGCATCTTCAAAAAAGTTGAAGCGCAATCCGGCAAAGACCTCCTGTGACCGGCGAGTGTCCACGGGCTGATTTCCATACCAATAAAGCGTGGCTCCGAAATCAGCCGTCAGGCGTTCCGTCAGGGGTTGGCGCCAACCTGCGTAAAGGTTGATCTCCTCGGAATCCGAAGAATCCCGCACCGGGACATTTCCCCACACGCCAAGGTAAATCGGATTAAAATCCAGCGCCACGCTGGCTTGGACTGCATCACGGGACTGCTGGAGTCCGCGAAAAACATATTTGGAGACGTAGGCCAGTTCTCCCTCAACAATCACCTCGCCCATGGCGAAAGAAGATCCCAAAAGAGAGGCCCCTACCAAAAATACACCGAGCTTAGTTTTCATAAGTTTGTTCGACTCAATAGGAGATTTTAAAAAGGGGGGAGCCAGGCGCCACTTGAAAACGCGAGGCTCCCCCCATAAAAGTTGTCCCCTGCGGGATCAGTAAATGAAGGTGGATTCCTGTTCGGTGATCGGGGAATCGAGGTGAGCCGGCTGATAATTCAGCGTGGCGCGACCCACACCAGCCCGCACCGCACGGGCACGGACCTCAATCCGGATCGAGCGGCGGGGAGCAATCGTGACTTCCTCGAAGCTGAGGTTATTGCCGTCTACGGAAACACGGCTCGGAGCGCGGGTATCCACATAAGCAAGCTCATCGGAGAGGCTCATGCGCGGCGCGACCGTGACGCTTTCGAACTGCCCCTGATTGGTGATCTCGACAATGTAGGTAACGATGTCACCGACGCGAACCGGGTCGGCGTCGTCAAAGAGGACGGACTTGATTCCCGGAGGCGCAACAAACACGGTGGTGGCGCGGTCGTCGTCACGAAGCCCGCGGGCCGTTTCAACGGCAACGACGTTAGTCAGCGTCAACGGAGCATTGGCCGTGTAGGCAATGGAGAAGCTGCGTTCCTGGCCAACGCCAAGCGTCGGGATTGTCCAAGTCAGATTGCGACCGCGAACCTCGGCACCCCCGCGGTCGATCAGTTCGGCACGCTCAGGAATCGTATCGGTGACGACCACATCGCGCAGAGCCACATCGCCCGTGTTCCGGACAACGATATCGTAACGGGCGGGTGTGAAGACGAACTGGCGCTCAGGACCGGTCTTTTCGATCGAGATGCCGGGACGGACAACGGCCACGGGATGGGTGTCTTGCACCGCTTCCAAGCCATCAGCGCGGGCAACGGCGGTGTTGATAAACTCACCCGTTTGGTCTGCGCGGAGGCGTACGAGGAAGGAGTGGCTGTCACCCGGGTTGAGGGTACCTACGTTTTCAGTGAGCGAGCCGCGGGCAGAAAGGCCGGAGGGAGGCTGGTCTGTAATCGTGACGTTCCGGGCGGGAGCTGTCCCGGTGTTGCGCACCGTGAGCTCAAAGTCGCCAACTTCGCCAACTTCAAGAGTGGAGGGACCTGTCTTGGTGATCGCAAGGACGGGGGAACCGGCAAACATCGGGAGACAGAGAATAGGATCAGCCGTGACGATTGTGCAGGTCTCGAAACGCCCAT
Organism: Opitutales bacterium; assembly: GCA_020831585.1. Classification (GTDB taxonomy): domain Bacteria; phylum Verrucomicrobiota; class Verrucomicrobiia; order Opitutales; family Oceanipulchritudinaceae; genus JAFIGE01. The sequence goes on along the minus strand of JAFIGE010000074.1, from coordinate 727 downwards.
CCTGGGTCGGAATGATCGTCACGTCAAAATTGCGGGAGGAACCGGCAGCCTGACGGTCATAGGCCCAGCGAATGTCCTGGCCGCTTTGCTCCGTCGGGGAGGGAGAGGCACGCACGAAACGGACGTTGGAAGGCAACTCTTCGTGGACGCGGATGTTGGCAAGATTCTCTTTGGCATCCACACGGATGCGATAAACGAATTCGGAACCCACCTGGCCACCGGACAGCAACTCCTTCGTAACGCGAAAGAGAGGGCCATCAAAGACAACAGCGTCCCCAGAGGGAGCCGCTCGTGTGGCTTGGGCGGCGGGTGTGGCGGCGGCAGGAGCAGCGGCGCGCGGCTGGGCCGTTGCCGCCTGTGCGGGGCGCGTCGGGGGTTGCGCCACCCGAGGCTCAGCTACCTGAGCACTCCGAGCCGTTTCCGGGTTGGAAAAGGGATAATTTTGCGAAGTCGGGTTGGCATGCACCCAGTTGGCAAATGGCACAGCCGCGAAGATCGCAGCCAAGAACAATCTGGAGATCCGTCGGTTTGTTTTCATGAACAGATGTAGGATGATAATTTCAGTTAAAAAAAGAGGGTTGTTGCACACCCGCCCGAACTCTTCAAGCACTAAAGCGCTCGTCCTCCCGAGCAACTTCCAATTTGCGCCGGATTTACACGAGCTAAACAGGCTCTAGTATTTACTTGAAAAATAAAGCGAAGTAATGCAGCTTACTTCGCATGAGTC
>JAFIGE010000073.1 GCA_020831585.1 Opitutales bacterium | reverse complement strand
ACGGACCAGACGCGGGGTAGAAAATGAAAGGGAGCTTTTCTCACACAGAGGCGCGGAGGCACAGAGGCTTTTTCTTCGGCTTAGGCCCTGTTCCATGGTGTGCTTTTTTTCGTTGGCTTCAAGGGTTGGTTTAAGGGAAAGTGCCAAGATGAATGAGAACAAAATCGGAACCATCATAGTTGATACCGCATTGCAGCTTCATCGGGCTCTGGGCCCCGGTCTTTTAGAGACTGTTTATGAGGTTGTGCTGGCCAAACGACTTGAGAAAATGGGCCTGCATGTCCAGCGGCAGGTTAGCGTGCCCATTCATTTCGACGGCGAGTCCTTTGACGAAGGTTTTCGGGCTGACCTCATCGTCGAGGGGCTTGTGATTGTTGAGTTGAAGTCGGTTGAAAAGATAAGTCCTGTGCATAAGAAGCAACTGCTCACCTATTTGCGGCTGACCGACCTGAAGCTTGGATACCTCTTGAACTTTGGTGATGAACTGATGAAGCATGGCGTCAGTCGGATCATCAACGGCACGCTCGATGCCTAGCTCCGTGCCTTGGAGCCTCTGTGTGAGCCCTCCTTTGCTTGAGCGGAGGGTGTCGCTTCGCGGAGCCTTCACGGACCAGACGCGGGGTAGAAAATGAAAGGGAGCTTTTCTCACACAGAGGCGCGAAGGCACAGAGGCTTATTCTCCTGCATAAGCTCCGTGCCTTGGAGCCTCTGTGTGAGCCCTCCTTTGCTTGAGCGGAGGGTATCGCTTCTTGGAGCCTTCACGGACCAGACGCGGGGTAGAAAATGAAAGGGAGCTTTTCTCACACAGAGGCGCGAAGGCACAGAGGCTTTTTCTCCTGCATAAGCTCCGTTCCTTGTTGCCTCCGTGTGAGCCCTCCTTTGCTTGAGCGGAGGGTATCGCTTCTTGGAGACTTCACGGACCAGACGCGGGGTAGAAAATGAAAGGGAGCTTTTCTCACACAGAGGCGCGAAGGCACAGAGGCTTTTTCTCCTGCATAAGCTCCGTGCCCTGGTGCCTCCGTGTGAGCCTTCCATTGCTTGAGCGGAAATGCCCAGAGACGCCGCCGGGTCTTTTTCGAGCAAATCCTCGGGAACGCCTCCCCAGGCTGGTAATGCGAGCGAACCAGCTAAATGAGATCGCTTGAGGGCCGCTATTCAAGGAGTCTGGCGGCGATTGGTTCACTCAACCCTAAAACAAAACACAGTATGAAACGCCTTGTATTTCTCCTCCTCTCCTGTCTCCTCCTTTCCGCCACGGGCTTTGCCCAGGGCGATAAGTCCGTGGCCCGCATGAATTTTGATATTCCGGGGATGGACGCCGCCATGGCCGAAAAAGCCGTTGCCGCTGTTTCCGCCGTGCCCGGTGTGACCGAGGCCAAAGCGAATGTGAAAAACGGGAAGCTGCGCGTCAGCATGGCGCCTGAAAACCGCAAAGAAACCCGCAAGGCGGTCGAAAAGGCTCTGAAGGACGCCGGGATCAAGACCGCGAAAAACAACGACGCCAAGAAGACCGACGCAAAAAAAGACGACGGGAAAAAGGCGAAGACCGACGACAAGTCCGGCAAGAAAGCCAAGGCTGCCAAGTAAGCAACCTTGTGGATTTTCCCTGATGGCTCCGCAGGGTTCGGCGAGAACCCTGCGGAGGCATTTTCTTTTTCCAAGCCCCCCATTTGAAGAGAGCCCTACAGGATGATTGATTGCCGCCGCCCCCGCCGCCCCCGCTGCCTTTGGACCGTCGCCCTCGCCTTCGGATTTGCCCTTCCCGGGCTCGGCAGCCTGATCCATGCGCAGAGCCGAGATGGTTTCCCGCCCAATCCTTTCTGGCACGGGGGCAAGCCCTTCTTCGAAAGCCAACTGCTCTACACCAGCGAGCGCTTTCCGAATGTCGCGGTGGCGATGGACGGCACCATCGTCACGACCTGGGGGCGCAACAGCCACCAGGTCCGGCGGAGCGAAGACGGGGGCCGGACCTGGGGTCCGCTCATCACCGTTTCCGTGCATGATTGGTGGCAGAACCGCTTTCCGGGGGCGGGGCTTCAGGGCGGCGGCCTCACCGTCGACGAAAACACCGGCGATATCCTGACCTTTTTTGAAGACGGTCACCCGCCCTCGGACCGGCTGGTCTTCCGCAGCCGTGACCACGGCCGGACGTGGTCGCAGGAGGCGGTCGTCATTCACCCGGACAGCAAAGGAAACGATCCCAGCTTCCACATGAATGAGCGCGGCCTCACCCTCCGCTATGGGCCGCATGCCGGGCGCCTCATTCGCCCCTCGCGCTCGTATGCCGGCAGCAATGACCGCGAGAACTGGACGAATCACTACACCAACGCGATGTACAGCGACGACGGTGGCCGCACATGGTTCACGAGTGAACCCTTCCCGGCGATGGGGACGGGTGAAGCCGCCATTGCCGAGCTTTCGAACGGGATGCTCTACTACAACTCCCGCCGCCACATCTCCACCGACGGGCGCAATCCCCGCATGCGCTACATCGCCTGGAGCGACGACGGCGGCCACACCTGGGGAGATCTTTCTGTGAGCGATGTTCTCCCGGATGGCGCACAGCACGTGGATTATGGATTGATGGCCGGCCTCGTCCGCCTCCCTGTGGACGGGCACGACATCCTCCTTTTCAGCAACATTGATGTGCCCGATACGGGTGAAGAGGAGGAGATCCCGCACCACCTGCGCACCACCCGCCGCGAGCGCGGAACCATCTGGGTGAGCTTCGACGGGGGCCGGACATGGCCGCTCCAGCGCCTTGTCTATGGGGGTGACTTCGGCTACTCATCCCTCGCCGCCGGCCGCCCCGGGACCCCCAGTGAGGGCTTCATTTACCTCTTCTACGAGAGCAAGAGCGATGCCTCCCTGGCCCGCTTTGACCAGGGCCACATCGCCCGTTTCAACCTTGCCTGGCTCACCGGTGGGCAGGATTGGCGCGACTTTCTCCCGGAATCGGAGTGAGCCCCGTTGTCGCTCCTAAAACCTTTCTGAAAAGACATTTCGCCTGTATGATCATGATAAAGCAAAAGCAATTGGCCGCGACCCTTTCCCTCCTTTCCCTTGCCCTTCCCGGTTGTGCGGACGCTGTTCCCGGGGCCGACGCGGCGGAGAAGCCCAACATCCTCTTCATTAAAGTCGATGACATGAACGACTGGGTCGGCTACCTCAATGGCTACGGGGGCAAAGTCCACACCCCCAACATCGACCGCCTCGCCGCGAAGGGCATGGCCTTTACCAACGCCCATGTCTCCGCGCCCTCCTGCACGCCTTCACGGAATGCTTTGATGCTGGGTAAATACAGTTCGACAACGGGGCTTTATGGCAACGACCAGTGGTGGAAGCCGGCCCATCCGGAGGCCGTGACCTTGCCCCAGTATTTCCGCCAAAACGGCTATTTCACGGCCGGCGCGGGCAAAGTCTCCCACCATACACCCGGGCACAACCCGCCCGTCAGTTGGGACGATTTTCAGGATCAGGTCTTTGACGATCCGTGGAATTTCTCCCGCACAAACCCGCAGAATTACTGGCTGAGCTACGGTTTTCGCGGGCCCATGACGCCGAGCCCCGACTGGTTGCCCCTGCACGGTCTGCGGCGGGTCCGCCAGGCCCTCGACTGGGGCGCGATTCCCGGACTCGCCCACGACGACTACGGCGATATGCGCGTGGTCGATTATGGCCGGGCGTTTCTTGCGCGGGAGCACGAGGCCCCCTTCTTCCTCGCCCTCGGTATCTACCGCCCCCACATCCCGTGGTATGCGCCGCAGGAATACCTCGACCTTTATCCGCTCGACTCGATCGTCCTCCCCGAGGTCAAGGAGGATGAACTCGAGGGCGTTCCGGAGGCCGGGCGAAACTTCGTTCGCCGCAGTCAGCGGGATTACAATGAAATCATGAACCGCGGGAAATGGAAGGAAGCCGTGCAGGGCTATCTCGCGAGCATCTCCTTCGCCGATGCCATGGTCGGAAAAATCCTCGATGCCCTTGAGGGCAGCGCCTATGCCGACAACACGATCATTGTTCTCTGGTCGGACCACGGCTTTCACCTCGGGCAAAAGGGACACTGGCACAAGTGGACCCTCTGGGAGCAGAGCACGCGCATTCCCTTTGTTATCCACGTGCCCGGCCTCACACAAACGGGTTCGAGGACAGCGGAGGCGGTCGGCGACATTCACCTCTACCCGACCCTCGTTGCGCTGGCCGGGCTGCCCGAGAAGGAAGGGCTGGACGGGAAGGACCTGACCCCGCTCCTGCGCGATCCGGAGATGGAATGGCCCTATCCCGCGCTCACGATGCACTTCGCGGGTAATGTGGCCGTGCGCAGCCGCCACTGGCGCTACATTCAATACAGTGACGGGAGCGAAGAACTCTACGACCACCGCAATGATCCCAATGAGTGGAACAACCTCGCCGGAAACCGCGCCCACGCGGGCGTCATCGCGGAACACCGCAAGTGGATCCCCGGGACCTTTGCCGAGGAAACCGGGGGTAAGCGCGACGACTGGTTCTTCGATCCCCACGACTACACCTGGCTCCACCGCGAAACCGGCGAGTTCATCGATGGTCGTCGCTGAACTTCATTCGGGCAAATGATCGGAATGTTATCCGCCGGTGGCTTGAAGTACGCCAGCGGTCTCTCGTTGACCTGCCTCGCCTTTCGCTTCGCCGCAGCGGCCCTGGCCAGTCCGTTTCACTACACGCAGATTTTCTGGGCTGTGCTGGCGGGGATGTTCTTTTTTGGCGATTGGCCCGATGTCTGGACCCTCGGTGGTGCGCTCATCATCATTCTCTGTGGCATCGCTTTGACCACCACCCACTCCAAAGGATCGCCGGCAAAAGCCGCCGCCAACGGGACCCCGCCGAAGGAGGGGTGAAGCCGACGAGGCGGGCGGGGATAGCCGTGAAACGGTTGAGTCCGGATCATCCGTCCTGTAAGCTTTGTGAGCTTTCGCGCCCAGAGCTTGTCGAAGGGGCGCCTTTGTGAGAGAGAATGAATACGGACCCAAAGGAGCCGCGTGCTTTTGCCTGATCCCGGTTCGGCGGGCGGACGATTGTCGCGGGCAGCGGGACCGCATAAATGCGGAACTCCAACCGTACCCACCGCAACCGCATAAACAGAGCACAAGGTCGGAGCAAAAGGTTGGAGTCCCGGCTTTAGCCGGTCCCGCTGCCCGCATCTTTAGCCCACCCGATACACCGCATAAATGCGGAACTCCAACCGTACAGGCCGCACCATCGATTAACCGTGGCCCCCCCCTATCAGGTATTCATCGCGGAGGAGGTTGTGGAGGTCATATCCACGCTTCGAAGTCTTCGGTTCAGAGGTGTTTGGGTTCTTCATTCGGAAAAGGCGGGGCGTTCCCCTCCAGGGATGGGTTGGCCAAAGCTGGAGGGCCATGCTCCGTCATGGCCGGGTTGTTGCGGTGTTTTGACCCTCAGGGAATCGGCTCGTCGATTTGATCAAAGCGAATCGCGCGGAACTTTACGCCGCCGTCCCAGCGCTCGGGTTTGCTGTAGTGGGAGCCGAACTCCCAGACGATACCGATGTCGCCGGCTTCGTTCATCACGGTGATATCCGAATAGCCGGAGAAGGCGGGGGCGGGGGCGGAGTAGCGGAACTTGCGCGTCCATGTGCCCAGATCGCCGTCGTGCTCGCTGAGCTTGATCGTGCCGTTGATGCGCTCGTAGAGGTCGTCCGGGTTGGAGAAGAGGATGTTGGCCTTCCCCGTGACGGGATTGAGCGAGTGTTCGAGGAGGCTTGCCTGGCAGGCCCCGGCCCCGGGCAGTTGCTCATCGATGTATTCATGGGGAAAGGAGAGGCCGCCGTCCGAACTGAGGCCGACCCAGCGGTGATCGATGCTGGGCAGACGGGCGTTGAAGAGGATGTCGCCGTCGCTCTGCTCGCAGGCGATGGACTCATTGCCCCGGGTCATGATGCCGCCGATGTGAAAGGTTTCGCCTCCGTCATCGGAGTAGATGATGTGCGCCCGCGAGGGCGCGCCCCGGCGACCATGCCTCATCGGAAAGATGATCCGCCCGGCGGCCGGCGCGCGTTTCTTGACAAAACCGTGACCCGGCCCGGCCCCGCCCCAGCGCCAGTCGGGCAATTGGACCGAGGCGGTGATGTTGACGTGCGGTGCCCAGGTGAGGCCGTCGTCGTCCGACCACGTGATCATGGTTTCGCGGGTGGTGCGGTCGCTTTCGGAGGGAATCCATGCGTTCCAGAGCCAAAGCATGAGGATACGGCCCGAGGGGAGGACCACCGGCAACTGGTTGGCGCAGCGGTTCATGCCGTCCCCGGCCACGACAATGACCGGGCCCCAGGTTTCCCCGCCGTCGGTGGAACGGCGGAGGTGGATCTCCATGGTGTCTTCGTCGTCCTTGCTGTTCGGCCGGTATTCGGTGAAGGCAAGGAGGGTGCCCTCGTGGGAGGTCACGAGCGAAACGCAGCGATGCACCGGCACGGCACCGCCATCGGGAAGGAAATCCGGGCCGTTGGGGAAGACGCCCACGCCGGCCTCCGGCCCACGTGAGCGCACAAGGTCGATCGCCATACTGGGCAGGAGGGGGGTGCCGGCGGGCAAGGATTGGCTCATAACGACGCCGGGGGGCACGGTATCGCTGAAGACGCGTTCAACCGTTCCGACACGCGCACCCCTTGCCGCCAGCTCGGCGGTGGCGTTACCGGCGGTCATGCCAACGAGCTGCGGGAGCGCCCCGGCGGGGCCGGTGGTGAAGCTGCGGACGATGCCGGGCGTCGTGTCGGCGGCGTTCTTTTCATCCACCCGCCAGTAGTAAGTGGTGTGGGGAAGGAGGGGTCCGGGATCGAAGGTATGGCCTGTCTGGCTGCCCCGGTATTCGCCCGGGCTGGTCGTGCCGAAATAGACCTCGCGGGTGGCGGCGTTGGGGCTGGGCGCCCAGCGCAGGTGAGCGGTGGTGCCGACACCGCTGGCCCCCGGGTGGGGCCATGCCTCTTCGATCAGACCGGGCGGGACCTCGGGACGAAGGGCCGCGCTGAGCATGGCCTTGTAGGAGGGCACCGCGAGGGTGACCCGCATACGGCCATAGGAGCGGCCGGCGGGCGCGAAATCGGCCGTGGCGATGCCGAGGGCGCCGCCGTTGCCGGCCGAGGTGGAAACATCGACCCGCTCGATGAGGTTGGTCATGCCATCCGTGTTGTTCCAGCCGAAGAAATTGTTGGTGCCGTTGGCGTCGGGCAGGGCCGTGGCGATGGCCCCGACCACAAGGGTGTTGGGCACGGAGGTGGTCGCCCCCGGCGTGAAGGCGCTGGTTGTCATCTCGGCCCGGCGGTTGCCGTCGGCGGTGTCCCAGGGCACGCCCTTCGCCACGACTCCGCGGAAGGCCAGAATGACACCCAGCTGGTGGTCGCCCGAGTCATTCGTCCCCGGCGCGCCCTGGGTGCCGTTGTAGCGGGAGTAATAGGCGGTCAGGTGGACTTCGTCGTTGCCCGTGCCCACGCTTTGCGGAGAGGCCACTCCGCGCGCGAGAGAGCGCCAGACCCCTCCGTTTGTGTTCTCAACGTAAATACGCGGCGCCGAGGTCTGCAAAAAGAGAATGAGGATGTCGCCGGGGAGCAACCCGGAGGGCAAGGGTGGCATGATTGGGCCGGTCGAGGCGGCGGGGGCACCGGCACCGAGATAGGTGACGCCGGAGGGTCGCGCAGGGGTGGAGAAGCTCCACACTTCACCGATGGTGAGGCCGCTGGCATTGCGCTGATCGATGCGCCAGTAGTAGGTGGTGTTGGGGAGCAGCGCGCCGGGAGCGAAGGTCGTGCCGGTCTGATTGCCCATGAACGCCCCCGGACGGTCCGTGCCAAAGTAGACCTCGTGCGAAGTGACCCCCCCTTGCGCCGACCAGCTCAGGATGGGGGTGAGGGAAACGTTCTGGGCACGGTGCGCGGGGAAGGGATGGGCGGCCGGGGCGGGACGGGCGTCCTCCACTTTCGCGCGGTAGAAGCGGGGCGTGGAACCCATGGCCGTCGGATCCGTCCAATCGACCGGACCGTTGAGAATCTCCGCCGTCTGCCACTGTGCGAGGTTGGCCGAGACTTCCAGGTTGTAGGGGAGCCCGGGCACCCCATCGAGCCCGAGCACCGGGCGTCCTTCGTCGAATCCGAGCAAATCGAGAAACGGCTGTGGCCAATCCGGGAAATCCTCCGCGATGTGCAGGCGCAAGCCGTCTTCCGTTGTGAAGTAGGCGCGCCGCCCATCGGCGAGAAAGGCGGCTGCAAAGGGGCCGGTGTTGCGGAGGTTGGCCGTGTCCACCGGTCCGGCAATCAGGAGGTGGCTGCCGGAAGGCACGGAGGCATCGAGGCCTTCAAGGTCGGTAATGCCGAAGGGGCCCTCGAAGGTCACACCACCGGCGACCGTGAGCGTGTGCACGGGATCGAAGAGGAGGCGCGTGTCGGGACCCATGACAAGGCCCCCGGCGAAGCTGGCCGGGCCGTCCGCCACGCCGAAGGCACCCGCATGGATACGGGTCGGCCCCGTGTAGGCATAATGGCCGCTCATGCGCAGTGTCCCCCCGCCGCGCTTGGTGAGGCTCCGGCCGGGGACGTCCTCGTCGAGCGGAATATTCCATGCAAGGCTGCTGCCGGAGGCGATGTTCCATGTCGAATCGCTCGCAAGGCCCAAGACGTTCCCGCCCGCATTGTCGAAGCGGTGAGGGCCCCGCAGGGTGGCGAGCGGGCCGGCCATCCGGATGCCGTTGCTGTTCGCGCCGACCGTTTCGAATGTGAAGCCCTCCGTGCCGGTGCCGGTGAGGATGAGCGAATGGACGGCGACATCCTGCCGGTTCATGAGGACCGAGCGGTTTGTGCCCTCCATGTGGTTGAGGTTGTAATGCATGTGCAGGGCCGCCCCGGCCGTGACCTGGAAATAGTCGCTTCGGGCAAAGCTCTGGCTCCACTGGGTATGCGGCGAAGCCCCCCAGCGGTCGCCGTTGCCCGTCCAGTAAAGGGTTGTCTGGCCATGGGCAGCATGGGCCGCAAGGGCGGCGAAACCCAGGGCGGTGAAAAGAAAGCGGGTAAGGGGCATCGGGACAAGATGGTTGGGTTTTAGGCGGAAATGTGGCGGGACAGGCGGAGCGTTTCCCTCCAGGGGTGGTTGCCGTTTCGAGGTGGTTGGTGGGAGGGCCAGGCTCCGTCATGGCCGGGTTTTCGGATTGGGTTGGCGGAAACGACGGAGCGTTTCCCTCCAGGGATTGGTTGGCCAAAGCTGGAGGGCCATGCTCCGTCATGGCCGGTGACGGCTGCCGGTTGGACCCTCACGGGATCGGCTCGTTGATCTGGTCAAAGGTAATCGCGCGGAACTTCACGCCGCCGTCCCAGCGGGCGGGTTTGCTGAAGTGGGAGCCGAATTCCCAGAGGATGCCGATATCGCCGGCCGGGTTCATCACGGTGATGTCGGAATAGCCGGAGAAGGCGGGGGCGGGGGCGGAATAGCGGAACTTGCGCGACCAGGTGCCCTCGGCGCCGTCGAGTTCGCTCAGTTTGATCGTGCCGTTGATGCGTTCATGGAGATCGTCGGGATTGGAGAAGAGAATGTTATTCCGCCCGGTCGCGGGATTGAAGGAGTGCAGGAGGAGACTGGCCTGACAGGCACCGGCACCCGGGAGGCCAAAATCGGTGTATTGAATGGGGAAGGACAGACCGCCGTCGTTGCTCACGCCGGCGTAGCGGTGGTCGATTCCGCCGAGGCGGACGTTTAAAAGAATGCCCCCGTCACTCAGTTCGGCAGCGGTGGATTCGCTTCCCTGATCCAGTGTGCCGCCGAGTTGAAAGGTCTCTCCGCCGTCGTCGCTGTAGATGATGTGGGGGCGACCGCTTGCACCCCGCCGGCCGTGGCGGGCCGGAATGATGATCCTGCCGGCATTGGGCGGGCGCTGCTTGACAAAGGCGTTGCCGGGACCGAGGCCATACCATGTCCAGCCCGGGAGATAGACCTGGCTGGTGATTTCACGGTGGGCAGACCATGTGACCCCGTCGTCGTCGGAATGGGTCACATAAACCCTTCGGGTTTCGCGATCATCATCCGATGGAATCCACTCGTTCCAGAGCCAGAGGAGCAGGATGCGCCCGGTTGGCAGGACGGTCGCCACCTGGGTGGCGCAGCGGTTCATGCCGTCCTCCGCCACGATGATGACGGGCCCCCATGTTTCGCCGCCGTCGGTGGAGCGCCGCAGGTGGACTTGCATGCCGTCTTCGTCGGGCGGGCCGTTGGGGCGGTGTCCGGTGAAGGCGAGGAGGGTGCCCGTTTTGCTCGTCACAAGCGAGACGTTCCGGTGCGTTGGAATGGCCCGGCCCTCGAGGAAGTCCGGTCCGTTGGGGAAGACGACGACACCGGCTTCGGGACCGCGCGAGCGGACGAGGTCAACGACCATGCCCGGCATTACGAGGGTGCCGGTGGGCGGGTTTTGCCCGATGATGACGCCGGGCGCAACGGTGTCGCTGAAGACCCGTGTGAGCGTCCCGACCAGTGCGCCCGCCATGGCCAGTTCGGTGGCGGCGTTGTCGGCCGTCATGCCGATGAGCTGCGGGAGTGCTCCCGTCGGCCCGGTGGTGAAGCTGCGGATCACGCCGGTGGTCGTGCCGGCGCTGTTTTTCTCATCCACGCGCCAGTAGTAGGTGGTGTTGGGCTGGAGTGTGCCGGGATCGAAGGTGGTGCCCGTTTGGCTGCCTTGATACGCACCGGGGCTGGTCGTGCCGAAGTAGACTTCGCGGGTGGCGGCATGGGGACTGGGGGTCCAGCGGAGTTCGGCGGTGGTGCCGACGTGGGTGGCTCCGTTCTCCGGCCAGGCACCTTCGATCAATCCGGGCGCGACTTCGGGGCGCAGGGCGGCGCTGAGCATGGCCCTTGGGGAAGGGACGGCAAGGTTGACATTGATGCGTCCGTAGGAGACGCTGGCGGGCGCGAAATCGGCCGTGGCGATGCCGAGCGCACCGCCGTTGCCCGCCGAGGTGGAAACATCGACCCGTTCGGTCAGGTTGGTCATGCCGGGAATGTTCGGGGCCCATCCGGAGAAATTGTTGGAGCCGTTGGCGTCGGGCAGAGCGGTGGCCATCGCCCCGACGACGAGGGTGTTGGGCACGGAGGTGGTCGACCCGGGAATGAAGCCGCTCGTGCTCAAATCATCCCGTGTGTTGCTGTCGACGGCATCCCACGGCACGCCGTTGTTAACGACTCCGCGAAAGGCGAGGATGACGCCGAGCTGGTGATCCCCCGAGTCGTTGGTTGTGGGCGCGCCTTGGATCCCATCGTAGCGCGAGTAGTAGGCCGTCAGGTGAACCTTGTTATCGCCCGATCCAGCCGGTTCCGGCCAGAGTCTGCGCGCGAGGGCCAGCCAGCGACCGCCGGCGGTGTCTTCGAGGTAAATGTGCGGGCCGGAGGTCTGCAGGAAGGTGATGAGGGTATCGCCGGGGAGCAAACCTGCCGGCAGCGCAAGGGTGACGGGCCCGGTTGAGGCGGCGGGGGCACCGGCACCCACATAGGTCACGCCGGAGGGGCGCGCGGGTGTCGAAAAACGCCACACTTCGCCCTCGGTGACGACATTTCCGCTGCGCTGGTCGACGCGCCAGTAGTAGGTCGTGTTGGGGAGGAGCGGGCCGGGGTCGAAGGTGGTCCCGCTCTGGTTGCCCATGAACGCGCCCGGACGATTCGTGCCAAAGTAGACGTCGTGCGAGGTCGCACCCGCTCCGGCGGTCCAGCTCAGCAGCGGGGTCAGGAGGGTGTTGGGGGCCTGGTTCGCCGGGGAGGGGCTGGCGGCCTGCGCGGGGCGCGGGTCTTGCATCTGCGTGCGGTAGAAGCGCGGCGTGGCGTCGAGCGCCGATGGATCCGTCCATTCGACCGGGCCGTTGAGGATTTCCGCCGTCTGCCACTGCGCAAGATTGGCCGAGGTTTGCAGGGTGTAGGGAAGGCCCGGCGCACCTTGGAGGCCAATGACCGGGCGGCCTTGGTCGAGTCCGCCCCATTCGAGCGAGGGCAGGGGCCAGTCCGGAAAATCCCCCGCCACGTGCAGGCGCAAGCCGTTGTCATTCTCAAAATAAGCCCGCCGTCCGTCGGCGAGGAAGGCGGCCATGAACGGTCCGGCGTGGGTGATATTGGTGAAGTCCACCGCTCCCGCGATAAGGAGGTAGCTCCCGGAAGGCACGGAGGCGTCGAGGCCCTCCAGATCTCCCACGCCAAAGGGAGCCTCGAAGGAGACACCTCCGGCGACTGTGAGGGTATGGAGCGGATTGAAGAGAAGGCGGCCGCCGGGACCAAAAACAAGCCCGCCGGCGAGGCTGGCCGGTCCCTCCGCCGTGCCAAAGGCACCGCCGAGAATGCGCGTGGGGCCGGTAAACGAATGATCCCCGCCAATCCGCAGGATGCCCGCGCCTTGTTTCGTGAGGCTCCGGCCGGCGGCATCCTCGCCCAGCGGTAGGTTCCATGTGAGGCTGCCGCCACCCGGGATATTCCAGATCGCGTCCGCCCCCAACTGGAGCACGTTGTCGCCCGTATTGTTGAAGCGGTGTTGCCCCCCGACAACCGCGAGCGGCCCGAGCAGCCGGATCCCGCTGCTGTTCTCGCCCGCCGTGTCAAAGGTGAAGCCCTCCATTCCGGCACCGGTCAGGACGATTGAATGGACGTCCACGTTCTGGCGGTTCATCAGGACCGAAGTGACCGTGCCCTCCATGCTGCCCAGATCGTAGTGCAGGCGCAGGGAGGCTCCTCCGCTCACTTGGAAATAATCGGTTCCCTCCGGGCTCTGGGTCCACTTTGTGTGCGGCGATCCCCCCCAGCGGTCGCCATTGCCGGTCCAGTAAACGGTTGTTTGGCCGTGCACGGCCTGGGCCAGGGCGGTGGCCGCCAAGGCGATGAGGAGGAAATGAGTGCGGGGCATAAGGAGCTCTCTTGTGGGGTGGGCTTTGCGCTGAATAGGCCAGCTCCGGAAACCTGAGCCGACGAGAAGGGGCGACCCTCTCTGCCACGAGTCAGTTGGCAATTTGGGCCCGTGCAAACCAGTATCCGTGGTCAATCAACCTGACCACTGCGGCGGGCGGAAGTGACAACGAACGCTCAGTTTGCTCCTGGAACTATTCCTCGAACAGCGTCCGATCCAATCGGCTCTGCCGGATGATGGAAGCCAACGTCCCCGCCTTCAGGTCGGCGTGCATAGGCACCGGTACAGTCACGGTTCCTCCGGGAATTGATTTTTGCATAACCCGGTGACTGCCCCTCTGCCTTACGGCGAAAAAGCCGTTTTCTTCGAGAAGTCGGCACATCGATTCACCGGAAAAGCGCTTACGCCGGGGCATAGTCCGTCTCGAACTGAGTGATCCACGCGTCTTCGGATAGCCGTCCCTTTACTTCCTCAGGTGAAGCCGTCTCGAGAAAAAGTTCCACCGCCTCCCTAAGATTTGCGAGCGCTTCTTCCGGGGAAGAACCCTGGCTGGCGATATCCAAATCCGGTGTGGAGGCAACATACCCTCCCTCTTCGGCACGGATCACAGCAGTAAATTTCGCTCTCATGGTAAGAAAGATGGCATGCCGGGTGAACCGCGTCAATCCTCCCTTGTGTGCTCGATTGGTTGGACCGCTCTTGCCCTCAGTCCCCGTCTTCCCCGGCACCGAGGCGCATGCGGTAGAAGCGGGGGTCTCCGTTGAGAGGCGCGGGATCCATCCATTGCACGGGGGTTTCGGCGGGGTTGAGGAAATCGAGGTCCGTCCAGTTAAGGAGGTTGGTCGAGGTCTCGATGGTAAAGGTGGCCCCGGCGGGACCGTCGAGTTCGAGGACGGGGCGGTTGGCGTCGAAACCGATCCATTGCAGGGAGAGGCTGGGGGGCTCGGGGACAGCATCGACCACGGTCACGGTGAGCCCTCCGTTGACTCCAAAGTAGGCCCAGCGATCCGGCCCGATGGGGGCCGCGCGGGTGAGGCCGATATTCTTCAGGTTGGCCGTATCGATGGTTCCGGAGATGAGGCCGTAGGTGCCGAGGGGCACACTGGCATCGAGTCCGTCGATATCGCCGATGCCAAAGGCGCCCTCAAAGCTGACCTCGCCCATGACGCCGAGGGTGTGGACGGGATTGAAGCGCAGGCGTCCGCCGGGAGCAAAGGAGAGGTCGCCGGCAAGGCTGCCGGGACCGTTGCCGAGACCGAAGACGCCCCGGTCGACAAGGGTATCGCCGGTGTGGAGCTGGTTGCCGGTGATGAGAAGCGTCCCGTGGCCGGCTTTAACGAGGTCGTAGGGGCCGGAGAGGACATGGTCAAAGCGCAGGATGGCCCCCTCGGCGATGCTCCAGGTGGAATCGGTCATCAGTTCGATCGTGCGACCGGGCGTGGGTGCCTGGAAAAAATGCGCTCCCGCGGTCACGTTGACCTGACCCGCGAGCATGTGGCCACTGCCGGTATTGTCCACATTCGTGAAGGTAAAGCCCGATGAGCCGACGCCGGTGAGGGTAAGCGAAGCCATCGTCACTTCGTTTCGATTCATCCTCACGGTTGTCGTGAGACCACTCATGCCCGTTAGGTCGTAATGGAAGTTCCAGATTTCCCCGGTGCTGACACCGTTCGTTGTCGCCAGACCATACACAGGGAAGTCGGGGTGATCGTAGGCAAAGGAACTCCATGCGTTGGTCTGTCCGCCATAGCGATTGCCCTCGCCGGTCCAGTAGATCGCCGGGATGCTCGGAGCGGGCTCGACAAAATCCGCCAGCTCTTCATCCACTTCGGCCACGGCGGCGAGCCACTGGGCGGTGTCGAGCGTGCGGGAAATACGGTAGATGCTGGCCGGGCCCCTGCGCCAGCCGGCGTAGACAAAAATGTGCTGCTGGCCGCGCGCAAAATCGAGAACAGAGCCGCCGGGGTGCAGGCCATCCTTGTGGCCGGGGCGGGCGTTCCCGATGCGTTCGATGAGCGTTCCGTCAAAGCGCCAGGTGCTGCTCCCGGCGAGGAGGTCGTCGGGATCAATGCTCCAGATGTTGAGGCTGCTGCGCTCCTCCTGGAGGGTCTCGGCGAGGGTGTGTTCCGGTTCGTAGCCGCCCGTGCCCCAGCGGTGGCTTTGGAGCATTTCCATGCGCCCGGTGACGGGATTGAAGTAAACGTCCGCCGTGTCCTGGGAGGACCGGCCCAGCGGTTCGGAGGTCGTTGCCCCGTTGCCCGCGATGTTGCTCGAAACCGTCGTGAAGTTGACGTCCTGGAAGGAGTCGCCCTCATCATAGGCGTAAACGTGCTGGGTGAGGTAGAAATATTTTCGCGTGGGATCTCCCCCGTAGCCGAATTCGGTGTATTCGCGCGAGAGCATGATCATGTGGCCGGGTCCCCAGGTGGCCAGGGCCGGTTCGCGGGGCCGGGTATCCTCGGAATTGATCCATATCCGTTCCTCCCAGGTGAGGCCCGCATCGAGGGTCCGGACGAGAAAATTCTCCCGGTTGATCCCTTGCCCAAGCGCGCCCACCAAACCAAAGACCGGATGCCGGGCCATCCGCGGCCCCGTGTTCTGCGCATGAAGTAAATTCGCGGAGAACGGCGCTGTTTCCGTCCAGGTCACACCTTCATCCTCGGAAAGGTAAGCGCGGAAACGCTTCTCCGGGAAATCCGTGTCCCCGTTGAGGATGACCAGGCGGGGTTCTCCGTTATCCGGGCGCGGGGCCCAGTCAACGGCATACATGCCGGAAGACTCGCCCAGCCGCAGCTCCTTGTTGGTGATGACCCCAGTGGGGTGCCAGGTCTCCAGATCGTCCGTGTAAATGACCCAGCGGTCGCCTTCGTCGGAACCGTTGTGCCCGTCGCGCTGCCGGAAAACCACGACAATGCGCCCGCTCGGCAACTGGGTGGCGACGGGCCAGCCGAGGTGGGTGTGCGTGTCCGAGAGCGGTGCTTGGGCGACCATGGCGATGTCGAGGACGCCCCGCTCGATGAGGGCGGCGAGCCGGTGTTGCTCCTTCACCGGGAAGTCCAGCTCCCACAGGCTGCGCTCGTCCAGGGGCAGGCTGACGTCGGCTAGGGAAGAGGCCGCAGAGGCAAAAAAGAGGGCAAGCGCGATGAGCGCTCCGGGGAGACGGAGGAGGCGGAATCGTCGGGGCATGGTCACCGAATATTGCGGGATTTCCACTCCCGGGAAAGCTCCCGCCACTGGTCAGTTAATTTGATCAGTTTGGGCCGCGGAGCACAAGGTTGGAGCAAAGGGTTGGCGTCCCGGCTTTAGCCGGTCCCGGCACGGTGGGCGGGCGATTGTCGCGGGCAGCGGGACCGTCCCGCATCGCGCGGGACGGAACTCCAACCGTATCCACCGCACAGATACGACGTCAAAAGGTGGTGTGCTTGCTTGCAAGCGCTTGCGGAGCGCGAGCCACCGTGGCGCGAAGCTTCAGCGAGCGACCACCGTGCGGGGTTTGCGCGCGGCCCCCGCCGGAGCGTCCGGCGAGCGGACACACCTGCTTGCGGGGCAAGGTGTGGATCGGCGCAAAACCACGAAATCCCGATGATCCGAAAACCATTGCCGAAGCCCGCGCCCTGTTCGTTCCCACCTCGATCACTCCAAAACTCCATCACTCCAAAGCTCACCCCTCCTTCCCGGCCTCCTTGTCCAACAGCTCAATCGTGAGGGGATCGCGGGTGCTCTTGAAAAACTTATCCAGTGTCCTTGCTTCCGCCCGCGCTGCAGCTCATGGAGAGCGGCGGCGTAGTCGGCTCTATGGGCGTCGAGAAAACGCTGGAGGTTGAAGGGGTCGTTGGGGGTGAGGCGGTATTTTTGGAGGCGGCTGGTGGGTTTTTCGGGGAGGGTGCGTTCGATGAGGCCGGCTTCGAGGGCAGGGTGCAGGTAGTTACTGCGGAAGGTGGGGCGGTGGATTCCGCTGCCGCTTTGAGAATGGCGAGGACTTGCGCACTGACTTGCTCACTGACTTGCTCACCGACTTGCGGGGTGCCGGGTTCGATTTCCGCATTCTTTGTGGAGGGAATCCTCAGTGGCAGGGTGAGCCGGAAGCCTTCACGGGTGTCTTCGAAGAGGGGCAGGGCTCCGTTGGAATAGGCGGGGAGGTATTTGTGGATGTGGATCACGCCGGAGCCGAGTTCGTCAAAGCGGCCGAGCTGGATCATGAATTTGCAGATCGAGGGCTTCTTTGAATTCGGTGTGCAGGTCTTCGCGCATGTTTGGGCAGAAAATGAAAAGGCTGGGCAGGGGAAGCAAGGGAAGAGCTTCGAGGGGCTGGTTGAAAACTCACCGGTGGGGCTAAGGGTTCCCTTTTGCGGGTGGGGCGGGCGGGTGCTGGGTTGGGCGTCGACGGGGATAAATGGGGGATTCGCAAGAACTTATCTTGAGCAAAGGCAACGGGTTGCTGATTTGATTCGGTAGAGGGGCCACCTGCTCTCAATCCTCGTCGCCTGCCTTCTTTTCGAAAACGACGTGGCCAGAGAGCTTGGAGACCAGGAAGATGCGGGTGGAATCGAGGGCGAGGACGCCTTGCCTCGGCCACTCGTCGACGCTGAAGGCCCAGCACGGTTATTCCGGAAGCATGCCGTAAAAGGGCTGCGGCAGGATCGAAATCGTGTCAGGAAAGAGCTAGTTATGGTGGTCGCCGATTTCTCGTAAGTGAGCTTCGGCGGTTGCCCGTGCCTGCCGTTCGGTCAAGGCAGGTTGGGGATTGTGGGGATGGGGTGGCATGACGAAGGAGGGCCTATTGCGCCATCGGCAAGCTGTTTTGGCGAGGCTCCCTGTGAGTCGGCGGTGTGCTGGTTGTAAAGACACTTCCTTATTTTTAGACCGTTAGGATTTGCAGCAGATTTGCAGGAACGAGTGCAAAAAGGTGCATTTGGCGTTTTTTCGCTGCACGGGCGGATTTCCGCAAAGTGCTGATAAGTAGAATACAAGAGAAAATACGTGCAGCATTAGGAAATCTGAAATCGGGTTCAAGTCCCCCCTCGGGCACCGGTTGAGGCTGGCCGGGCATTTGCCGGGGTCTTCCTGTGTGTGGGTTTCGGCATGATGTGGACTTTCGGGAATGGTTGACCAGAGTCGCGGGGGCCATTCAGCCCTCCACCGAGAGTTCCCCTCTTCCCCGCAGGTAGAATCGGATCTCGGTTCGATCAGCGTGGAGAGAGCGGGTGAGGGGGATCGGTTGTCGCTGCTCATCCCTCAGGACCACCGCGTTCGGGAGGTTCGCCAAGACCATTTCGGCGAGACCGTATGCATGGATTCGATACAGGATGTGATCATCTCCTTTCCTCTCAACGGACAGGAGTTCCACCGTTGAACGGAGAAGAAGGGGGGTGCCCGGTGTTGTCGACTCAATGAGCCGCACTGTTTGCTCCCCGGCCTCCAAAGCGTGTGTGGGCACCTGCAGGGTGTGCTCGATATGCTTGCCTTCGATCTCCAGGGCGAGGGCGCGGCTTGTTGGCCCGAAAACGAAGTGCAGAACCCGCCCGCGCCAAGGGTAGTTTTCGAGGCGATCAAAGGCCTTCGTCGGGCGAAGGGCAAGACCGTGGGGTAGACGCCGCAGGCCAAGGGAGGCCCAGGCTCCCAGCCACGCGGCCATGGCGAAGCCCTGGGGCCGGATGTCATGGTGAAGGTCTCCCTCCGGGGCACCGAGTTTCTCGGGCATGGCACCGCCCATGGGGAGGAAACGTCCGGCCTTCATCGCTTCCGCGCGCACGCGGTCGAGGACTTCCCGGAGGCGATCTTCTTCATGCACCCACGGGTCGGCGGCGGCCACGGCGGCGCAGATGCCGTTGATCCAATGCATTTCGGGCTTGGCCAGAATGGCTTCGAGGAGGGCACCGTGGAGGGCATCGCGGTCATCGAGGGGAAGGAAGTTGGGCATGGCCAGCGCCCAAATGTAAGTCGAGCTGGCCGGACCCCATGGGCGTGCGCGGCGCATTTTCCCATTCTCGCAAAGCAAGTCACCGTAGGGCGGGAGACCGTTTTGGCGGTCGGCGTAGAGGTCTTGCAGATGCTCCCAAAGATGGGCGGCCTTGGCGGCGTAGTTTGCGGCCACCTCCTCTTCCGCACTCATGGAAGCGAGGAAGGTGTAAGCCGTGTGCATGAGGGTGTTGAGGTAAATGTCATAGCTGCGGACAACGCGGTGGCCCTCGTGGCGAATCTGGTCGTCGCCCACAGGCTGGCCGATGGCGTGGTCCCAGCCGTAGTCTCTCGAACGGTAGGCGGGGGTCTCATCCGCGAAGTATCCCCCGAAGAGCCCGGCTTCCGCGTCGAAGCAGCGCCGCTCCACCCAACCCATGGCCTCTTCGAGGAGCGCACGGTCGGCATCGCTGAGGAAACTCCGTTCCCCCGTCTGCGTCCAATGGGTGAAGACGGTCCAGAGGACGTAGTAGATGCCGTCTTCCTCGTATTTTCCGTAGTCCGGATGGATCAACTGGGCAAACATCCGACCTTCCGGCACGCCTTCGCCCCGTGCCACGGTCGGGTTGTCGAGAAGGAGTCGACAGAGTT
The DNA here is from genome assembly GCA_020831585.1 of Opitutales bacterium. GTDB lineage: Bacteria > Verrucomicrobiota > Verrucomicrobiia > Opitutales > Oceanipulchritudinaceae > JAFIGE01. The sequence goes on along the minus strand of JAFIGE010000073.1, from coordinate 5,084 downwards.
CGCCCAGTTTGTGCGGCCAGCCCGCCGCCGTCTGATAAGCAAAGGCGAAGCCGGCATCGCGTACCCAGATGAGGTAATAGATGGCTTTGAGGGAGGCTCGGAAGGCACCGGACTCGTCGATCATGGAATGGAGCCCGCGCACCAGTGCATCCCGGAAGGCATGGGCTTCGCCGCCCGTTCCCCCGCTCGTCCGGCCCATCGCTTCTTGCGGGGCAAGGGCGGCGTTGATGGCCGCGAGGTGCGTTTCGGGGGGATCGTCCGCCAGTTGGTGGATGCGCCGGTGGGTGCCGCTTCCATTGGCGGCCAAGGCGACCCCGAGAACGAGCACCTGTCCCCGCGCAAGGACCCCCTGTGTGTAGTGACGTGTCCACTTCCCGCGAAAGGGCGAGTGCCGCAGCGTCCCGCCCCCCGGACCGAGCGCGGCAACGAATTCGAATGTGTGGGCCGGCTCCGCGTGACGGAGGGTAAGCGTTCGTTCATCCGCTTGGACGACCTCGTCGTAGCGGTGCGATTTCAGGTCGACCATGGTTTCGGGCGCCTCCACCCAAATGACCAGCGCGGGCGCATCCGCCCGGATCAGAAGATGAAGGGCGCGGTCCCCGAAATGGAGGACGCTGTGATACGGATCGTAATCGCAGCGCGTGAAGGCATCCCACCCGCAACCGGCCAAAGTGATCGAGGCAAAGACTTCGAGGTGGTCGTCGCGGTTGGAGAAGTTGCGGTCATAGGCGTCCGTTGATTGACCGGCAAGGGGCGACCACCACAAACGCAACCGACCCTCGCCAATATCAAAGGCGACCCGCAGAGCATGGGGGTTGTGGAGAAAGATTTCGGTAGGGTGTGGCCTTTTTTCCATTGGATGCCCGGGCTGCTCTCGAAATCCAAGAATCAATTGATTGAAGCACAGAGTGCCGACCTCGGGATCAAAGAGGGAAGAGCATCCCATCCTCGAAGTAAAACCAGGCCTCCTCCGCGTATCCGTAAGCGAATGGGAATATATCCTTGGAGGTGAAGAGCCACGCTTCCTCCATGTGGTAGAGGAAGAGTTCCTCTGCCGTGCCTGAGAAGGCGAGCCACCCGATCTCGAAACTGTGGATGAAAGGATGGATGTCGAAATCCAGCCAGACCCACCCCAGCCATGTCCAAACGAACCCGCTCGTCTGATCCGTGGCAAAATCGTCCATGGCGAAAGGATAGTGGGAGGCGTCCACGGGCTCTGGGTCCGGCTCCGGGTCCGTGACTGAATCGGTGGTGGCGGTGGCTACATTGGACCAATCGGAGACTCCGGCATCGCTCTCCGCACGGACACGGTAAGTGACGGTAGAGGCGGCCGCGAGGCCGGTGTGCGAGTGGGAAGTGGTGTCGGGCGCGACGTTGGCGAGAAGGTTGAAGGAGGCTCCGGCATCAGTGGATTGCTCGATGCGGAAGCCGGTTTCGTCGCTGCTGTTGTCGGTCCAGGTGAGATCGATGCGGTTCTGGCCGACGGCCGTGGCGGATAGGTTCGAGGGGGCGGCGGGGGGCTCCGGGTCCGGCAAGCTCAACGGGGTGCTCAAAACCATTTGGTGCAGGCGGATGCTGTTTCCGGCGGTGTTGCCAAAGTGGGTCGCACCATCCCCCACCTCCAGCCAAACGATGAGCCCATCCAGGGGCAACGGTTGGGTTGCCGCTGCTTCCATGACCTCTAAGGTCAGGCCAATGGTGTCGTCGGGGACAAACTCAAATTCGGATAGGTCCGGAAAGGTAATCGACTCGACGCCTTCCCCCACCATCAGCTCATCGCTGCGAATTTTCAGAAAGGTGGCGCCGCTTGCCTCTGGACGGGTGGAATCCTCCAAATCGATCTGGATGCGAACGCTCCCGCGCCCGGCATCGAGACCGCCGAGGACGGAGAGATCGACGCTCAGGGAGAGGTCGGAAAGGTGCAGGTTCTCAGGAATGGCTTCAATGAACCGGTAAACCCCCACGGCTCCTCCAAACCATCCGCCTGCCGCCGTGCTGTCGAAGCTGAACTCGACGCGCCCGCCTTCGGTGATAACCTGCTGGTTTCCTTCATTCCACAGCATGCCCGCTTCGTTGGCCGCCCAGGCATACCCGAAAACATCGTCGCCAAGGGGCTCGGTGAAGTCGGTGTCAACGAGGTTCGTCTGGGCGCTGACGAAAAGAGGCAGCGGGCTCAGAAAGATCAGGATAGGGAGGAGCTTTTTCATCGGTGAGGAACAGAGTTGTGTGGGCAATTTCTCGGAAAACCGCAGCAGGAAGGCTGCGGCACATCGGAAATCAGGGTGAAGCAAAAGGGGTGTGCCAGGAAAGGGGGTGGATTCTGAACGTTGAGTGACCCCACAGTTGGCGATCGCCCGTGAGGGGACTTCTCTGGGCTGCTTCATGGAGATTCTCCGCAGTGGACACATACCTCCCTCCGCATGAAGGGTCGGCATCCGTCTGAAATGGTCCTTTGCCCCTGCAATCCTTGCCCTTACTTTTTATGATTCGCAAAACCCTCACCTTCGCCGCCCATTTATCGCTTGTGGCCAGCGTCTTTGCCTCCACCCACACCGATTTGATCCGCGTGGATCAGTTTGGCTACCTGCCCGATGCGACCAAGGTAGCTGTTATCGCGGATCCCCAGGTGGGCTGGAACGCGGCTGAGAGCTTTACTCCAGGGGCGGTTCTGGAGCTGCGCCGCGTGGATGATGGGGCCGTGGTCTTTTCCGCCCCACCGACCGCCTGGAATGGAGGCGCCACCCATGCCCAGTCGGGCGACCGCGTCTGGTGGTTCGATTTCACCAGCGTCAGCGAGCCCGGCCTCTACCGCGTCCACGATCCCGCCAACGATGCCCACTCCGACAGTTTCGCCATCTGCGGGAGCGTTTATGACGAACTTCTTCGCCAGGCCGTGCGCATGTTTTTCTATCAACGCTCCGGCTTCGCCAAGGAGGCTCCCTACGCCCATCCGAACTGGGCCGATGGTGCCTCTCACCCGCAGGATGCGCACAGCCGCCCGGTTGGGGACCCCGGCAATGCCGACCTCGAACGCGACCTGAGGGGAGGGTGGTTTGATGCCGGTGACTATAATAAATACAGCGAGTGGACGGCGCGGGTGATTGTGGAGCTGCTGCTCGCCTACCTCCAGCGCCCCGATGTCTTTACTGATGATTTTGGGATTCCGGAATCGGGCAACGGCATCCCCGACATCATCGACGAGGTAAAGTGGGGACTGGATTGGCTCCTGCGCATGCAGGAGGCGAATGGCGCGATCCTTGGAAAAGTCTCCGTCACCCGGCATCAAAGTGCCGCACCCCCGAGCGCCGACCACTACCCGCGCTACTACGGCCCGGTTTCCACCGAAGCCACAGCCGCCGCTGCCGCCGCTTTTGCCCTCGGGGCGACCGTTTTCGACAGCGTTGGCCTGGGTGCCTACGCGCTTTCCCTCGAAAACGCCGCCGTGGCTGCGTGGGATTGGACCCTCGCCCATCCGAATGTGCCCTTCAATAACGCCGGCTTTGAGTCCGCCAGTCCCGTGCGCGACGCCTACGACACCCTGATGAACCGCATCATGGCAGCCGTTATGCTCTTTGAGCGCACGGATTCCAGTGTCTATCGTGATTTTGTTGATACGCACATTGGGCAAGTTCGTCCCATCCAATGGAGCTTTTTCTATCCCTTTGAGGCGGAGATTCAGAAAGCGCTCGCGCACTATGCCAGCCTCTCCGGGGCCACGCCTTCAACCGTTGATCTTATCAGGGCGCGGATGACCTCCTCGATCAACGGGGCGGAGTTTCTCAGGGCCTGGAACAACCGCCTGGACGCCTATCGGGCCTACCTCAAGGACGCCGACTACGTCTGGGGCTCCAACCGCTCCAAGGCCCAGGCCGGAACCATTTTCATGAATGTCAACCTCCTCGGTCTCGATCCGGCGCATGCATCCGCTCACCGCGATGCCGCGATGGGTTACTTGCACTATCTGCACGGGGTCAATCCGATGGGCATGGTCTATCTCAGCAACATGTATGCCTTCGGAGCCGACCGCTCGGCCAACGCCATGTATCACCATTGGTTTCGTATCGACAGTGACTGGAGCCATGCCCTCACCTCACTGTATGGGCCTGCCCCCGGCTACATTGTGGGCGGTCCCAATCGCCAATACACCGGCAACATCGCCGCCATCCGCGACCAGCCCCCGCAGAAGGCCTACCTGGATTGGAACGGATTTTGGCCGGAAAATTCCTGGGAGATCACCGAGCCCGCCATCTATTATCAATCGGCTTACATCCATCTTCTCAGTTCACTGATGCCCGCCGCTGAAGATGCATACGCGATTTGGGCGGAAGCACAGGGGCTCACCGGCGGACACAATGACGAAACCGGCGGTATCTCCCATCTATTACGCTATGCCCTGGGAGGGGATCGCTTCTCGGGGGCGGTGCAGATCCTTCCCCGTATCCAGAAACCAGATCATGAATCCGGCGATTCTTTCACATTCACCTTCAACCGTATCGATGATTCCCGGCTCCGCTATCAAGTTTGGATCAGCACCGATGGTGCCGATTGGGGGGCGGTTCCTTATTGGAGCGGAACCGGTTCGACAGATGCCGCCAGCGTTCCCTTGCCCGCAATCGACGGGGCTGTTTTCGCCCGCCTTATCGTGACCCGCGACTGAGCGGATGCGGGAGTCCCCCGAGTCCAGAACTCCTTACACTGCTGAAACCGCACGGACACGGTTGGCAAAATTCAGACGGAACGTATGAAGCGTTTGAGCGCCGGAGTCCCGCCCCATAAAGAGACCACCCAAGGGCCAAGCGGTATCAGCCTCATTTTCACACTCTGTAAATACCCACGCGCCCTGCGTGCAATCACAGAGTTCGACCGGCGCTGCGGCCCGTTGAGCAAAAATAGCGGCATTAGAAACTTTTTTTAAATGTTCTGAATATTACAGCATTGACAGAAGCTGGGCAAGTATTTGAGTGGCATCATGAGCAGAAAATATTGCAGGCGGCTGAAGTATCCAAGGCTGGCATGCCACCACCTTATATCGAGGGTGGTGCAGAAAAGGCGGCTGATGGATGAGGAGGCGATGGAGGCGATGC
>JAFIGE010000251.1 GCA_020831585.1 Opitutales bacterium | reverse complement strand
AAGCGGTGCAGAGCCCCGCACTCCACAGCCTGCGGCGCAGACCCGCGCACCTGCGCAGACCCGCCCGCCCTTTGGAGTGCGGCGCGGCGCGGCGCTTTGGAAACCGTCGATTTCGATTTCGATTTCGATTTGCTATGCCATCTTCGCTGCGCTTCGTCGATTTGGATTTGGATGGTTGCCTTTGAGTGGAAGGAGATTCATAAATTTTGCGCATGATACCCCCCAGGCGCAGAGCGATCTTTCCTTCTTTTCCGCGCGCTGCATGCTTTCCTTTTTTTAAGAGGATCCCTTCATGATCATCGGTATCGATATGCTTCTGCGCGCGGCTTACGGCCGGGGCGTCCTCCGCGCTCTCCAGGTCGCCCTCGCCCGGCGCGAGGGATGGGCCTTCCGCATGCTCGAGCGCACGCCCGCAGGCTATAAGGACCTTCGCCAGATCGACGGTATCATCGGCTTCTACGCCGAGGAAGACCGCCCTTTCCTCGACAGCGCGAAGGTCCCTGTGATCAATGTCTCCAGCCGCATGTTTGATTGCCCCGTGCCTGTGGTGACCGACGACAACATCGGCATCGGGCGCATGGCGGCGGACTATTTTGTCGAACTGGGCATGGAGGCCTTCCTTTACTGTGGGCGGCGCGAGCATCATTTTGCCGTGTTGCGCGAAGAAGGCTTTCGCCAACGCCTGCGGGAAAACCGTCCAAACTCCCCGGTGGACATTTTTGATATTCCCGAGAGTGCGGTTCAGGGAGAGCACCCCCTTCTCATGGAGCGCCTGCGCGCCATCGGGGATCAGCCCACGGGCCTGTTCTGTGTGCACGACGAGCTTGCCCTGCGCCTTTCCCAACTGGCCAAGGCGGCGGCGGTCGACATCCCCCAGCCCCTCGCTCTTCTCGGGGCCGACGACGACGATCTCTCCGTCCTCGCCAACGGAGCCCTCCTCAGCTCCATCCGCCAGGACTTCGACCGCATCGCCCTGACGGCCCTCGATTCCCTCGAAAAATGGGTGACAACCGGCAAAGTGCCGCAGTCGCTCGTCACCGTTCCCCCGCTGCAACTGATTGCGCGGGCCTCCACCGACGTGCTCCATGCCGCCGATCCGCGGATGCGGGAGGCCATGCGCTTCATCCGCGAACACGCCTGCGAAGGCATCCGCGTGGAGGATTTGCGCAGCCGCCTGGCGATGTCGCGACGGGTCCTCGAAACCCGTTTCCGCGAATCCTTCGGGCACTCCCCCTACGAGGAAATCCTCCGCATCCGAATCAAAGCGGCCAAACGCCTCCTCCTCGAAGAGCCGGAGGCCACCATTCCGCAGATCGCCGAAAAGTGCGGTTACGAGAACAGCAAGCAATTCAGCGCCATTTTCAAGAAACGCGTCGGCTGTCCACCGTCGGACTTTCGGCGCACCTCCCCGTAGCCGCGCTTGCAAAAGCGTGGACACCCGCCGACCAGATCACGCCACACACCCCGCCTTTTGGCAAAGGCAGCTACAGCGGAATCCAACGGACGATCGGGTCTGCGCAAAACCGTCCCTCAGGGCACTTTTTCCCAGTGAAGCAATAAGCTGAACTGAAGGAACTTACAGAAAGTGCTAAACACGGGCGCGGTCTTGCACGATCTCATGATGGGATGAACTCACCAAAAATCGCACATGAACTGCCCGCCAATGCCCTGGGCAAACTGGAGATACGGGAATGGACGAGGACGAAGCCGATGCTTTCCGGGCCCTGCTCGATAAGCACCCCTACCTCAAAGCGCCGGACAAGCGCTGATGCCGCCTCATCTCCATACCGTATACATACGCGCTCGCCCTTTCGCGATCACCACCGCCTCGCAAACAAAGTGTTCTAGCTAACACTCATCATCTTGGAAAAGCGATGGATCAAGAGTCCTGAGCCTGAAGGGCAAGACGCCCGCCCGGCGGGATAGCCGATATGGAGGGGGGGTACAGTCCCGACTTGGGGGGAGGCCGGAAAAGCAGGTGGGTGAATCACGCCCTGCGGCGCCGCAGCAGGCAGAATCAGAGAGCGATCATGCCGCCAATGAAGGCAAATGTCTGGGGTTCGGGGATGGCGGCGATTTCAAGATACTCCAGAAAGACCTCATGGCCGCCAGCCTGGCTGTTCGTCGTGCGAAGGTTGAAGGTCATGGTCTCGCCATGGGAGACCTTGTAGTCCGCCCACGGCGGAAAGTAGAGCTGCAGCGGCATGACGGTCGGTGGAATCGCAACCGCGCTGGCAACAAACTGACTGACCGGATTGATGTCGGAATCGAGATAAAATTCCCAATTCCCCGTGTAATCAGGCCACGGCGGGGAGGAGCCAAGGAAGTCGACCCACTGGAGGGTTTGCGTCACCCCCGTTAGGTTCGTGATGGAAAATTCCGCGAAACCAGTGCTGTTCGGGTTGATGGGATCGACGTTGGTGTCCCACACCAAATTCTGAAAGGGGGAGGATTCGAGTTCCACCCCGGCGTTGGTGATGGCGAAACCGTTGCCGGTGAGCTGCAGGGCGCTGACCACCCAACCGGAACCCACGAAAGTGGGCTGCTCCGGATTAGAACCGGAAAAATCGAAGGTGAAGATGACGGACGGCGATTGCGCGTTCAGCGACGAAGAGAGGAAAACAAACAGGACCAGCAACGATCCGGATTTGAACAGTTTTTTCATAGCAGATGATAGATAGGTGGTGATGAAAGACCGCAGTTGCGCGGCCATGTAGTTAGTTTGCAGAGAGATGTGCCGCCAGAATTCCGGAAGCAGATACAAAACGAAAACCAGATAACAGTTGCGCATTCTCATTCATTTGTCGATCTCCAAATTTCGGGCGAATTTCAGCGGGGTGTGATCACAAAGGTTGTCACATTTTTCAGTGGCGTTTCACCACGGTCGCGACCGTCGCGAAGTCGGAACCACCGTCCTCCACGAGCGGTTTGGGCTTCCTTCCCCTTCGAAACCCGAGCCAGCCATTGGGCGCACAGAAGCTTTCCACCCAAGCTACCGACCCCACCACCCAGCTCTCACTGAAAGCGCGGATCTTCGAGAGAAGCCTCGGTCCTTCCGCCAGACCCGCTCCAGACATCTTATTTTCCTTCGCTGCGCCGACTGCTGCGGTCCTCTGGTCTCTCCGAAGAGGCCGCATTCCCGGACCCATCCGGCTGCATAACCG
>JAFIGE010000250.1 GCA_020831585.1 Opitutales bacterium | reverse complement strand
GAACTCAATGACCGCGTTCAAAGTGCCATTCCTAAAGCCGACAGGCTGCTAGCCGCTTGCGGCGCGAGGGCGGGAAGCGGACGGGAAACAACGCTCCTTTTGGAGGATGATCCCGTGGATGTCTTTGTCGAGGCCTCCACCGCCATCACTGCCGCCACAGAGACTGCCCGCGTGGCGGTGCGCACAGGTGCCCATGTTGTCTGGATGAACGCGGAGGCCGATCTCGCCTTTGGCCAGTTGGTCGCCCGCGAAGCGGCGGAGGCGGGCCTCGTCGCCACGAGCGATGCGGGAGATCAGCACGGCGTCCTCGCCCGTTTGCTCGATGAAACCGAACTGTGGGGCTGGGAAACCGTCCAGGCCGGGAATATCAAGGGGTTTCTTGACCGTGCGGCAACACCTGCGGGGCTCGCCGCCGAGGCAGCCAAACGTCGGCTTGATCCACGGGCTTGTTGTGCCTACACCGACGGCACCAAGCTCGCCATTGAGATGGCGCTCATCGGCAACGCGCGCGACCTGCGCACGCCTTCCGATGGAATGCGCGGTCCGCGCGCCAAAACGGTCGAGGAGGCTCTGGACCTCTTTGATCTGGAGGCCGCGCGCGGTCGCCCCGAGGTAGATTATTTGCTCGGTGCCCGTCCGGGCGGCGGCGTTTACGTGATCGGCTACCAGGAAGATCCCGGCGAACGCTTCCTTCTCGATTACTACAAGCTGGGACCCGGACCTTTTTATCTCCATTACCGGCCCTGTCACCTTTGTCATGTGGAAACGCCCTATGCCATTGCCCTCGCCGCGCTTGATGGGCGGGCCGTGCTCTCGCCCGGCGCGGAAAAGGCGCGGGCAAACGACGTCTTCGCCGTGGCTAAAGTGGACTTGCAGTCGGGGGAGGCTCTTGTGCACGGCATTGGTTCGCCGCTCGTGCGCGGGGAGCTGCGGCAGATAGAGCCCGGCGACACGCGCCTGCCCGTTTGGATGTTTCACGACGCACCGGGAGCGGTTGTCCGGAAGAAAGTCCCCGCCGGGGCCTTCCTAACCCATGATGATGTGGACATCCTCCATCCGGCCCTGACTACTTTGCTGGCGGCGCAGGAAGTTTCTTCTCCCAGGGAATGAACGGCGCAGAACGACGGCAACCGGGAACACCGGAAAGCAAGCGATCCGCAGTCGTCCTGGGTGCGGGCGTATGTGGATTGAGGGCCGCCCTCACCTTTGCGCGGGCGGGCTGGTCCGTGTGCGTGATCGAAAGGGAGGCTTGGGTCGGGGGGTTGGCGGCAAGTCCCCGCTCAGGTGGCAATCCCCAGGACTTCGGCGTTCACATGCTGCACGGTTTTGACGAGGAGCTGCGTGATGATCTCGTGCAATTGATGGGGGAGGAGGCTGTGGAAGTGCCGCTGAATGCGGAGATTCGTTGGCGCGGTCGGGCCTTCCGTTACCCTCTGAAGTTCTCCGATCTGTTGGTTTCGCTGAGTTTCATGGAGATGTTGGGCGGCGTCTGTGGCCTCGCATGGACCGGGTTGCGCAACCGCGTCCGCCCTCCGCCGGAACCGTCCAACGCCGAGGAGGCGCTCATCCAACTGTACGGCACGCACCTCTACCGCTTGTTTTTCGAATCCTTCACGCACCGTTACTGGGCTCGCCACCCCCGCGAATTGTCGGCGACGTTCATCAAGAGCAAGATGCCCCGTCTCTCGGCCATCGATGCGGTGCGCCGTTTCTTGCGACGGTGCGGTCTGCCCATTCCGGCACCAAAGGTCGAGTCGGCCCTGGATGACGAGATCCTTGTCTACTCTCGGCGTGGATCGAGCGCCCTGCCGGAGGCCATTGCCCGGGAAATCATTCGCCTCGGCGGTCAAATCTCGACAGCCGCTACCGTGCAGACGATTCACTTTGCAGGGCAGGAGGTTCGGCAGGTTTCCTTGACAGAAGGCGATGGAGCTGTGTCCACGTGGTCCGTCGATGCCCTCGTTTCGACGATCCCCCCAGCGGCCTTCGTCGAATACTGCCAACCGGCTCCCCCGGCATCCGTCAGTGCGGCTGTGCAAGCCTTGCAGTATCGACCCATGGTGGTCTACGCGGTGCTGTTGGATCGCGGCCCGGTGACCGGTTGCCTCTACACCTATTTTCGCGAGCGCCGTTTTCACCGGGTGAGCGAACCGCGCAATGCGGGCCTGCGCGTATCTCCCGATGGGGCCACCCTGCTCCTCTTCGAGGTCATGTGTGAGCGCGGTGATGCCTTCTGGGAGGGACACGAATCCGCATGGACACAGATCATCGAAGAAGCGCGAACCGAAAAGCTGCTCCCCCCGGAGGCGACGCTCCTTCACAGAGACATCCTCCGCAACGCCGAAGCTTACCCCGTCTTTCGCCAAGGGTTTGAGCCGAATTGGGAGGCTTTTCGCGCGTGGGTGAAGCGCTGCCCCAACCTCCGGTCCGTCGGGCGCCAAGGGGGATTTTCTTACCCGAATATGCACACCGCCATGCGCCAGGGGGAGGAAGCGGCCAACTCGCTTATCGAGGGAGAGTGAAGCGGGCATCTCCGACGCCAGAGGCATCATTACCCTAAATGGATCATTTCAGCCACTTATGGACACGGGATTCCAACAAAATTCCCGCTCAGCTCCGGCTCGGGGTGCAATCACAGAGTTTTTCATGATCCCCCGTGAGGGTGTGATCAAAAAGAGGTTGCCACACTCGAATAGAGGCTGGTTCAGCGGCGTTTCACTACGGTCGCGACCTTCGCGAAGTCGGCACCGCCGTCCTCCACAATCGGTTTCGCCTTCCTTTCCCTGCGAAACCCCAGCCAGCCATCAACCGCGCTGAAACACTCCACCCAAGCAACCGAGCCCACCACCCAGCTCTCACTGAAAGCGCGGATTTTCGAAAGAAGCCCCGATTCTTCCGACAGACCCGCGCCGGGCATCGCGTTCTCCTTCGTTGCACCGGCTGCCGCGCTCCTCTGGTCTCTTCGAAGAAGCCGCGCTCCCGGACCCATCCGACTGCATAAACGCGCCCGGTAGCGCTCATGCCATTTCGCTGCCCAAGTCATCTGGCCCTCGATCCGGGCAATCCCCCGCCGCGCAGCCGAGCCACCCTTGCACGCCTCCCCGAAACCACTGAAACCGTAGTCGCCCGCGTCCTCCACCAGCCCTGCCCGCACCGGGTTCAAATCGATATACG
>JAFIGE010000249.1 GCA_020831585.1 Opitutales bacterium | reverse complement strand
AGGCTTTGTTCAGTTTAGGTATCTCCTCAAGAACGCCTTTTCATGGGTGTACCCCGATTTGTTTGCTCCATCTTTTTGGCTCCTTTCCGAAATGCATTTCCCCCCCGGCAAAGTGATTCTCACGCTGGTCGTTATGGCGGCCACGGCGGCGGGCTACATCGGGGTGCAGCGGGCGCAGTTTGCCGCCACGCCCCCGCCCGATCTGCACTTTCTCGTTTTTTCGAGGGCGCACTATGAGCGTTACCGTGCGGTCCTGCCGGAGTTTGAGGCGGCGGAGGGCGCGCGGGTACACATGACGCTGTTGAACTGGAACTCCCTCCGCAACCGCTTGCAGGCCATTCGGATCGCGGGTCTGCCAATGCCGGATCTGGTGGAGTTCGAGCGGTCGCAGTTTGGTGCGCTCGTGCGCGGCCCGATCGATCTGGTGCCCTTCGAGCCCCTCAACGCGCGCCTCGAAGCCACCGGCCTGATCGACCAGTTTGCGCCGGGGCGCTTGGAACTGTGGACGCGCGCGGGCCGGCACTTTGCCGTTCCCAAAGATGTGCATCCGGTCATGCTGGCCTATCGGCGCGACATTCTGGACGAATTGGGGATCGACCCGGCGGAGCTGACCACCTGGGACCGCTTTGTTGCCGTCGCGCGTGAGAAGATCGTGGCCGATCTCACAGGCAATGGGATCATTGACCGCTACGCCATCGACCTAAGCCTCTCGGGCAATCCGGAGCTGACGCAGATGCTGATCGCGCAACGCGGCATCGATCTTTTCGATGCACGTGGTCGCCCGCTCATGCACAATGCGGATTTGGCGGATTTGATTGTGTGGTATCATGAACAGACGTCGGGACCGACCCGCATCAGTTTTCCGGCGGGCTGGGGGCAGAACCTCGCCCAGGCCCTCACGAGTGATCTGGTGGTGTTCATCATGGTGCCGGACTGGCGCACGCGGCAGATCGAAATGGACATGCCGGGGATGGCAGGAAAGTTTGGACTGATGCCGTTGCCCGCATGGGAGAAGGGGGGCGGGCGCACCTCCACCTTCGGGGGCACGGGCATGTTCATCTCGCGGGAATCGGAGAATCCCGGGCTGGCCTGGCGGCTGGCCGAGTTCCTCGCCCTCAACGAGACCCTTTTGGAAAGCTCCTTCCGGCGCACAAACATCATCCCGCCCTTTGCCGGGGCGTGGGAGCTGCCGGTCTTCGATGAGGTCAACGCCTTCTGGCAGGAGCCGCTCGGGCGGCGTTTCATCGAGGTGGCGGGGGATGTGCCCGTGATCCACCCCTCGCCCTTCTACGGCCTCGCTCTCGACCGTATCGGCAACGTCCTCGCCCGTCTGCGCCGTCAGGCCCGCCAACTCGACGCGGAGGCGCGCTTTGATTTTGTCATGGAGGAGCTGGTGGTGATCCAGCGCGACATCGAGCAGTTAATCGCGCGCGACCGCTTTCTTAGCGAGGAGGAACGGCTATGAGCAGCCCCTTGACCCGTCATTTCAGCCCGGCCTGGTTCTTCCTGCTCCCGACGATCGTGGTCATGGGCACCTTCCTTTTGTATCCCGTGATCCTTGCCGGGGTCATGGCTTTTCAGCAAAGCAGCGGCGCGCTCGCGGTGGAGTGGATCGGCTGGGAAAATTTCCAGTTTGTTCTCTCCGATCCGGACTTCTACCGGGCCGCGCGCAACACGCTCATCTTCGCGGCCTTTTCCGTCTTTCTGCAACTGCCCCTCTCGCTCGGGCTCGCCATGCTCCTCAACGCCAAAGGCGACCGCACGAAGGGCTTCTTCCGGCTCGTCATCTTTTCGCCCTTTCTGGTTGGGCCGATTTTCGTGGGAATTCTCTTTGCCGTGCTCTTCACGCCGCGCTTCGGCATGATCAACCGCTTCCTGCAATACCTCACCGGGTGGGGCCTCGAGGTGAACTGGCTTTCCAATCCCGCCTTTGTCCTGCCCGCCATCATCCTCACCGCCCTGTGGATGTATGTCGGCTTCAACATGATCTACTTTCTCGCCGCCCTCCAATCGGTCTCGCCGGACCTCATGGACGCGGCCCGCGTGGACGGTGCGGGACCCTGGCAGCGCTTCCTCCACGTCACCGTGCCCGCGATCAAGCCGGTGGCGGTCTTTGTCGTCATCATGAGCACGATCGGCTCCTTCCAGCTCTTTGAGCTGCCCTTTGCGCTCCTCCAGGGAACGGGCGGGCCGGACAACGCGGGGCTCACCCTCGTCATGTATCTCTACAACCACGCCTTCATCGCGGGCGACCTGGGCCTCGGTGCGGCTGTTGGCTGGATTCTCGCCATGGCCATTTTCCTGATTTCCATGGTGCAGATCAAAGTATCGAAAGGAGGGGACCACGGATGAACCTGCTCCACGCCGTTCTCCTGCTTCTGCTTGCGATCCTGCTCGGGTTGGTGCTCGCGGGGCGCGCGACCGCTGCCGCCAACCTTGCCCGCCGGTCCGTCCTCATCATCGCTTCGTGCCTTATTCTGTCGCCCTTTGTCTGGCTCGTTTTCGCCACTTTCAAAGATCCCTCCGTCCTCAACGAATACGTCTTCCTCCCGCCGTTCGCGGAGTGGTCCGCCGAGACGATCAACCTCTCCAATCTGCGCACGCTCCTCGCCCCGCAGGAGACGGTGCACGGCACGTATTCGTTTTTCCTCTACATTTTCAATTCGGTCTTTCTCGCCACCACGCAGACCCTCCTGCAGGTGACCTTTTGTTCCATGGCGGGCTTTGCCTTTGCGGTTTATTCGTTCCGCGGGCGGCAGGCGCTCTTTCTCCTCGTCCTGGGTTCGATGATGATCCCGCCCATTCTTCTCCTCGCGCCGGTCTACCGCATGGTCGTGAGTTTCGGGTGGATGGACACCTTTTTCGCCCTCCTCGTGCCGGGCGCGGTGGGGGCCTATGGCATCTTCCTTTACCGCCAGGCCATGATGCGCGTGCCCAGAGAACTCTTCGAGGCCGCACGGATCGACGGGGCCTCGGAGCTGCGCATCTGGTATGAAATCGCCCTTCCGCTCGTGCGCCCGATCACAGGGGCCTTTTGCCTCGTGGTCTTTCTCGGTGCGTGGAACAGCTTCATCGGCCCCAATGTGTTTTTGCAGTCCACCTACAAGATGCCGTTGCCGGTGATTTTGCAGCAATTCGTCGGGCAATACGAAAACCAATACGGTGTCTTCCTCGCCGG
>JAFIGE010000072.1 GCA_020831585.1 Opitutales bacterium | reverse complement strand
CCTGCAAATCCCATCGAACAGGTGGAATCCTCCTAAGTCCGACAGGCTGCTAGAGTAGTCCTTGTATGTTTTCCCCTGAACGACCCCTTACCCCCAGGGCCTGGTTTGGCTTTGCTGGTATTTTTCTCCTCTCGCTCGGCTTGCTGTCGGCGCAGCCGCAATCGCAGCTTTTCCAGGAATGGCAGGCCGATCCGGCCAACGCCATTTTGCCGGACTTCAGTTTCGCCGGTTTCGCGCACGGTGAGCAGAGCCCGCCGCGGGTGACGGCCGCGCAGTTGCCGGTCTACCATGTGCGCGATTTCGGGGCCTTTCCGGACGACGGGATCGATGACCGGGTGGCCATCCAGCGGGCCATCGACACGGCGGGGGCAAATGGGGGCGGGATCATACAGTTCGATGCCGGGCGCTACCTCCTCAATTCCGATGGCTCGGCCGCACCGCTTTGGGTGCGCTACAGCAACATTATATTGCGCGGAGCCGGTTCCGGGGAAGACGGCACCCTCCTCTATGGTGCGGCGAAATACGACTGGTTTTTCGCGCAGTGGACGCAGCCTTCGATGGTGCATATCGCCGCTCCGATACTGAAGGGGGTGGGGTTGAGCTATGGCGACTGGAACGGCGTGCCGGGTCAGGACTGGTATACGGGCGGTTGGCGCAACAGCGCCTTTTATCCGGATGTGGACCTGCGCCTGGCTCTCGGCCTGGAGACGATTCAGCGCGGCTCGCAGCGGATCAAGGTGGACCAGCCGGAAAACTTCTATCCCGGACAGACGATTCTCTTTGGCGTGCGCGACAAAATGGTCGTGGTCGATCTGCTCGATCCGTGGAAGCACGAGGATTTTTACCATGACGGAAACGACGGCTGGATCCAGCGGGAGTTTGTCATCCACCAGGTGGTGACCGTCGAGGCCGTGGAAGGCGCCTACATCCGCATCAAGGAGCGGGCCGAGTGGACCTACAAGCTGGAGCATTCGATTGAGATTTTCCCCTACCGCTATATCGCGAATGTGGGCGTTGAAGACATGCGCATGGAGATTGTCATTACACCGCGGGATGACCGCTGGGACGCCAACGGCAAGGGTTTGCAGTTCGCGCACGTGCGCAACGGCTGGGCCGACAACATCGTCTTCGTGAACATGCAGTCGGGGCTGAACCTATCCGCCACGATGAACGTGACGGTGAGCAACGTGCGTCTCGAGGGTGAACCCTTCCACGACAGTTTCAAATTTCTCGGGGCGAAATACTCGCTCATGGAAAATGCCGTCATCAACAACTTCACGATCCGCGAGGACGGCTCGATCCGGAACACCGATCACGGCTTTGCCGCGCAGCACCATGCGCAACTGAATGTCTATCTGGACCCGGTGATGCCGCCGAATTGCAGCATCGACCTGCACTCGGGTGAGCCCTTTGCCAATCTCTACGACCGCGTGGTGGGCGGGCGGCACGGGGGGTCAGGTGGGGCGGCGATGACGCTCCACGCTTTGCCCTACCATACCTTCTGGAACTGGTCGGTGAAAGCAACGGACAAAGTGCCCTACCAGTTCCCGGTGTGGATCGGAAATCAGGTCCAGCCCTACAGCCCCTGGAGTCTCCATACGGTGAAGCCGATTGTCTCGGGGTTGCACCCGCACCCGGACTTCCCGAACACCGTTTCAGTGCAATACACGGCGGCGCATGACTTCTCCACGGGTTATTTTAATGACCCCCGCGTCGTTGCCGAACGCATCGGCACGCGGGTGGCGCCGGATTCGCTCTACCTCGCGCAGCTCTCCGACCGCTTGTCGCGGGAGCGCGGGCGCACCGAGCGGGAGGGCGGCATCTTTGTGGCCATCGATGGGCCGACCTGGGTCGTGTCCGGGCAAGCGGTTAGCTACGATTTGTCCCAATCGCTGAGCGAATTGCCGCTCAAGTTCTACTACTCGCTGGACCGCAGGAACTATACTCCGGTCAGCGGCACCAGCCTCACTTTGAATCTAACCGAGGTGGGTCTGCACGAGCTGACAGTGCGGGCGGTCTCCTCATCGGGGAGCGTGAATTTCCGCCACCACCGGATCGAGGTCTTCGACGACGGCATCCAGGTGGTGTCGCCGCGCTCGCGCTACACCGCCATGCCGCGCTCGTTCCACTCGATTGAAGCGGGCAATATCTGGCAGTCCAAACTGATCTACGACGAGGGTCTGAAGATGGAGACCTCCTCTTTGTGGATTGCCGGCAACAACTTCGGCATCGCCAATGAGTCCCGCAATGCGACCCTCAACTATGGCGGCATCATCTTCAGGGAACTGCCTGAAGACGGCCTCAACCTGGCCGGGACGAGCTTCAAGATTGGCATCGGCGGTCTGTTCGGCAGCTTCCCGCAGGCCCCGCGCGTGGTCGCCCGCGACATCCATGGCAACTGGGCGATGCTTGATCATGCCCTTGTCTCGGGAACCAACACTTTCGATCTGGCAGGCAAGGCATGGATCAACCTGCCCTCGCAATACCAGATCATCAGCAATGCCACAGCCTTTGATGCGACCAAGGTGGCGGCGGTGGGGTTGGCGCATCACCGGCAGCGTATCAACTTTCTGCTACGTTCGTTCCTCCTGCGGGTCGATGAGTTTTCGATCACACGGGGCAGCAATACGCCGCCCACCGTGGCCTTGACCAGTCCCTTCGCCTCGACCATCGAAGTGGGAGACAGTGTCAGCTTTGCCGCGACCGCGAGCGATGCCGAGAGCGCGGTCACACGGGTGGAGTTTCTCATCAACGGCAAGGTCTTTGCGATCGATCGGAGCGCTCCCTACAGCGCAACCTGGAAACCCGGGAGTGCCGGAACCTATACCATTGCCGCGCGTGCCTACGACACCACCGGCGCCTCGACCGAAAGTGCCGCCGTGGAGCTGACGGTGGCGGCGGATACCGCAACCGTCGCGCCTGGCTTGACTGGACCCTCCGTGGCCACGGCGACTGTGGGACAGCCTTTCAGTTTTGCTTTCGGCGTGACGGGTAAAGCCAGCTCGATGCGGGCCACGGGGATTCCGGCGGGGTTGAACTTCAATGCCTACACGGGTGCGATCGACGGAGTTCCGTTGCGGGCGGGAACGTACACGATTACCGTGTTGGCGAGTAATGTCTCCGGGACGAGCCCTGCCAAGACATTGACCCTCACGGTCAATACCAGTGCCACAGCCTCTCTGGCTTTGAGCGTGGACGGGAGTGGCGTCTACACTGCCGGGGAATCGATCCGCTTGAGTGCGATTGGCCACAACACCGGTTCCAGCGTGGAGTTTCTGGTCAATGGCAGTGTGGTGGACAGCAGTGGCAGTTCTCCGCACAGCACAAACTGGAGCACACTCACTCCCGGCGTGTATCAACTGCAGGCTCGCAGCGGCAGCGTGTATTCGCCGGTGCGTCAAATCGCATTGGTTTCGGCAAGTCTGGATGCGGTGGCGATAGCCATCACCAGTCCGCAAAACGGGGCCGCTTTCTCCGGCGGCAATCCCGTGATCACCCTTTCCGGCACCCTCGAGGACAGCGGCGGCGATGTCAGCAGTGTGAGCCTGTATGCCAATGCCGAGTTGCTGGGCCAGGCGACGGTCACCGGCAGCACCTTCAGTTTCGATTGGACCGCATGGGTGGGGTATGACCACCGGATCAAGGCGGTTGCCAATCTGCATTCCGGCAAGGGTGTGCAGTCGGAGGTGATCCTTGTGGATGTGACCCTCTCGGAGCGTCCCTTTGTGGAAATCCTCTCACCCTCGCCGACCGTGCCGGTTGATTTCCGCGAGGCCTTGCGCTTCAATGGGCGCGCCTATGATCCGGATGGCACCTTGGCTCGGGTTGAACTGTGGATGGGGCCGAACAATCGCGGCGATGACACCTTTGATACCTTCCTTGGCAACGCCACCCTCAATGCGGATGGCACATGGACGTATCTTGCCAGCAGCAATCTCCGCAATGGCACACTGCCGATTTACGCCATCGCCATAGACAACACGGGGGACAAGACCTTCACCCCGATCTTGCGCGTGTTTCGTTCGGCGCGCTTTGCCGATGACCCGGTCTACGGGGATGCCGGAACCTACTCAATGGATCTGGGTGAGAGCAGTCGCTGGGACCTGCTTCAGGACGGAGACAACGTGGTGCTGCTCAATAAGGAGCGCTTCAGCTACAATTACGATTGGCAGAATTTCCTCCCGAACAGCAATGTGGATCACTTCCGCATCAGCGGGCGTTTCCGTTTGCCGCACTACCCCGAGCCAAGCTCCCCGGACTTTGTGCAGGCGGCGATCATTGGTTTTGGCACCAACAAAGCGGTCTACCTGACGACCACTCCCGGAACGAACACCGGGGGCACCCGTGTCTACTGGACGATCCGCCAGTATGTCACCAGCATCGTCAACTCACCGGTTCCCGGCATCGCCAGCAATGACTGGATCGAGTTTGAAGTGGTGCGGGTGGACAACACGATTTCGGTCAAATTGAACGGTGAAACGGTCATGAGCGGCACCGACAATTATGTGCGCGGTGCCGGTTCCGTTTACCTGGGCAATCCGCGCTTGAATGGATCCCGCATCTATTGGGACGATATCGAGTTTCAGGAGCTGGACGGCAGTGGTCAGCCCCTGAATCGGCCGCTGAAGACGGTCACGCTCAACAGCCCGGTGAATCAGTCTTTGCTGCCCATAGGTGAGCCGGTCACGATCAGTGGTTCCTTCTCGAACATCGATACGGTGGACACCATCCAGATCCGTTCGGGCACGGCCGTGATCGGTGAAGCCATGCTCGACGGCAACAACTTCAGTTTCAACTGGACCCCCCAACATGCCGGCAACTACGCCCTCTATGCGTCGGTCACCGACAGCGAAGGGGTGAGCACCGTATCCAACGTCTTGCGCGTGCGCACCGGAGAGGGGTTTTCGGGTTTCAACGAGGCACCTACGGTCAACCTGTTGCAGCCGGAGGGCAACCTCACCCGGGTCGAGTATACCACCATTCCGTTTAGTGGTAACTTTGTCGATACAGACGGTCAGGTCGATGGGCTCCTCATGATCGTCAATGGCAACGTCGGTGGGGCCGCCACCCGAAGCGGCACTGCCTGGTCCTGGAACATGCCGCAATTGGAAGCGGGCGCTTACACGGTCTTTGCCCGTGCCACCGATGACATGGGGGCGATCAGCGAATCGTCCGCGATCACCGTGACGCTCACACCGAATCAGCTACCGGTGGCGGCCTGGAACCAGCCTGCACAAGACGCGCAGATTGTGGCCAATTCACAGACAGAACTGAGTCTGATTGCCTCCGACCCGGATTCGCCCTTGGGCAACATCACCTCAGTCACGTTCTATGCCAACAATATCCAGATCGGACAGGGGATCAATGCCACCGGAGAAGTCTGGTCCATGAACTGGACACCCCGCATCCTTGGCAATTACGAGTTGCGCGCTCTGGTGAAGGACAGCAACCGGGGCGAAGTTTGGACGTCCATCCGCGATGTGACAGTGACCGTCGACCCCGATCCGGCGATTGCCACGGTCTTTTATGCCGGCGGCAGCGGCTATCAGGAGCTGCTCGACATCAATGAGCTCAGCGACGGGACCGTCCTTGCCGTGGGCGCCACCAGCAACCTTGACTGGCTCCCCGCCGGAACCGTGCCGGTCGCCCTCAGTGCCCCCGGTCTCACTTCCCGGGGCACCGGCCGGATGGGCTTCCTCCTGCACCTTTCGGCCGATATGGAGACGATCCTCGGCTTCTTCCACCTGCCCGTGGATTACGCGGAAAATCTTCGCTGGATCCGCAAGACGAGCAAACCGGGCGATCCCACGGGCACGCTCTACCTTTCGGGGGCGCTCAGCCACAACCAGTATTTCGTTGGCCGCCTCGACAACAATTTCGTCAATGGCCTGCCGGGTGGATTAGAGTGGACGGTCTCTGCCACCACCTCCGGCAACTCCGTCGGCGAACAAGCCTGGGATGTCGGCGGCGATGGACGGGTGGTCTACCTGGACACCGGCCTGAACAGCGTCGGCACCCATGTGCAAATGATCCGTATCATCGATGCCCAAGGCCAGCCGATGGTCCTGCCGCAACTGCGGGCCACGCACCTCGCCGGGTCGACCGATCTCACTGCCGGTGCTTTCGATCCGGCCAATCCCGACAACTTCGGTCCGCGCCGCGGCGAGTTGTTCCCGACGGCCAATGCCAGCCTGATTTCGGTTCCGCGCGACTTCCGTTCCCAAGTCGTCTACGAGCGCGATGAGTTCAACGAGATTGTCTTCATCGACCGCTACACGCCTGCCACGCTCTGGGAAGAAGATGCCTTCGGCACCGGCATTGGCGACTGGCGCGAAATGATCCCCGACGAAAACGGGAGCATGAAGCGCGGCCGCTGGCCCATGGACATCTTCCTGCCGGCGATCAACTTCCAGTGGAAGGATGGTCGATGGGTCACCTATGGCTATACCGGCTACCGGCAGGGCCCGGACATCGGCATCCCCGCCATCACCGTGGACAAAGAGACGAACGATTTCTACGTCGGTGTCTCCGCCCAGAGCGTCTTTTATGACATCTCCGTCTACGGCGGGCCGGAAGGGCACCAGCCTGACTTCGAGGCCTTTGTCATCGCCTATGCCGGCGACGGTGAGCGGAAGTGGTGGAGCCGCCTGTATTCGGAATGGACCGACACCAACGGCAACGGGGTAATCGATTACGGTCCGGAAAATGAGTTTTTCTGGGTCAACTCCGAAACCCACCGTTCGCCCCCCGACCAGTATGTCGACGGGATCGCCATCGACTATTCGAGCGACCCCAAAACGGTCATTGTCAATGGCCGCGCCCACGGCAATGCCCCCATGAATCTCTGGTCCGGCAACCAGATCGCGGCCAACCCCGGGGCCAACGGTTTTCAAAACAACTTCACCGGTTCCGAAGGGAACATTCACATCAGTTGGCTCGGGCGCATGAATGCCGATGTCGGCACCCTCTACAACAGCACCTGGGTCTCGGGGTATTTCCGCAATGTCGCGCAGACCCAGTCGCTTTACCCGGAACCGATCCATGACGGTTGGCCGAGCCATAACCGCCGGTTGGCCCAACCTCACCTCCACCTGGATCGAAAAGGCCAGCGTGCGCGTCGGAACCGATGGCCGCGTTTATACCGTGGGGGTGGGGCCGCGCATGGTCACCACCTTCAATGCCTACCAAAAACTACCGCGGCACACCCATAACATCTTCGAAGGTAACTCTCCCTGGAGTGCCTTTGTGCGGGTGCTCGAGCCGGACTTGTCGCGCCTGGCCTATTCCTCCTCACTCACCGGGATCTGGTCCTATGACAGCGCAGGAACGGCGATCGGTGCGGATAACACGCAATTGAAGGGCGTCTTCCCGACCGACAACGGCGTGTTTGTCGTGGGGCGCACCATCACCGATAACAGTGTCGCCCGGGGCAACGCCATTCCTGTGAATAATGTGCCAGCATGGGGGGCCTCGACGCCCGATGGTCTCACCGGTATCTTCGGCCGGCTGTCCTTTGCCACCAATCAGAACATTCCTCCGTCGGTTTCGATCACTTCGCCAACCGGACCGGTGACGATCGTGCCCGGGAGCACGCTCAACGTCACCGCGAATGCCAGCGACTTTGATGGCAGCATCGACCGGGTGGAGTTCTATGTGGACGGAGCGCTGGTGGCGACCGACACCACTGCGCCCTATGGCTTTACCTGGACAGCACCGATGACGCAAAGGAACTACACCCTCATGGCACGGGCCTACGACAATGAAGGTGCTTCCACGAATTCGCCCACCCGCACCATTACGGTTTACACCGACAATCTACCCCCGGCGGTGAGCATGGCGGCACCCGAAAACAACACGCTGATACCGCGTGGCAGCAACATCGTGCTTTCCGCAAACGCCTCGGATCCGGATGGCTCTATCACCAAGCTTGAGTTCTTTGCCAACGGCGTCTCCCTCGGGGATGGCAGCCGCGCGAACAGCAGTCAGCCCTTCTCGCTCTTCTGGAGCCCAGCGGCGGGGATTTATGACATCACGGCGCGTGCCACCGATAATTCCGGTGCCATGTCCACCTCATTGCCGGTAAAGTTGACCGTTGGGGGTGTTCCCACTGGCTTTACCGTGGCGATCAATTTCAAGGACAGTCCGGCCACCGATCTGAACCAAACCGCAGCCGGGGGCTACTATTGGAACTCGGTGGGCAGCACGCAATTTTCCAAGAGCAACCTGCGCACGCTGGATGGGGTATCGATCACCGACATCACTGTGGACACCGGCGACAATCCCTTCGGTTTCGTTACCAATACCCGCGGCAGCAACATGGAGACCTCTCACAACGGTTATGTGTTTCCGGCAGCGGTGACGTATTCCTACGCTGGAGATAACTGGGCTTCGGCAGACCGCAATGGCAATGCCACCGTCAGACTTGTATCGGATACCTCCTACACCTACAATCTGACGATCCTCAGCTCGCGTGCCCTGAATGCAGACCAGGGCTGGGTCACCGATTTTAATGTGGGTGGCACCTACGAGCGCACCACAAACATAACCGGTCGATACCTTGGAGGCACAACCCTGACACTGGATTCCGCCGCTGCGCCGGAGTTTTGGAGTGCGGGCACCATGGGACCTTTCAACACGGAACCCGTTGGCGGTCAGCAGGTTTTTGTCCTCAATGTGGGTGCCAACTACCGGGCTGCACACATCAATGCATTGATTGTGGAGGCGGTGCCGGCTTACTCCAATACCGCTCCTGTGGCCAATGCTGGTGAGGATTTTTCGGTGACCGATCCCAACAATGACGGCTTTGCGGATGTCACTCTGGATGGATCGCAATCCTATGATCCGGATGAGGGAGACAGTATCTTCTCCTACCATTGGTTTATCGACGAAGTGGAAGTGGCAACCGGTGCCGCTCCAACGCTGACCCTGCCCGTGGGTACGACAGTTATCACGCTGGTCGTTCTGGACGAGTTCTTCTATGAGCACGCGGACACGGTGTCTGTGACCGTGCTGCCGTCACCGGGTGTGCCGCCCGTGCCGGTTGTTGCCACCAACTCGCCAGGGCAGGATATGGATAGCGATGGCTTCGGTATTGTGACCCTTGATGGATCCGCATCCTACGACCCCGACTCCGGAGACAGCATCGTTTCCTGGAAATGGCAAAAGAACGGGATTGTGCTCGCCGAGGGACCGGTAGTGGACGTCAACCTCCCGGTGGGGACGCATACGCTCAGCCTGGAGGTGACAGATAATTGGAACAAGCGGGCCTCGACCGACTTCCAGGTGACCGTGTTGGCCAGCCCGGGAGTCCCGCCGGTCGCGGTGCCTCCGGCGGACTTCGCCATTGAAAACAGCGAAGACAAGGGATCGATGCCCGTGCCGCTCGATGGCAGTGCCTCCTACGATCCGGATGGAGATGAGATCGTGCGCTACCAATGGAAAATTGGCAACAGCGTCATCGCCACGGGAGCCCAGGTGGCACCGATATTGCCGGTGGGCACCCACACCATCACTTTGGTGGTGACCGACTCCTGGAACATGAAGGGCAGTGCGGATGTGGTCGTCACCGTTTACCGCCCTGCACTGGTCGCCCCGGTTGCCCACGCCGGACTCAATCAAATGATTCGCGACGACAACGACTCCGGTTCGGTGCTGGTGCAACTGGATGGCAGTCAGTCCTATGACCCGCTGGGTCCGATCGGTATCATTTCCTATACTTGGAGGATCAATGGTGAGGTTGTGGCCTCCGCAGTGAAACCAACCCTGCAACTGGAGGTCGGCGTTCATGAAATCGAGCTCACCGTTGTTGATGACGACAACTTGAGCGACACGGATGTTGTCACCATTTCGGTCCTGCCCGCCTTGACCGGTTCCAAGACCATCATCGGAATTGCCGGCAACAATCCAAACACCGATGACCGGAACCAGGGTGGCATCTACTGGAATGGTTTCAACCTCAGCACAACAACGTTGCCATTGCGGGATTCCACCAATCAGCTGTCAGTGAAGTTTGTAATGTTCTGAACAAAATAATTGCCCGAAGATACGCCGGGATGATGGGCTTGGAATGAGCAGAAAATATTGTCGTCGGTTGAAGTATTCGCGATTGGCGTGCCACCACCCTATTTCGAGGGTGGTGCTGAAGCGGATGCTGATGGATGGGGAGGCGATGGAGGCGCTGAGGCATATCATGCGCTCGCAGGCGTCGTTCGCGGGTATGGAGGTGCTGACGTATTGCTTTCTGGCGAATCACTTTCACATCTTCGTGCGGCTGGATCCAAAGGAGACGGAGAATCTGGATGATGCCGGCCTGGTCCGGCGTTTTCGGGCGCTCTATGGTGGGACACGCTGTGCTTCGTTGGGGCTGGATGCCGATGATCTGGAGGTGATTCTGGCGAAGAACAGAAGCTCGACGGAGGGAATACGACGGCGGTTGAAGGCGCGGATGGGCAATGCCTCGGTCTTCATGCGGGAGGTGAAAACGCGCTTTACGCTGTGGAATAACCGGAAGCACGGGACGGTCGGGACGGCGGGTCGCCTTTCACGAAAGTCGCGACAGCCGGCAAACGGTCCTGAAACCAGGAGCATCCGAGGGACCCTCGGAACAACCGTGGAAAAATGGATACGGGAGGTTAGTCCGCGCGGGCGGCGCAGCCTCAGTCGAGGGTGGTCACGCGCACGCGGAGAAATTGCGGGGAACCGGGGATGAGGGGCGTAGCGAGGCGGACGGTCACCAGATCATGGTCGGCAGGGGAGGTGTCGAGGGCGTGCCCGATGAAGAGGGCGGGGTCGCTTGCCCAGGAGCCTGCGGCGAGGGTGGGGCTGGTTTCGACAATGTAGGCGAGGCCGGCGGCGGCAGGATCTTTGAGGCGGCGATAAGTGAGGGTGAGGTGCGGCTGGCCATCGATGTCGACGGTGGAGAGGAGGGGTTCAGCGCGGTCGGCGGGATCGTTTGGATGGCTCACGAAGGCGTATTCAAGGAAGTTGGGGAGGCCGTCTTGGTCGGGATCGGCCAGCGGGTGATAGTCTTCCTCCGCCAAACCGGAAATGCCTGAAATCCATTCGAAAAAAGAGGTGCCGCGCGCATGCGCTCCGATGTCGAAAGCGAATCCTTGCGGGAGCGCGTTGCCCCAAAAGTCCCGTGCGCCGGGATCAAGGACGCCGTAAGAGGGTTGCGTGAGGTCGAGCCCGCGGTCGATGAGGGGCGAGGCGGGGAGAAGCTGATAGGCCGCCAAGGAGGCGAGGGCAGAGGGATCGGTGAGGGCGGGAATGGACCCGGCGAGCGAGAGGCGGGGATCGCCCTCCCGGCCCAGCAGGAGGCCGCCTTGGGTTTCCTGGCCGGTGGCGGCGGCCCATTGGGCAAGGGTCGCGTAGACCGCTTGCCCGCCCCCGGATCCCCAGGTAAAGTCAAGCGCGCCGGGTCCAGCGTGGTACCAGGCATTGTTGAGAAAGAAAATGTCGTTTGCCTGCGTGCGGGTTGAAGTGACGGCGCGGACGTTGTCTCCGCTCAGATAGAAAATGTTATTGAAGACCCTTATGCCTGTATAGCGATGCCATGCGCGCAGCCCATAAGCGGGACCGTTTCCGGCGGGTGGGGTCATGTAGACAGTGTTGTTGTAGATGTAGGCGCTGGTCATGGAGGGGGTGCCGTTGTGCCCCCATACATCGATGGCACCGTAGCCACCCTTGCGCCCGTCGTTGATGGAAAGGTTGAAGCGGATGTGGTTGTTGCCCATGGGGGCGGCCCCATCGTATTGAGCAAGCAAATACCCGCTGCCGTAATTGTTGTAGGAGTAGCAGTATTGGATCACGCAATTGGTCGATCCGCCGTCGATATCAAAGCCGCCGCCGTCGCCTCCGTTGGTTTTGTTATCGTGCGAGATGCTGTGCTGAATGATCACGTTGTTCGAATCCCACGTCCAGATGCCCACGGGGCCGGCGCTGTTGGTATTGGCGGCACCGTTGTCATAGGCCCGGCAGTATTCGATGAGGCCGCCGTCCGCGCCGCCGAGGACAATGCCGGACCCGGAGGGACCGGAAAATCCCGCCGTGCCGGTGTTGGAAAAGGCCACACAATCGCGGATGACGACATTCGTGATGCGTCCGGCTCCGGTGGATCGGCCAATGCTGATGCCGTCCCGCCTGGCCCCCGAAACATAGAGGTTGGTGAGGCGCAGATAATCGACCCTTGAGGAAGATCCATTCCACACGAGGAGCCCGTGACCGGCACTTCCGGTGGCAACGAGGTTGAGGTCGCGAATGTGAAAACCGAGGCGCTCGCCGGACGGGATCCAAAGCATGAGGAGATCGCCGGAGTTGCTCGTGAGGGTGGCCCGCCCGCTTCCATAGCTGCCAACGGTGATGGGGTTATCGGCGGTGCCCCCGGAGCGGTCAGGCTGGATGTAGAGCGTGCCGGTGAAGACCGCGCCGCCCTCGAAAAGAATCTGGTCGCCCGGAGCAAATCCCGGAGACCAGGCATGGCTTTGCACTTGGGCGAGGGTGCGCCAGGCCGTTTGCGGCGTCGTCCCCGCAGCGTTGTCACTTCCCGTAGGGCTCACGTAGTAAACCGTTGCCGGGAGGAGAGCTGCGCTCAAAAGCAGGCCCACGATGAAGGCGGGTAAATGAGGAAGAAGTCTGGTGGCGACCGTGGCGAACAGCATGAGGGCGAACAAAGGGTGGAGGAGAAAGATGTTTAAGACTCTTGCCCGTCCGGTCCATTGTCGAGGGGAAGCGGTCGCCCGGAGCGGATATAACAAGGATTTGCAGAAATTGGAGCCGTCAGGACACCGCGGTGGCACCGGTTATCCGGTTGGGAAATGCCAGCCCCGAATAGTGGCACAGAGATTTCTGTCTGTGGATGGCTGGGGCTCTGGAACAGGCAGCAATGCCTGTTTCACAATGGGTCGAGGGTGGTCACGCGCACGCTGAGGAGTTACGGGGAACCGCAGCCTCGGACGTGAGTCCGGGGTGGCGGGGGCGTGGGGCGATCAGAGCGCGCAGGGAATGAAGAGGGAAGAGGAAGCCTCTCCCACCGGGTGGCGGCAATGTGGAGAAGCTGCGGGAAGCGGCGCGGCGAGTGGGCTAGCGCTGGTTCGGACGCCGCGACCGGGAGTCGTGTGCGGGCGTGTATGGGTGGCGTGGGGGGCACCGCGCGTTCCGGGATCGAGCGGGTCTCGTGCTTGAAGGGGGCCTCTCGCGTCGTGAGGCGCGATAAAGAGCTTAGCCTCTCGAACGCGAGGGGACTGAGTTTCGCGGTTCCAGGTTGCCGGTTTCGCTACGCAAAAGTCGCCTAATACAGGTTTCGGCAATGAATCGATAAGCGCCCATTTGCACGGTTGGAGGAAACAGGGTGGGTGGGTTGCAAAGGCGTTGCCATTTGCCGGAAGGATTCCACGTTTTCGGTCCCATGCGTTCCCGTCTCGACCCCACTGGGCTAACTTCCTTCCTTTACGGTGTTCCTTATTACCCGGAGCACTGGGAGAGTGAACTTCGCGCGGGGGATCCTGCTTTGTTGGCGGGTGCGGGCTTCAACGTGGTGCGCATGGCCGAATTCGCCTGGGATCTCATGGAGGCGGAGGAAGGGGGTTACGATTTTTCCCTCTTCGATGAAACGATCGCTGCGATGGCTGCGCGCGGTCTCCAGACCATTCTCTGCACGCCCACGGCGGCCCCACCGCGCTGGTTGAGCGCGGCCTATCCCGAAATCCTGCGGATAGACGAGAAGGGCGTGCCGCAGGTCCACGGGTCCCGGCAGCACGCGAGCCATTTCAGCCCTGTTTTCCGCGAGCACAGCCGGGCCATCACCACAGCCATGGCGACGCATTTTAAAGACAATCCGCATGTCATCGGTTGGCAGACGGATAACGAGTTTCACTGCCACTTTGCCCAAGACCACTGCGTGGATGCCCAGAGGGATTTCCGCGAGTTTCTCCGGGGAAAATACGGTAACGACATCGCTCGGTTAAACGCCGCCTGGGGCACGCGCTTCTGGAGCCAGACCTATCAGGATTTTTCCGAGATCGAGACCCCGAAAAACAACCGCCCAACCCATGGAAATCCATCGCAGGTGCTGGACTACCACCGCTTCCTCAGTTTTGGAGCGACGCGCTTTCAACGCGAACAGATCGAGATCCTCCGTTCGGCCAATCCCCGCTGGTGGATCACGCACAACGGCTGTTTCCCCTCCATTGACTTTCGGGGTCCTTTTACCGGAGATCTCGACTTCCTGAGTTACGACTCGTATCCATTCTTCGACTACGACCCCGAAACCCGCCGCTATTCGCACGCCTTTAACCTGGATTATGTGCGGGGATATAGCGGTAACTTTGTGGTCATGGAGCAGCAGTCCGGTCCGGGCGGGCAAAGTGACTATCTGCACGACACCCCCGAACCCGGTGAGATGCGCCGCATGGCCTACACGGGGATAGCCCGCGGGGCCGATGGCATCCTCTTCTTCCGGGAGCGCAGTTGCCGGTTTGGGGCGGAGGCGTATTGGTGCGGTATCCTCGACCACGACAACGTTCCCCGGCGCCGCTACCACGAAGCGGCCCAGCTCGGCGCGGAGCTGCGGTCGGTCGGGTCCGCAATCATGGGCTCGCATGTGGTGTGTGATATTGGTATCGCCGGAGCGGATTTCGACAGCCACTATGGTCACCTGCCGCTGAGCCACGGATTGCCCACTCCCCGACAGGCGGCGGAGGGTATCCACACGTTTTTCCACAAGAAGAAACACGCCGTCGGCATTGTTCACCCGGAAGACGACCTCAGCGGGCTGGGGGTCTACATCCTGCCCCATATTGCGCAGTTTAAGCCCGAATGGGTATCCGCGCTGGAGGCCTTTGTGGCGAAGGGAGGCACCCTCATTATCGGTGCGCGCACGGCCGCCAAAGACGTGAACAACCACGTCATTCCCGAAACCTTGCCTGGTTGCCTCCGCGCGCTTGCCGGGATCACCGTGGAGGAGTTTGGCAAGCAGAATGCCCCGGAAAAGCGCCCGCTGGTCATGGCCTGCGGCGATGCGCGTATCCGGACCACGCTCTGGTATGAGCGCTTACAAGCGGTGGATGCGCAAACCGAGGTGATCGCCACCTGGCACACCCGCCACCTCGCCGCTTCGCCTGCCATCACGGTGCGACCGCATGGCCGGGGGCGCACGGTCTATGTGGGGAGCTATTTCAATGATGATCTGCTCGAAGCCGTCTACGGCTGGCTTTCGCGCAATGGCCATCTTCCGACCGGCCACGCTTACCCCGCAACGGTCGAGGTGGTCCAGCGGCGGCGCGCCGATGGCGGGCACGTGACCTTTCTCATTCACCATGGGGGTGAACCGGTGACGGTTTCCATCGAAGGCAAGGATCTGATCAGCGGTAAAATGAACGACACGTTGCGGCTCGAACAAAACGACGTCGCCGTGGTGGTGGACGATCGGGCGTAGCGGGTGCGTTGGTTGAATGTTGCGCGTTGGAGGCACCCTGAACCGGAGGTTTGCGGTTACGGGGGCGGCGTCGGCCATGCATGGGGACGGCCCATTCCAGCCATGGCGGTTACGGAGAGTTCGCCTGCCTGCGCCAAAAATTCCCTGCGCGACAGGCGATGACCCAATTCACCGTCCATGCTCATCTGCCCACCGCAAGACAGACGGGGTCAATGGTCAATGGACGGGAATCTCGAAGTAGGACTCGATGATCCCGGGATTGAAAATGAACTGCTCAATTTGAGCGCGGCTGCGAAGCTCACCATCAAAATAGACTTCTTCGAGATGGGGATGGAAGATGTTTTCGATCTCTCGAAAGTCGCTGAAGATAACCGAAACGACGGTTGGAGAGTCGCCGCGGAAGCGGCCGCTGCGCACCCGTTTGCGCACCAGATAATTTTCCTTGTCGACGTAAAAGAGCTGTTCAGGGCGGAGAGGGCCGCGAAAACGCAAAACGTAGCAGGGGATGCCCTCGACCTCTTCTTCGCCCATATAATCCATGTGCTGGGGTTGACCAAAGAAAACATCCACGGGCAGAGCAATTTCCGAGGTGAGTGCCAGGGTCGCCTCGTCCGCACCGCTCAGGACCCTTGGCTCGGCGAAGAAACCGCTCCGCTCTTCCTGAATCCAGGCCGTGCGCCCATTGAACCCGATCCGGATACCGCCGCCGTGCTCGGATGTCAGGCGGTAACGCAGCAAATTGGGACGCCGGAATGAAAAATGCATTTCGAGGACATCGTCGCTATCGGTTTGTTCGAGCGTGCCGATTTTCTTGAGTGTGTTGAGTCGTTCGAGAAA
This sequence comes from Opitutales bacterium, assembly GCA_020831585.1. Classification (GTDB taxonomy): domain Bacteria; phylum Verrucomicrobiota; class Verrucomicrobiia; order Opitutales; family Oceanipulchritudinaceae; genus JAFIGE01. Next base: position 8,550 of record JAFIGE010000072.1, on the reverse strand, counting down.
GACTTGGCCCCCCTGCGCCTGAAGGGCGGCCCGCAGGATGTAGTTGAGCGCCTGCCGGTCGCGCCACGGTTCAAGCTGCGCAGACGGATCTTCGCTATAGTCAATGACGACCGCCGCCACTTCCGGACGTTTTGATGCCTGACGGTCGGCCAGGTACCAGACAATGCCGAAAAGCACGAGCGCGAGCGCTCCGAGAGAGAACAGAATTTGGTAGATTAAACCGTAGGCGGTGTAGTGGGCCGTCCACCATTCGGCCTTGGATTTCGGAGCAGTCTTTTTCATCATCGGATCAGCGCGGCAAGGTTTCGATTCTTCTCACAAAGATGGCAAGCAAAACCGCCCTTCCGCCCGCAGTCCTTTCGGACAAGCCCCGTAGGCACCTCATCGGCCCCGGGTCCGCAGGATGAGGCGCCGACCCGCCCCTATTCGCCGAAGAGGGTGTCGCGAAAAGATGCGCTGATGGGGGATTCCCCGAGCCAAATGCGGAAATAGACGCGGGCAAAGTCGTGGCCGGGAATCGTGACGAGCGGTTTCCCGTTCAGGCGCAAAGTGGTTCCCTTGTCGGGCACATAAGTGAGGGTGTAGCGGTCGCCTCTTTGCACATCGACATACGCCGCATTGATCCGGTCGATCCGCTCCCGCAAGGGCTCAAGTTCCTCCTTGGTCGCATTTTCGGCGAGTAGCTCGTTGCCTCCCTGCACGATTTGGTCGGCGGAGAAAGCACGCCGGTAGATCAACTCAAGCCGTTTGGGGACATCCTCAAAGAAGTCCGCCCGGGAGAGGCCGGTGGGCATGTGGAGCGCTCCGTCGTAGACGGCAAAGATGCCGCGCCAGCGGAAAAGGCCCGCCCCGCGCTTCTCGAAGGTCACACCATCTTCCTCCAATGTTGCCGGGAAGTCCGCCGCCCTTACCGGAGCAGGCAGGAGGAAGGCCACCAGGGCCAGTATTCCGATGAGGCTGAGGGCGCGTTTGCACATGCCCGCGTTTATAGGGTGGAATGGAACATTGCGCAAATTTCCGCGCGACTTTGCGCATTCGCGGAAGAGAGGTATGAATGAGAGCATGTGTGATACTGAACAGAGCTATTTTATCGGGGGGATTTCCGGTGGTCTTGGGCGCGCCCTTGCGAAGTCCTTGATCGCGGATGGTCACAAGGTTGCCGGTTTTTCGAAGAGTGGGGTAGCAGTCGACGGGGCCGATGTCTTCAAGGCCGATGCGACCGACCCGAAGGCGGTGGCTGAAGTTTTTGCCGCCGCACGTGAGACCCTCGGCCCGATCGACGGCTATGCGCACGCCATCGGAACGGTCTTTCTCAAGCCGGCGCACACCATTCGCGATGAGGAATGGCAAAACGTGCTCGAAACAAATTTGTTTTCGGCATTTTACGCGCTGCGGGCGGCGGTGGAAGGGATGCGGCGGTCCAAGTCGGGCTCGATCGTGCTCGTGAGTTCGGTGGCCGCGCGGTTTGGTTTGCCGAGCCACGAGGCGATCGCGGCGGCAAAGGGAGGGGTGGAGGGGCTCGTGCGTTCCGCTGCCGCCAGTTATGTGAATTTTGGCATACGCGTGAATGCGGTGGCTCCGGGATTGGTGGAGACAGGCGCAACCGCGCACCTCCTGCAGTCCGAGCAGGCCCGTAAACTCTCCGAGTCCATGCATCCGCTCGGGCGGGTGGGGCAACCGGAGGAGGTGGCCTCGCTGGTCAGGTGGCTGCTCTCCTCCGAGGCCGCTTGGGTGACCGGTCAGATTTGGTCAATCGACGGCGGCATGGGTTCGGTCTTGCCGAAAATGCGGGCAAACTGATGCTCCGCTCCCATGCTGCGCCATTTGCGACACCGGACGAAGGCTGGATACGGGGTGGCCGAGTTCGGTCTCTCGGCGGCTGAGCTGCTCCTCCAGTTTTACCTCTTTGAGTTTTACACGCGGGTGGTTGGGTTGGAAGCCCGATGGGCCGGAACTGCCCTGGCCCTCGCCGTTTTTTGGGATGCGGTCAGCGATCCGCTGATGGGCGTGGTGACCGATCGGGCGAAGACCCGGTTCGGGCGGTATGTGCCCTTTCTTATCCTGGGCGCGCTGATGCTGCCGCCCGCGGTCTTCGCGATCTTTCACCCGCCGGAGTTTGAGGCACAGTTTGCCGCGTTCGCCTACCTCCTCTTCACCTACATTTGTGTCAATACGGCCATGACCGTGATTGGTGTGCCCCATTTGGCTTTGGGCGGGGCCCTCACTCCGGATACGAATGAGCGCACGGAAGTCTACGGATGGAAACTCGTTTTTGGCACGTTGGGTCTGTTTTTCGGCATTCTTGCCCCCCTCCTGGCGGTGGGCCTGCTCGGCCTCGATGTGACCGATACGGAGGGATTGCGCGACAGCCGTGGTTGGGCTGCCACCGGCATCGGTGGCGTGATTTTGCTCACGGCGGCGGTCACGGTGTGGTCGGTTTGGCGACCATCGCGCCTCGCCGAAGATACCGTCTTGTTCACCTGGAAAGCGGTGCGCGAGGGATCGAGGGCCGTCTTCCGCAGCAAAATCTTTCTCCCCATTTTTCTCGCATTTGTGCTCGTTTCCATTGCGCGGGCAATGAATGCCTCGCTTGCTCTGCCTTTTTATCGCTTCACCCTGGAGTTGTCGGAGGCCGATGTGCAGAAATGGATTCTCGGGGTGTTTTCCCTCTGCATTGTATTCTCGGTGGCGGTATGGATTCCGCTTGGGCAAAGGTTTGGCAAGAAGTGGCCGGCTTTTTCGGGTATGCTTACCCTGGGTCTCATGACGATGGTGCTCTATCCGCTCTTTCCCGCAGGTCAGCTCTTTGGTCCGGTATTGGCGGCAGTGATTGGCGGGGTGGCCGTGGGGGCCATTATCCTCTTTGAGTCGATGGTAACGGATGCTGCGGACGCCGACCGTTTGGAGAGCCGGGAAGAGCGGTCGGGCCTCTACTTCGGCTATTGGCGCATGGGGCAGAAGCTCGCGCGATCCGTTGGGCTTGGCCTCACGGGCTGGATTACCTGGCTCATCGGCTTTGAGGCCCGGGCGACCGAGCAATCCGCCGAGGTGGCTCGTTCCCTCGCTTACGTTTTTGGACCGGGGGTGGGGGTGTTTTTTATCGCTGCTGCTCTAATTTTCGCTCGCTCTCCTCTGAGCAAGGAAAGGCAGGAGGCCATTCAGAATCAATTGAGCGAAAGAGCGGCTACACGGCAAGGGTAGCACCCGCTGCCCCCCGGCGCTCTGGTCGAAAAAGGCGGGGGGAGGAAAGGCGCGGGGTTAATCCGGCCCGTGGGCGGGCCGGCTTATGCAACCGCGACCAAGCCCGCCGAAGTGTAGAATTTCCGGAAAATCGCCGAGACATAATCACACCCGGGCGAAAGGGATGTGATCACAAAAGTTGTCACATTTTTCAGTGGCGTTTCACCACGGTCGCGACCGTCGCGAAGTCGGCACTGCCGCCCTCCACGAGCGGTTGGGGCTTCCTTCCCCTTCAAAAGCCGAGCCAGCCATTGACCGCACAGAAGCTTTCCACCCAGGCCAACGAACCCACCACCCAGCTCGCACTGAAGGCGCGGATCTTCGAGCGAAGCCCGGATTCTTCCCCCAGACCCGCTCCGGGCATCGCTGTCTCCTTCGTTGCACCGGCTGCTGCGGTCTTCGGGTCTCTTCGAAGAGGCCGCACTCCCGGAGCCATCCGACTGCACAACCGCGCACGGTAGCGCTCATGCCATTTACTCGCCCAAGTCGCCTTGCCCTCGATCCGGGCGATTCCGCGCCGAGCGGCGGAGCCACCCGCGCACGCCGCCTGCGAGCGCATAATATGGCGCATCGCCTCCTCATCCATCAAACGCCTTTTCTGCACCACCCTCGAAATAAGGTGGTGGCACGCCAACCTCGGATACCGAAGCCGCCTGCAAAACCTCCTGATCATCCTGCGACTCAAACACCTGATTAGTGGTTGTCAATGATACAATATTCAGAACATTTAAAAATTCCCAGTGAAGAACGGAATGAGGATTTGGTTTCAACTCAAGAGGCCGCAGTGCCTGACAAACTTCGTGATTGCACCGGGGCGAAAGAAATTCGGAAATTTTCGCTTGTCTCTTTGGGTTTTGAGGCGAAGAACAAGCTGTTTTTCCGAAAGGAGTCCCTTACATATGGCAGCCACCTTCATCCATATTTGCCGACTTCCCTGGTTTTCAGGGACGGGCGCTGCTTGACGGATTTTCTTCTTCGGCGGCCCCGTTTGATGCGCGCGGGCCTGCTTTGGCTTTCTTTTTAAGGACCCGCTCTTTACGCGGGCTTTTAGCCTGCCGACGTCTTCCTTCTTTGCGGCTTTCTTCTTTTGCCTGATTCCACATGCCTTCTTCATCTCATCCGGAGGTGACCTCCACCACCTCGCTTTCACCCGGGCGTTTGCTCTGGAGCCTGATGCGCGGATACCGGCTGCTCTACGGCCTGGCCATTCTCGCGCTCCTCATCCATACTGCGGTCGGCTACCTCGTTCCCCTCGTGGCGAGCGGGACAATTGATTATGCCCTCTCCGGCGAAACCGTCGAGAACAGCCTTCCCGCGCGTGCCATTCAATTGCTCGGGGGCGAGGCCGTGGTGCGCGATAGCCTTTGGCGGCCCGCTTTGGCCATCGTCCTTCTCACCATGTTCGGGGGGCTCTTTCATTATCTCAAGGGACACTTGTCGGCGCTCGCTTCCGACGGGATTGCGCGGCGTCTGAAGGACCGGCTCTTTGATCACCTGCAACGCCTGCCTTCGGCTTATCACGACAAAGCCGACTCGGGCGACACGATCCAGCGCTGCACCTCGGACGTGGAGACGCTGCGGCTTGCGCTGGCCTCGCAGGTGGTGGATGTGGGCAATGCGCTGCTTCTGCTTTTGACGGCGATTCCGCTCATGATTTTCCTCGATGGGCGCATGACGGTGGCGTCATTTGTGCTCTTGGGCCCCATCATTTTCTTCGGATTCTTCTTCTTCGCGCGGGTGCGCGACACCTTCCAGCAGGTGGATGAAGCCGAGGGAAAAGTGACGCGGGTGGTGCAGGAAAACCTCACCGGCCTGCGGGTCGTGCGCGCTTTTGCGCGGCAGGAGTTTGAGATCGGCAAGTTTGCCGGACCGAACCAGCTCTACCGCGACCGCCAACTGCGTTTGCTGCGCATCCTCGCCTATTACTGGAGTATTTCCGATCTTATCGTTCTGCTGCAACAGGGCATCGTGCTCCTGGTTGGTATCCATTTTATCTCTACCGGCACGCTCACTGTGGGGACGCTTTTCGCATTCATGATGTTTCTCAATCTGCTCCTGTGGCCGGTCCGGCAAATGGGACGGACGCTCACCGATCTGGGTAAATCGGTGGTCGCGCTGACCCGCGTGGGGCAGATCCTCAGCGAGGCCGGGGAGAGTGCGCCCGCCGCACCGAAAACGCCCCTGGGCGCGCCCAAGGGGCGCATCGAAGTGCGCGATCTGGTCTTTGCCCACGCGGAGGGGCATGCGGCCATCAACGGTATTTCTTTCACTGTGGAGCCGGGCGAAACGCTCGCCATCCTTGGCCCCTCCGGTGCGGGGAAGTCGACGCTCATGCACCTGCTTCTGCGCCTTTACGATTACCAGGAGGGGACCGTTCGTTTGGACGGGCTGGAGTTGCGCGAGGCCGACCGGCGCTGGGTGCGCGCGCAGTTCAGCGTGGTTATGCAGGAGCCCTTTCTCTACTCCAAGACAATCGGTGAAAACATCCGCCTCGGGCGCACCTCCGCCGAGCCCCGAGACGTCCTCAGTGCCGCCCGCATGGCGCACATCGACGAGACCATCCAGACCTTTCCGCAAGGATACGAGACCCTCGTGGGTGAGCGCGGTATCACCCTCTCCGGAGGCCAGCGGCAGCGCGTCGCCCTTGCCCGCGCACTTCTCCGCGAGGCTCCGGTGCTCCTTCTAGACGATGCCCTGAGCGCGGTCGATGCCGAGACCGAGGCGACGATCCTGGAGGCTCTCCGCCAACGCCACGGCAAGCGCACCACGCTCGTGATCGCGCACCGCCTCTCCACGCTCGCCCACGCGGACCAAATCATCGTGCTCGACGCGGGGCGTATCCTTCAACAGGGCACCCACGCCGACCTCGTCCGGCAGGACGGCCTCTACCGCCGCCTCTGGGAAATCCAGAACGCCGTCGCCTAATCCTTTCCCCCCTTTTTTCCATGCAGACCGCTCCTCAGGAAGATGTTTTCAGCAAACGCCTCGATCTGCGCCTCTGGGCGCAGGTTTTCCGGCATGCCCTCCCGTATCGCCGCCTCCTCGTGCCACTGGTCATCGCGGCCGTGGCCATCGCTATTCTTGAAGCCAGCTTCGCCCTCGTGACTCGTTGGGCGGTGGACGATGTCGTGGCTTATGGAGCCGAGATTTCGCTCCTGCCGTATATTCTCGTCTACGTGAGCATCGTGATCGTTTTCGCCTTGGGGGTGTTTATCTTCATCATGAATGCGGGGGGGCTCTCCTGCCACATGAGCCACGATATCCGGCGGGATAGCTTTCACCGTTTGCAGGAGCTGGAGTTTTCGTATTTCGATCACCGCCCGCTCGGCTGGTTGATTTCCCGCCTCACGTCGGACTGCGATAAACTGGCCCGCATCATTGCCTGGGGAACGCTCGACCTGGTATGGGCTTTCTGCCTGATCTGCGTGATCGCAGTGGTGCTGATCGTGTTGCACCCGGTGCTCGGGTTGCTCGTGCTTTCGGTTCTGCCGCCGCTCATCGCCATCAGTGCGTGGTTTCAAAAGAAGCTCCTTCTGAGCGCGCGGGAGACCCGCAAATACAACTCGTTGATCACCGCTTCATTTACGGAATCCCTCCAGGGGATGCGCACCTCCAAGACCCTCGTGCGCGAGGAGGAAAACCTCGGGGAGTTTCAAAAACTCTCCACGAGCATGTACCAGGCTTCGGTGCTCAATGCGGTGCAATCCGCCGTCTTCATTCCCATCGTCATGACGATCGGGAGCGTCGCGGTGGGGATCATCATCTGGTATGGGGGTGGGGCGGTCATTCAGGAGAGGCTCACCCTGGGCACGCTCGTCGCCTTCATTTTCTACGCCGGGCAGTTCTTCAATCCGATCAACCAGGTCGCGCAAGTACTCGTGCAGATGCAGGGGGCTCAGGCGGCGGGCGAGCGGGTCCTGAGCCTCCTCGCGACCGAGCCGAAGATCCGCGATGCCCCGGCTGTGCTGGAGCGCCTTCGCCAGCACGATCACCCCGGCCGTTCGCCACACCTCGCGCCCGACGGATACCCGGCGGAGATCCAGACGCTGGAGTTCCGCCACGTAGACTTCTTCTACGAGCCGGGTGAACCCATCCTGCAGGACTTCAACCTCACTGTGCGATCCGGCGAAACCATCGCCCTTGTCGGTGCCAGCGGCGGCGGCAAGAGCACGATTGTGAATCTCGCGGCCCGGTTCTACGAGCCGACCGGGGGAGCTATCCTCGTGAACGGGCTCGATTACCGTGAACGCAGCCTTGCCTGGTACCACGCCAATCTCGGCATCGTCCTCCAGGGCCCGCACCTTTTTGGCGGAACGGTGCGCGAGAACATCCGCTACGGTCGCCTCGAAGCAACCGATGCAGAGGTCGAGGAAGCCGCCCGCCTGGTCAATGCCGACACCTTCATCCGTGCCTTGGAAAATGGGTACGACACCGATGTGGGGGAGGGCGGCAATCGCCTGTCCACCGGGCAAAAGCAACTCATCTCCTTCGCCCGTGCCCTCCTCGCGCAGCCCCGTATCTTCATCATGGACGAGGCCACCTCCTCCATCGATACCGAGACCGAACGGCTCATTCAGGAGGGATTGAAGGCGATCTTTCGCGGGCGCATCAGCTTTGTCATTGCCCACCGCCTGTCTACGATCCGCTCCGCCAACCGCATCCTTGTCATCGAAAAAGGAAAAATCCTCGAGAGCGGCACGCACGCCGAGTTGCTCGCGCTCAAAGGCCACTACCACGCCCTCTATACCCGCCAGTTCAGCACCCAGGCCGACGAGGAGTTGTTTGGGGTGCCCGCTCTGAGTTAAACGGCCGAGAAAGTGGTTGGCGGGGCGGTGTCCGCCGTTGAAAAAAGCGATTCCTGAACATCCAAACGACCACGCGGGGCACAAAGTAGGGCGGGTCGACTTGGGCGCTTCACGGCGGCCGCGATCTTCCCGAAGTCAGCCCCGTCATCCTCCACAACCGCTTTGGCCTTCCTTCCTTTCCGAAAGCCCAGCCAACCATCAGGCGCGCAGAAGCTCTCCACCCACGCAACCGAACCGACCACCCAGCTCTCGCTGAAGGCACGGATCTTCGAGAGAAGCCCCGATCCTTCGGAAACAGCGGACGATTGCCCATCTTCGCTCTCCGCCTCCCGGGAAGGTCTCTGGACGTCTCCCCGGCGAGATCGCGCTCCCGGCCCCATCCGGCTGCACAACCGCGCCCGGTAGCGCTCGTGCCATTGGGTCGTCCAAGTCATCTTGCCCTCGATCCGCGCGATCCCCCGCCGCGCGGCCCTGCCACCCGCGCAGGCCTCCCCGAAACCACTGA
>JAFIGE010000071.1 GCA_020831585.1 Opitutales bacterium | reverse complement strand
GTGAAACCCCGCTTCCAAATTCTGACGAATTCGGCTACGAGCCCCAAACCACCGGCCTCCGTAGCCGAAAACGTGAGTTTTTGGAAGGGTCTTGAGATCCCGCCAGAGTCGCCAAACCACCCGTTCAAATTCTGACGAATTCGGCTACGAGCGCCCAAACCACCGGCCTCCGTAGCCGAGAGCGTGAGCTTTTGGAAGGGCTTGTGAGATCTCGGCCAGAGTCGTGAAACCCCCTGATTCCCCTTAAGGTTTGGTTGAAACCGTGCATCGCCTCTGGCCGGAGATAGGAGAGCGCACCCGGTGGAAACAATTGATTGCCCTTCCAGTCCAAAAAAAAACGACGGATCCTTCATTCAGATGACGGGCGCATTCACGCGCTCGGGTGCCGAAGGCGCGGACCCGAGCCAAGGCGTGCTCGCCAGTTTCAGCGCCCGGAACCTGGATGCCGTGGGCGACCGGATCGAAGCTAGCTATACGTGGCTCGGCGGCGGGGGCAACAACAGCCCGCAGAGTTTGACCTTCGGTTTCTTCAGCGGCAACGCGATCTCGACCAATGCCCAAACGGGCATTTCCGACGACTGGACCGGCTTCTATCCAATCCTATACCACCCGAGCCAGCGACGGCACATCCGCCGGTGGCGTGTGGCGGCAGTGCGATGGCGACGGAACCTTGTTTGCCCGCACACAGAATACTCCCACGGCGTCTGCCATTAACGGGAATGGCGGCGGTTTCAACGCGCCCCAGATTAACCAGTCTGTACCGACGGATGTCACGCTCATCCATTCTTTTCAGGAGTCCCGCTGCCTCATAGCCGATCTTCTCCGAGTTCAAGGCAATCGAAGAGATCGGCACCGGGCTGATTCTTTGCAGGAACGGTTCCTTGTCGACCCCCAGAACTGCGACTTCCTCTGGAACTGCGATCATGCGCTCGGCCAGTTCCTCGATCAACAACCGGGCCACGGAGAGGTTGAAGGTGAAGATCGCAGTGTTGGACGTCAGGCGGAAACCCGTTTTGTAGATATCGGGTTGCTGGAAAAAACCGCAGGAACGACCGGATCTCGCGAGCTGCTCGCTGAAGCCCTGCGCGCGATCACGCTGACGCACATTCGCTTCTTGCGGGGTAGTCCATTCATGGCGGGCGAAAGCAATTCGATGACATCGATTCCGGGCGGTCACGCAACCTGATTTCCACAGGGTTGCGGTGTCCGTTTCACCGCATCAATCCCCGTGATGCCCCCGCTTTAGGGCAGAAAGGGCACGGTCCATTCGGTGCCGTCGGCGAAGCGGACGGTGGCGGAATGGGTATCGTGTGTCACCTCGCTTACCTGAGCGCGTAGGCTCTGGGGATCAAACGGTGCTGCGGCCGCCACCTGGAGGCTGGCAAAAGTGCCGGGCAGGGATGCGCCGGGTGCTTCGGCCCACATGCGCCGCCATGCCGGGTCGCGCGAATGGTTTCCGGTGCCGGAGGCGGAGTTGACGCCGCTGAAGCCAAGGAGACTCGCTTGGAGCATGGCCCCGCGCGAGGATTCCAGATACATCCAGTCCGGCCCCGTCCTGGGGGCGGGCAAAGTCTCCCCGCTCGTGTGCCCCAGCGGAAAACCGCCGTCGGCAATGGTCTCCGTCCCGGCGGGTCCCGAGATGCGGTGGACCCGCACGTCGAGCATGCCGCGCAGGAAGATGAGTGTGCTGATGCGCCAGCTTCCCTGCGTATGCACGGTGCGCAGCACCATCGGACTCTCGGGCGTGGCATTGACCATCGGCCAGACGTCGCCCGCTTCGCTGAGCCGGCGCTCGCGGTTTCCGATGCGAATCATCTGGTCCCCGCGCGTCGCGCCGGACAGGAGATGACCGAAGCGGGAGGAGTAGGCAAACTTGGCGTATTTCGGGTGGTAGGAATTCTCCGCCCAGCTCTCCGTCCGGTAGGCGGAGCGGAGCACGTATTTGCGCAGGTCGCCCCGTTCGCGCAGGTGCGAGAAAAACCATTGGGGGGTCTCCAGCCACAAGCCGAAGTCGGTGTCCTGAGCCGGAATCGTTTCTTCGGGCTCGGTCCAGAAGGGGTCGTTGTCCGGAATGAGCCAAAGCCCGGTGAACAGAATCATGGCCCAGTAAGTGGACCCGCGGACCGAATACGATTCGATCAGGCTCTGTGCCGTGTCCGGCGTAAGGCCTTCGCGCTGAAGCCCGCTGGGCCAGTGAAACGTCTCGTTGCGAAGGTAGTGATTGAGGTGCAGGCGCACGAGCCTGCGCAGTTGGCCCGGCGAAAGGTTTTTGGGAAAGGCGTTCTGTGTCCAGGTGTCCGGTGCCTCCGTCGCCGCGAGGCCGTCAACGGCGTAGGCGATCAGAAGTCCGGCCAGCCGCGCCACCTTGTAGGTCGTGCTGCGCCCGAACTCCGGGTTGCCGCCCTCGAGGTCGTAATAATATGGTGTGAGGGAGAGAAACTCCCGCAGCTCGGAGAGGATGGCCGCCCGCGTGCGCTCTTCCGGTCGGCCCGGTATCCGGGTCGCAGCGTCGGACTCCGTCGCGCCCATATGGGCGTGCAGGAGCAGGTGGGTGGCAAAGGTCCAGGGAATGTAATCGTCGAAGATATCGAAGGGCCCAAAATCCGAATACCAGCCGCTGCCGCGATGGAGGTCGTCTACAGCGGCGCGCCCGTTGTCGATCTGGGATTGCGTCCAGGAAAACTCGCCGTAACCGGCTGCGTTCAGGCGTTTGCGCGCTTCCTGGTTGAGCACAAAAAACAGGTTCCAATTGTAGATCGTGTCGTGGTTGACCGTGGCGGTGTTGGGCACGCTGCCGTGGATGCTGAGCCAGTTTTGCAGATTCGCGCGATCAGCAGCACTGAGCGCATTCCACGGTGAATCCGCATCTCCAGCGGCGGCACCGCGCTGCAGGGCCCATGCGGTCCAGGCCAGATTCGCCGCCTCGACACTCGGCTGCATGGCACCGAGATGGCTGTTGTCGAAGGTCTGCGGCCAGTTCTGCGGATGCGCCGGATCGGGGCCGTTGCGCATCGCGTTCAAGGCAAAGGCGGCCAGATCCACCGTGCCGCTGCTGCCGTCGAGCGGGTTTGTCCAGTCGAGGGTCGCCGGGCGACCCGGATGGTAGAACCAGCTTCCGAGGGACCAGAGGGTGCGCAGGACCAGCTCATAGTCGCCGGTGCCGAACACCCGGCCTTGGGTGTCCGCTCCGCGGGTTCCGTTGCCCATGGTGCCGCCGCTGTTCATGACGGTGAGGCAACCGGCCATGAACCGGGCCCAGAAATTGCGTGCGCTGTCGGGCGTAAGCTCGTGCAGCACGCGGGCATCCGTCACGGCCCCGCGGGCAAACAGAGGCGATCCGCTGGCATGCAGGGGCTCGTCCAGCGGCATTCCTTCTTCGGAGGGATCCGATGGCGGAGGCAGTATGGCGAGCGTCCGCCAAGCCTTCAGGTCATCGCTTGCTTGCACCATGACGCGGAGGGGACCGCCGAGGGTGTGTCGGGTCGCCCACAGGTCCCACTGCGCACCTGCACCGCCGGAATCGGCACGTTGCAACTCGATCGTGAGGGGCAGGTCGTCGGGAAACGGCAGGGGCGGGCGACCATCGCGCTGGCCGTCGCCAACCGCATCATAGATCCACGCCACTGGGCGCGCCGCCTTCACCAGCACATTTCCGGAAACCAGTTCAATCCATTGCGCATGGAGGTGGACATCCGTGCCCGGCATGAGAAACAGCTCTCCCAGCACCAAAGAGATTCCGGAGCCGTCCGCCGCCGTGTTCCAGCGATCGAAGACATGCCCGGTGCGGAACAACCCGCCGGCTGCCATCACGGTCACCAGGGCGTTTTCCGGATACGGGCTCTCCGGATCCACCGGCACGTTTCCCGCCCCGCCGTTTGCGAAGTAGCTCACCGCGTAAAGCGGGACCCGGCGGAGAGTCACTGAGTAATGCAGCGTTGTCGTGGCGTCGGTAGCCGTCACCTGAATATAGACGGTCGTTTCGTCTCCTTCGAGGGTGATCGTCTCCTCCCCGCGTACTTCATTCTCCGTGAACCCCGGTGAGGCAAACAGGCGTTTGGCGGCCCCCGCGGGCACTGCCACGTCCGCCAGAGCGACGGCCTCCTCCTCCATCGGCACGATAAGCGACCAGGTGATCGGTTCCTCCGCGGTCCCGGCCTCCGTCCCCGGTTCCGCGTCCGTCCGGCCAAGCACGGCCAACAAACGGGCGTCGTCGTCCGCCGCGGCCGCCCACATGACCCGAAAGTCATCGTAACGGGAGGCGACGTTGTGCGGATTGTAGTGATACATCCCTACGGAAACGATGTTGCCTGCCGGGAGGTCGCCCGCGAGGCCGCCCTGCGTTCCGTTGAAGACGGCAAACCCCGCGCTCGCGGAGCCGACGCCGCCATCGAACGCCAAGGCCCGCCAGGCCGCCCCGGCCGACGTGAAGGCAAAAGTGACCGCTTCGCTCTTCGCCTCGAACTCGCTAACCGTGATCGGCGCCATCGACCAGTGCTCCGTGGTGACAAACCAGCCCTCGTTCTCGATCTCGACGAGGAAGCGCGACTCCACGCCCGCATCCCCGTGGCCTATCCACAGGGAGAACGCCTCCAGCCGATCCCGCGGAATGCCGCCCTGCAATGCAGGCCCGTCGTACCAAGTGACAATCGCCCGGTGGCCCCCGGTGCCATTCCAGTTGTAGGCGAATCCCGGCTCGCCGCCGACGCCCTTGGCGTTCGAGAGGCGCCCGAACTGCCGGAGGCCGGTGTCCGAGCCGCCGCCGTCGCTGGCCGCGAACTTCCAGCCGACATTGCCGATGGGCGCCTGATCCGTGGCATTGTCAAAACGCTGCTCGTAGACATGGCCAGCCGACGCCCAGGAAGCCGGAATGAAGGCGAAAAGCAGCAAAACCGATCGTCGGGAAATCAGGGATTCCATAGGGGAAGCATTCGTTGCACAAGGAGGCGGGTGACTGCGGAATAAAAGATGGCCGCACTCCGTTAAGAGGTGCGGCCATTCAATAGATTTTGTGCTGCCCTTTTGATCGCCGACGGTCGTTTACTTGCGGCGGCGGTAGAGGACAAATGCGATGGCCAGAAGGCCCGCAATCGCGGCGTAGGTCCGGGGTTCAGGGATGACCACGGCATCAAAGGACTCTCCGACGCGCAACATGTCCACATTGAACCGAAAATCGTTGTTATTCCCGACACGGAAGAGAAGCGTGCTCACCTCGGCAATGCCAATGTTTCGCGTAACGGTCGCATCCCATGATGCGGGTTCGTCCAGGCTTGTTGGATTGAGCAAAACCGACAAGGAGTCATAGTTTCCCGCAGCGTCAGACTTTTCCAGCTTTCCCACGACGAGATAGGTATCGCCGTGCGCCCAACCACCGGCCGAGCCCGAGTTTGTTTGGTTGCTTCCATCGCGCATTCGGCCGAGAACAGAGTTTTCGACGTTGGGGAGCCAGCCCGCGATGGCACCTGCGGAATTATTGAAGTCCGCGTCGTCCGACAAACCCAGCCACAAGAACGTGCCTGAGCCTGTGGATTCAAAGAGAAAGCTGAAATACACGTCACCGGATTGCGGTGTAAAAGCGGCGGATGCCCGATTCTCATTACTCCCCCCTACAATCGCAACGTGTTGACCGGTTCCATTGTGATTGACCGAACCGCCTGTGTAGGAAAGCCCGCCTTCTGTCACGGTAAACGTCGAGTTGCCTGAGCCAACCGAGAAGGGGCCTTGCCCGTCAAGGGTTCCTTCGTCGTAGGTATTGAAATCGGGGGCGAAGGTCAGTTGGCCAAAGGTGGCGGAGGTTGCGATAGCGCCCCCGAGGGTGATGAGAGATCGTAGTTTCATAGTTGTTTTTGAGGTGATGTCAGCTTGGTGTGGCTAACAAGAGTGGGAATTCTAGCAAAACCACCGCGTCTTGCATTGCTTCTGTGCGTCAAACACTATCCGATTTGCGAAAGCAGGGTAGTGCCTCATGCTCAACAAGAAAATAATCCTCGCCGTCATCCAGGTTTCCTTCGACTACCAGCGAAGAATCCTGCGTGGAATGCGGAGGTTTGCCCTCCAGCGCCCTGAGTGGGAGGTACACCTCTGCTCCTATGACGGGCACATGAGCGAGCGCATCGGATCCTATTTCAAGCCCGCCGGCATCATCGGTTATTTCCGAAAAGGGGACTCCTTTGGCGAGGACCTCGAACTCGCTCGCCGTCTGAGCGGAAACCGGGTTGTCGGCGTTTCCGGTTGGGAGACACACCTGAGCCTTCCGCGTGTTGTTTCCGACGACGAACGAATCGCTGCGTCCGCGTCCGATTTCTTCCTGTCTCGTGGCTTCCGCAATTTTCTCTTCGCGGGGGACACTGGAAAGCCTCCGCATGGAGCTTCCGTTGAGCGGGGCAAAGCCTTTCGAGAAATTCTCCGAAAGGCGGGACACTCCGTGAAGGAAGCCACGCCCGATGAAGTTTTCTCGGCTTCATTCCATCTCGACCTCCCTTGCGCGGCCTTCGCATTCAATGACATCACGGCACGTCGTCTTGTGGACGCCCTTGCGAAGCGGGGCTATGCCGTGCCGGAAGACGTGGCCGTTCTCGGCGTCGATAACGACCCATTTGAGGGGGAGTTGAGCGCTGTGCCTCTGTCTTCGATCATTACTGATGCAGAAGGCGTGGGTTACGAAGCCGCCCGTATACTTGATCAGATGTTAAGTGGCGTGGAGGTTGCGGACGGCGTTGTTAAGCGCATCCCTCCTCTGCGGATCGCGGAACGCACCTCGACGGACATGTTTGCCGCTGAGAATCCCTTCCTCCGAAAAGCCCTGCACCTAATCAGAAGCGAGATTACTCAAATCCGCACGGTAGCCGAGATTGCCTCCCTCGCAGGGACCAGTCGCCGCGTGTTGGAAAAAGGATTTCGGAAGCATTTGGGGCGGAGCGTGTATGAGCTGATGCAGGAAGCGCGCGTGAATTATGCCAAGCGACTGCTCCTGGAAACCGATCTGAGTATCACGGAAGCGTCCTATACGGCGGGATTCAGCGATCCCCGTATGCTCAGCGTTATCTTTCGCCGCCTCACCGGCGAAACTCCCTCTGGATTCCGCAAGCGCAATCAACCCGATCTCGCGTCTGCGCGGCTCCGCGGTTGAATCAATCGTTCCCGTTTGACTGGACTTGCTCTAACGGGCGAGGGTTTGGCGGGAGCCGCTTGACGAAAACGCAGACGGGTTTGGTGTTGGAATTTGAGCCGTTGCCACGAAACATTGACGCAAATCCGATAACGATTGACGCAGATCCGTAATGCAATCTGCCCGCCAATCTGGTAACCTACCTAATGTCTCCATTTCTGGAAACGATCTACCGGAGTAAATAACTTGCTGAAGAAATTCCTTCACCTCTCAAAAAAGCCTATGAAAAAATCCTTCCTTCTCATTCCCGCCCTCGTCGCCGCTGCCACTGCTTCGGGGCAAGTCCTTTTTATGGAGTCGTTTCATAACACGACCGACCAAGTTTCTATCACGATGTTGGATGATTGGAACTGGGCCGTGAGCGATGGGGGCGATTCGAACACGACGAACCGGCAACTCGGGCGTCTTTCTGCCTTGAATGGTGTCGGCGGTGAGCCGGGGTTTGCCTACCAGTTCAACGGTTCGGGTGCTGCGATGGCCACGGTGATCTGGAACGACAGCGTCGACTTCGCGCAGTCGGCCATCACCGGTTTCAGCGCCTATGTCGGGAGTAACAATAACGACGCCCAGGCCCGCTTTCTTATCCAGATCGACGACAGCAACTGGTACGTCTCGACCGCTGCCGGGAACGCGAATATCGGAGCGGCGGCTAATTTCGAAACGAGTGCTGTATTGTTTGCAATCCCCTTCTCAACCGCGGGCACCAATTGGGTTCAGCTTAATTACGACGGCGCGCTGGGATCTGCCAGCAGTGGGTTTGCGCTCCTCTCGGGCGACATTTCAGGGTCGGCCCTGACGGAGTCCCTGCCCGCCGGAAACATTACAGCCGTCGGTGCTTACCTCTCCGGGCCGAATAATGCTGCCACCCGTATCGATGACTTCACCGTGATCCCCGAACCGTCGACCTATGCGGCCCTTTTCGGGCTCTTCGCACTCGGCTTTGTCGCCTGGTACCGGCGTCGCGCCTGAAGCGGGCAGGATTGATTTTTTCCACAAGGCGCGGCTCCCGAGGGGGTCGCGCCTTTTTCGTTAAGCGGCAGGGATACGGTGGGAAGGTTGATCCCGGCGCGGCATCCAGATCACCGGCGCATTGTAGGGCCTTCGCTTGCGAATGGCCGACGGGATCTCGATTCCGGCAGAAATCCAAAAACCCACCGCGCATTTCAATCCACCGCGGCCCGGAGGCGAGCGCCTCCTCTTCACCTTCCGCACGCTCGCGGATCGCACCGATGTGGACTGGGTCGTGGAAGAGTCCACCGACCTCGTCAACTGGGTGCCGGCCGATAGCAGCTTCGCCGAATCCCTCTTCCACGAGGACGGCACCGTCACCCACACCATCCAGAGCCAGCCCATCTCCCCCGGCACCGCCGCCTTCCTGCGCCTCACCATGCTCCTCTTCACGGATGACTGATGTGAGGCAAGGAGCGTAGCCGAAAGCGTGCGCGTTTTGGAGTGGCCCAAAACCGCCGAAAAACCACGAAAAACCACCGTAGCCACGCTTGCCAAAGCGTGGACGGGAGTAGCCCGGCCAAAAAAACCAGGAAAAACCGCCGTAGCTACGCTTGCCAAAGCGTGGACGGAGTTGCCCGTATCGGCGAACCCTGCCAATCCACCCTCTTGCGAGGCTGGCTACGGAGTGTCCGGCCAAAAAACCACGAAAGAACCCCCGTAGCCACGCTTGCCAAAGCGTGGACGGGGAGGTGCCCGTATCGGCGAACCCTGCCAATCCACCCTCTGGCGAGGCTGGCTACGAGGAGCCGTCCGGCCGAAAATCCACGAAAAACCGCCGTAGCCACGCTTGCCAAAGCGTGGGCCGGGAGCGCCCGGATCGGCGAACCCTGCCGATCCACCCTCTGGCGAGGCTGGCTACGGGGAATCCGGCCAAAAAACCACGAAAAACCGCCGTGGTTACGCTTGCCAAAGCGTGGAGGGAGCGCCCGGATCGTCGAACCCCGCCAATCCACCCTCTTGCGAGGCTGGCTACGGAGTGTTCGGCCAAAAAACCACGAAAAACCGCCGTAGCTACGCTTGCCAAAGCGTGGACCGAGGTGCCCGTATCTTCGAACCCTGCCCATCCACCCTCTGGCGAGGCTGGCTACGGAGTGTTCGGCCAAAAAACCACGAAAAACCGCCGTAGCTACGCTTGCCAAAGCGTGGACCGAGGTGCCCGTATCTTCGAACCCTGCCAATCCACCCTCTTGCGAGGCTGGCTACGGAGTGTTCGGCCAAAAACCACGAAAAACAAGGGGGCGCACGCTTCCAGCGTGCCAGCAGTGATGCCCTTTTTGCCGGATGCTTTCACGCTGGAAGCGTGAGCCCCTTCAGCGCTGAGGGAATCGGATCCCATTCCAGTCATGACATCTGCGTTGTTCGCACCCATAGGCATTCCTTTCCACAGAAATCGCCGAATCCACCCTCTGGCGAGGCTGGCTACGTCACCAAACCCACCGACTACCGTCGCCGAAAGCTTCCGGGATTGCGCAAATCCAAAAAACGAATGCGTGAAAGGGCGTAGCCTGAAGGCTGCCGGTGCGCTATCATGGCTTTGGTTTTCCCTAAGCCTGAAAAATTACTCCCCCCTTTACCTGATCCCATGATCCGCTCCTTTCCCTTTGTTTTCGCGGTACTCCTTTCTTTCTTTTCCGCTGCGGCGGCGCTGCGGGCCGAAGCGCCGGCCTTGCTTTTCGTGACCCCGGAGCGCCTTGCCGAGCTGCAGAGCGCGGTGCAGGTGCCGGGCAGTCACCACGCCGAGGCGTATGCGGCCATAATGGAGCGTGTCGACTCTACGCGCATGGATCTGACCGACCTGAGCTTCTACCAGTATGGCGGCAATCCAAGGGATTACGCGTTGGGCTGGTTTGCGCGGGAGGCGGCTTTTATCTACCGGATCACGGAGAATCCCGTTTACGCGCAGTCCGCCTTCGCCGCACTGGAGCGGGTGTATCAGAGCCCGGACCCGTCGGACTCGCGCTTGCTTACGAATAGCCACGGCCTCTCGCGGGGGATGATGGGGGTGGCCTTTGCCCTGACCTACAACTGGGCTTGGGAGGGCCTCACTCCGGCGCAGCGCGGTTGGCTGCTCGACCGGCTGACCGAAGGCCTGAACATGTGGCCAACCTTTTCCCACACCAATCTCGGTGGAACCCGCGCCTCCAACTGGGTGGCGGTGGTCCGGGGGAGCGAGCTGATCATGTTGCTGGCCACCGAAATGGACCGGGACCGCCTGGTGCGCCACAAGTTTCTCCGCAGCGAGCTGCAGCGCCACATCCAGACCTACAGCCGCGAAGGGTGGACGCATGAGGGCAACGGCTACCTCAGCTACGGGGGCCAGTTTCTCGTTCCGGCCGTTCTCGCCCTCCGCCACCGGGGGGACCATGTTTTGCTGGAGGATTACATCACGCGCAGCAGCCACGTCCTGGCGATGTTTGCCGGTGCTTTTGACGAGGCGCAGAGTGTGACCCAGTGGAGCGTGGGCGGTCCGGGGTTCGATCCCGAGGGCTGGACCTCCGCGATGCTGGGCATCATCCCCGGTTTCGATCTGCCTCGCTACAAGTGGTTCTATGATCGCTTCCGCGGTATTCACAATCCCGCTACAGCGCAGGAAAAATTCGATCATCGGCGGGCGGGGACCGTCTGGTCGTTGCTCTATTATCCGGAGCACCTGAGCGCGATCAATCCCCATGCGGCCTTTTCACCGCTCTTGCGCGATCCCGACGCGGGCTTCTGGATGCGCAGCGGATGGCATGACGAGGACGACGTGATCGTCTCCTTGTCGGCCGATGCCAAGGGGTTCAATCAGGGCTGGGATGAAGCGGACGCCCTGCAGCTCAATATTCTCTATGGCGGCACGCACTTTGCCAGCGGGCCGGGCAAGTCCCAGGAGCCCGCTTTGTTCAGCTCTCTGCTCGTCAACGGCGAGGCGAATAATTCGCCGGCCCACCTCGGAAGGGCAGGGGCGTCCTTTGTCAGTCCCGACGGTGCTTATGCCGTGGTCGAGGGCCATCAGAAGTATGCCAACATGGGTGTCGCCTCGGTCCGGCGCCATCTCCTGGCCGATTTTTCCGGTGCCGGGGCACCCGCGATCCTGAGTGTGCTCGACCGTATCCAGAACGAGCAGGTGAAGCTCTACACGTGGCAGCTCAATACGATGAACCTGCCCGCCACGCAGGGCATGGAGGCGGGCCTGCCCACCTTCACGGTCTATGGCAACGGCGATGCATGGTTGAAAGGATGGGTCCTCACGCCCATGGCCACTCTTGCGGTCGGGGCCAACGTGCGCGTCGACCTCTTCGCTGCCTCGGCGGACATCTGGGTCGTCATGGCGGTGGGCGGTGGCACCCCGCCGGTGGCCAGCATCACAGGTACGGGGCTGTCCTCCGTCCTGACGCTTGGCGGCACCCAGCTCCGATTCGATGCGCCGACCGGTTACCTTGAATCCAGTGGTCAACCGCACCTGCAACGACCGCCGACAGCCGCCTTCACGGCCACGCCCGCAGCCGGACTGCCGCCCCTCGCGGTGGCCTTCAATGCTGCTGGGAGCAGCGATCCGGATGGCGACGCCCTGAGCTATCAATGGGATTTCGGCGACGGCACAGCCGCCACGGGCGTCACCGCCAACAAGATTTATGAACAGGAGGGAGCCTACATCGTGCGCCTGCATGTGAGCGATGGCCGGGGCGGAACGGACCTCACCACACGGGTCATCCACGTTGGCAACCGCGCCCCGACGGCCCATATTGCCGCGACCCCGACATCCGGCCTGCCTCCGCTTGCGGTCAATCTCGACGCCACCGGTTCCTCCGATCCCGAAGGGGATCCGCTGACCTTCGAGTGGCATCTTGGGAACAATGGGCCGATCGTCTACGGGCCGGTGGTCGATCACGTTTTCCCGGCGGGCAACCACCTCGTCTCGCTCATCGTGCGCGACAGCGCCGGCAACTGGGATACGGCCACGGTCACCATCAACGCCCAAAACCAGCCGCCGGTGGCAAGAGCGCGCTCTTTCCCGTCGGGCGGGTCGACAGAGACCGTGATCGCGTTTGACGGCAGCCGATCGACCGATCCCGAGGGGATGGCGTTGACCTACACCTGGGATTTTGATGACGGCACCGTGCTCACGGATGCGGGACCTTTTGTGACCCACACGTTCACCCAGCCGGGCAGCTATCGTGTTCGCCTCACCGTGACCGACCCGCTGGGGGCATCCAACTCCCACAGGATGGATTCGATTCAAATCATCTCCCCGTCCGATCTCCGCGCCTCTATCAGCCCTCCCGCCGGACTGGCACCGGGTCTTAACTACAAATATTATCAGGGCAGCTACAGTTCCATTCCGGATTTCAACCCCAAGTCGCCGATCAAGGCCGGTCGCGTGGAGACCTTGAATCATGAGCCGCGTCTCCAGAACGAGATGTTTCAGTTTGTGTATTCCGGATACATCCTGATCCCGGAAGACGGTGCCTACGTCTTTCACCTGCGCAGCATTGGCGGCACCCATTTGTACATTGGGGATGACCTTGTCCTCGATGCGGATTGGTGGCAGGTGGGAACGGAACGCTGGACAACGGTTGGCCTCAAGGCCGGCTACCATCCGGTCCGCGTGCACTACAACTACCGCAACGCCGGAATTGGACGCGACGAGCACCTGCTCGACTTTCACTGGGTTCGCCCGGGCGCGACCTCTCTGGAGCGGGTTCCGTCGGGTGTCTTCTTTTCCTCCCCGAGCACCCTTGCTTCCAGCCTGATGAGCAGCCCTTCGGAAGGCAGAGCGCCGTTGACGGTGGTTTTCGAATCCACCGCGTTGGACCCGGAAGGGGGCGAGCTGACGTATCTCTGGAATTTTGGTGACGGCAACACCAGCACCCAGCGCAAGGTCACCCATACGTTCACGCAGTTTGGGGTCTATGAAGTGACACTCCGGGTCACCAGTTCATCCGGGGCGAGCGATCTGAGCGGCACGATTGTGCATGTGGTGCCGCACGGATTCCGCCGGATCGACAAGACCAACGAACCGGGCGGGATCGTCTTCGCGCGTGGAGAAAACGGTATCAACGAGGGCCGCCTCAAAGCATTTGATAATTCACTCTTCACCAAGTGGCTTGATTTCTCGCCCACCACCTGGATCGAATACCACTTCAACCAGGGGGGACAACCTCGCCGGCATGTCATTGGCATGTATTCCATTTCTTCCGCCAACGATGTCCACCAGCGCGACCCGCATAACTGGACTTTGAGCGGTTCCAACGACGGCGTGACCTGGACCGTCCTCGATACGCGCACGGGTGAGCAGTTTCCCAGCCGTCACATGACACGGTATTTCATTATCGATAACACCACGGCTTACTCCGCCTATCGCTTGGATATCGAATGCAAGCAGGGCGAGATCACACAGCTCTCGCAGATCGAATTCTTCGATTTCATGACCGCGCCATCCCCGGCGGGAAATCAGGCTCCCACAGACGTCAGCCTGACCGCCTCACGCCTCAGCGGCGAGGCCCCGATGCGGGTCGATTTCAGCCTGAGCGCCTCCGATCCGGACGGTGATCTGCTTTACTACGACTGGGATTTCGGCGACGGCCAGGTGACCGATTTCCGTATCCAGCCTGACGTCAGCCACACCTTCCACACCGTCGGAACGCACACCGTTACAGCAACGGTGCGCGATTCCCGCAACGCCATCGTGCAGCGGACCGTCGAAATTCAGGTCCTGCCGCCTTCCGCCAACGCGGCCCCGGTCATTCACTTGACGACCAGCGCCACGGACGGTCCGGCCGCCCACACCGTCCACTTCGATGCCCGCCAGTCCCACGATCCGGACGGTGATCCCATCGATTTCCACTGGGAATTCGGTGATGGTTATGCCGGGCATGGCCCCATTGTCGCCCACACCTACCGTGCCGCCTGAACCTACACGGCAGTGCTCTATGCCACGGACGACCGCGGTCGCCGAAGTGTCGAAACCGTGCTTGTGAAAGTGGCGGAACCGGCCCTGGCTGCCTATGGCGTCATCAGCCTGAACATGTGGGCGGACATCCATCGCGACAACATCGCCTGGCACGAGGGCGCGGGGGCCGTTTCGGTCAACAACTGGAACAATATGTGGGCAAATGCCGTTGTTTTGAGGGATCACCGCGGCGTGGTGACACCGGTTGTTTTGACCCGACCCACGGGCACCCATTATCAAACCGATGCCCGCCCGCGGAATGCCAATGAAAAGCTCATCATGGGCCACCACGCAACGATCACCGGCAGTTCGCGGACCTACCGTTTCTCCCATATCCCCTACACCCAGTATGATCTCTACGTCTACAATGGGGGCGCGGGCTCGCATGGCACACCTGTCCGCTACAGCGTGGGCGGCGAGAGCTTTTATGTGCTCGAAACCGACAATGTCTTCGATGGCGTCCTGAGTGAATCGCTCGCAACCACCGCCGGCGATGCGGTCGAGGGCAATGAATACGTCGTCTTCCGCGGGCTCACGCTCGAAACCGTCGAAATCGTGGTCTCGGGCAATCCGCGTGCAGGGCCTTCGGGCTTTCAGATTGTGGCAACCGGCGACGGTCCGGTGGCACGCCCCGATTTCGTTCAGACCGAAGTGGATACGCCGGTGGATATCTTCCCCCTCGCCAACGACAACGGAAACAACATCGCCCTCCACAGCGTCGGCGAACCCTCCGCGGGGAGCCTGGAGATCATCGATGGGGTGAGGGTGCGCTACACGCCGCCACTCGCTTTCAATGGCCAGGTGATTTTCGACTACTCCATCATCGACGACACCGACCGCATCGCCAGCAGCTATGTCCAGATCCGTGTCGGCACACCGAATCTGCCGCCTGTCGCGGTCGACGACCACGCCAGCGTGGTCCAGGGCGGCAGCATCGTCATCAACGTTCTCGCCAACGACTATGACCCCGAAGGCGATCCTATCGTGATCACGGGCATTACGCAGCCTGCCCACGGAACGGCCTACATCCTTGAAGACGGCGAGCTGCGCTACACCCCCTATGCGGCCTTCTCGGGCAGCGACAGCTTCACCTACACCATTGCGGACTCCGAGGGCAATGTCGCCACCGCTAACGTCTTTATCACGGTCAACCCGATCTCGGTGAGCGATGCCATCAGCATCAACACGATCACGCAGGGTAATGCGCTTTCCAGCAATCAAACGGCGGGCGTGGTTCCCCGGGCAAACTGGAATAACATCGGCGACGGCAGTGGCCTCATCCCCCTCATGGGGAGTGATGGCTTGCAAACCACCGCCAGTGTCACGCACCCCGGAGGTTTCCGCTACAACACCCAGCGCACCGGTGACACCGCCGACCACCTGATGATGTCCGGACACGCGGGCAACACCTCCAGCACCCTCCAATACCATTTCCACAACATCCCCTTCGAAGCCTACGACGTCTATGTCTATTGGGGCGCTCACCAGGATGAATGGGTGCCGGACTTCCTCCGCCTCACCATCGGCGATCAAACCTTCTGGATCCGGGTCGAAGACCAGGCCTGGAACGGCACCTTTGTGCGCTCCACCGCGACGACCAAGGCCCAGGCGACGACGCCCGCCAGCTACGTCGTCTTTGAAAACCTGAGCTCTGGCTCCTTCACCCTCACGACCGTGGCCGATACGGGCAATAATCGCAATCGCGCCGGACCGGCGGGCATCCAGATCGTCGCCCGGACGCCGCCCCCACCGGACGGGCCTTCCTACGCCGCCTGGCTCAGCGACCACGGCCTCGACGGATTGGGCAACACCGGCCCCGGTGCCTCGTTCCTGAATGATGGCGTCCCCAACCTGCTCAAATACTTTGCCGGTATCGCCCCCACGGAAAGCCTTCCGGAGGCCCTCAGGCCGCGTATCGAATCGGTGACGACGCCCGGAGGCGAGCGCCTCCTCTTCACCTTCCGCACGCTCGCGGATCGCACCGATGTGGACTGGGTCGTGGAAGAGTCCACCGACCTCGTCAACTGGGTGCCGGCCGATAGCAGCTTCGCCGAATCCCTCTTCCACGAGGACGGCACCGTCACCCACACCATCCAGAGCCAGCCCATCTCCCCCGGCACCGCCGCCTTCCTGCGCCTCAGCATGATCCTCTTCACGGATGACTGATTTGAGGCAAGGCAGGTTGCCGAATGCGTGAGCTGTTGGATGGGCTCCTGAGGTTCGGCCAGAGTCGCCAAACCACCCGCTCCAAATACTGCGCTCGCCGCGTACGCGGCCGCGCAGATTTCAGGTCGGGGCGTTGCTGAAGTCCTGTGAGACTTTGGTGTGCAAAGTCACCGGTAGGGGTTTGGTGGATACGGAAGGCGGGGGAATTTCGATGCCGGTCTCGCGCACCCGGATTCCGCCGAATCCCATCAGAACCAGTTGGAGAAGTCCGCCGATGCCGGTGAGGAAATTCATGCAGTCGTTGGTCGGAGACTCGCTGGCGGTGAAATAGGGCGGATGAAAGTGCGGGAGCAAATCGATAAAGGACTCCCAAGCGTGTTCCGGTCGGCCCAGTTCGCAGTCGATGATCCCGTCGATGGCGGATCCCATCATGATCTTGTTCTTCGGGTAGTGTGCCCGGTAGTAGTCCACGATCCGCGCCTTGAGTTCCGTCTCCATCGGCATCTCCCACGGATAAATCAGCAGGGTGGTGTCGGCCTGTTTGATGACGCGTTCATCGGTCCAGCCTTCGAATTCCGCGATCACGCCGTGCTCTTCGTCCCACGGAATATACATCTTGTCGGCGATTTCGCGAAAACGGTCCACCGGTGCCTCCACGCCAAAACGCTCGGCGAGTTCCGCCGCCTTGCGCAGCGTCCAGGCCGCTCCGTAGTTTGTGCAGGCATTGTTGTCGCGAATCGCGGCATACTCATCGGGGCAGTAAATGCCGAGTAACTCGTAGCGGTCCGCCTCCGCGTTATGAACCGCGCGGCTGGCCCAGTAGCGGGCGGACTCGAGAATCACCGGAAAGGCCTTTTCGCGCAGGTAGTGCGTGTCGCCGGTCAGGCAGACGTAAAACCACTGCGCCCAGGCCACATCGGAATTGACATGGCGCTGCTGATGGATCTTTGGGAAGGGGACCCATTCCTTGCCGGTGGCGGCGGATTCCCACGAGAAGCACGCGCCCTCATAGCCATCTTCGCGGGCGCTCTCTTTGGCCCCTTCGAGCGTTTCATAGCGGTATTCGACCATGCCCTTGGCCAGTTCCGGTTGCAGCAGTGCCAGGGGCGGGAAGACCCACAGGTCGGCGTCCCAAAAAACCCGCCCGCAGTAGCCGTCGCCGGAGATACCACAAGGGCCGATGGCGAGCGGCACCCCGGCGCGGGTCTGGCTGTAAAGGTGGTAGACGCAGGCGTTGACCAACTGTTGCACGGGCGCATGCGGCACCTCGATGCGGCTCTCCCAAAGCGCCGCCCACGATTTTTCGTGCGCCTGCCGAAGCGCGGTGAGGTCAAAGGCCATCTCCGGGAGGCCGTCGTCCGCAATCACGACAAACCGGGTGGCTTTGATCGGTTTGCCGGGCTCGACTTTCAGCCAGGTGAATCGTTCCACGCATCCTTCCCTGAGGCGCTCGGTGGTCCGCTCCGGCACTTGTCCGTGAGTTTCGAGGCGGCTGGCCAGATGAAGCGGACGCCGGTCCGGGCCCGCCTCGAGGTGCAGCTCGAGGCATTCACCCTGAGCCGTGTGAACCGCCTGTGTCTGGGACATCCACGACGCATCGAAGCGCTCGATCAACTCGATATACCAGCCTTTCTCAGGAACAATTTCCAACTCCAGCACGGAGAGGTTAGGCTCGCTGCGGGAGATCCAGGCCCGGCGGCGGATCTCGCCCGCCCAATGTGAGCCCTCCACGCGGTAGCGCGTCTCGACCGTGCCGGTTCGCAGGTCCAGCGATTGCCGGTGGTTGAGCACCCGCTCGCAGCGCCGCCCCATCGGACCCGGATGGTGGAAGTCGAGAACGGCCCAGGTCGGCAGTTCCATGAGGGCTTCGTTATCCCGTTTGTCACGCCCCCAGAAACCGTAGCGCCACGATTGTGATCGCCCCTCATACGCCGAACCGTCGCCCCAGGGTGATATGCGCTGGCCCAGCAGGCCATTGCCAACGAAGGCATCGCGGTGTTGCAGCGAGAGAGGATCATCTGTCGACAAGAGCCAGGGATTGAGGTCGGTGCGGGTTTCACCGGGAAAAGGCAGTGCGGGGATCATGAGATTGATTTGTTCAAGGGGATCGCCACTGTCAATGAACATCTCGGGCTCGCGAGATCCGGGAGTTGCCTGTTGGGTGGCCTAATCTGCGAATGAATGGGTAGCTTGACAATCAACCGAAGCCATAAAGGACGGCGTTACCCTCACTTCATCCGCAGAGACGGTAGACCCGTATCATTCGGTTACTTGCCTCACCAAGCGAATTACGCAAATCCCAAAAACTTATACGGGAAACCGTGTATCACTTTTTCTGTTGGGGAGCTATGATGGGGATTCTTTTCCTTCGTCTAAACAAAAAAATATCCATGAATCAGAACCTCAAAATACTCCTCACTGCGGGCGCGTCTTTCGCCTCAGCTTCTCTCCTCCCGCTTGGCGTCTCGGCGCAGATCCTTGCCGTCGGGGTCTACGATCCCGCGACGAACCCCAACCGGGTCGACAACGATATTCTCAATCCGGGCACGATCATCACGGCCCAGCCCACAGGTGCCATCGGCGTGGCCGATTTCACGACAAGCGTCGCCGCTGCCTTCGCGAGCAACCTGGGGGGCGTGATTGATTTCGAGAATGGCGCTATAAACAATCATGTTCGTTTGGGTGTGGACCACTCTTTGGGTTTGAATCTCACTTATACGGGCTTCAATACCTTCGCCGCAGCCGCGAACGGACGGATTCCGATCAGTGGCGATTTCCGTTTGAACGGCGATCGGTCCGGGACGATGGACTTCGGGTCCTTCTTTGATGTCGCCACAAACGCGCCGCTGGCGGATTTCCGCGTCACCCAGGTCGGTTTGACCATGCTGGCAAGGCAAGATCGGGATTGGACGGGAACGGTGAGGGCGACATTTTCCGATACGACGACCGCTACTTTCTCCATCGTGCAACTGGGGAACTATGGCACGCCGGCAGATGCAGCCAATCCCCCGCAGGACACCTTCCTCGGCTTCACGGCACCTGCGGGCCTTGGCATCACGCGGATCTCCTTCAATCAAACGGGTGGGGGGCAGTTTACCCTCAGTATCGACGACCTCGGCATTATCGCCATCCCCGAGCCTTCGACTTACGCGGCGATCATCGGCCTTCTCGGGCTGGCCTTTGTGGCCTGGCGTCGCCGCGCGCGCCGCTGATTTTTTCAGACGGATCTAGTTCATAAACTTTCCGCCGCCGGGCCCCCGGGCAATTTTTGCCCGGAGGCCCGGCTTTTTTTCGGCAACACCCCTTATACACTGAATCTGACGCCCTTTCGCTCGCTTGCACGCGGAGATTCCATCGTTGCTTCCCTTGCGGCTCCAGAACCTGACGGTTTGGGTACCGGGGGTGCCCGGCCGAGACGGGGCGAAGGACTGCGGTAGCTACGCTTGCCAAAGCGTGGAACGGGAAGTGGCCTAGTCCACTCAAAGGTTCAAGGTGGGTTCACCGGGGCGGGGGAGTCTTTGGGCTGGTCAATGCGTGGGCACCCACGGGTACCAGTTGCCGGTTTCGAAGCGGTAAAAGCGGTCATCGCCGCCAGTTCCCTGGAGGAAGAGCCAGCCGAGTTCGACTGCGTAGAGGAATCCGCCGTCTGCGGCGTTGGTGTCCGGAAGGAAATAGAGCCAATCGCGGCTGTCATGATAGATCCATCCGGAACCGTCCGTTTCCCGCTGCCCGATTTGGAGGAAGCCGCGGTTCTCGATGCCTTCTGAGCCCCACCACGCGCCCCAACCCGATCCAAGATAATAAACCGACCCCAGCACGGAGTCTTCGAAGGGACCGGGTTCGCGGTCGACAGGACCCCCGTTGCCGCCAGCCGGCAGGAGGCGCAGGGTGCCCCAGTCCTCCGTTGAGGCCCAGGCTACGTCCACGGGCGCGGCCCAGGCGAGTTTGGCGCGGTTGTTATTTACCGTGCCCCGCTGCACATGCACGTCAAAACCGATATAGTCGGTGTTCGCGCGTCCTTCCACCGACGGGAGACCGCCGAGATCGCTCCAGGCGATGCGTACTTCGGAGACGTAGGTGCCGTCCGAGATGGTGTTGGCCCGCAGGAAGGAAGAGAGGGGAGCCTTCTCCGAATAGAGCCCCAGTTCGTAGAAGGTATCGACTGGTTCGAGCGTGGCGATAATCTGGTAGTCGTTCACTTCGTAGCCGGGAAACTGCCACTGGCCGAATTTTCGGGTAAAGGCCGTGCTGATGTAGAGTTCAAAGCGGTGACCGGTTCCGCTGAGACCAACCGCATCCTCCCCTTCAATGAGAAGATACAGAAACTCATCATCCCACATGGCTCGGAAGGAGGCGACAAGCCCGGCGGGATCCATGCTTGAATGCGTCGTGAACTCGAGCGGATGAACCGGTGCGGCATCCCACTCCCCGGCTCCTATCACGCCGTCAATCGTCGGGGGCGTGGCCGTGTGAGGCGCATTGCCGATCATCCAGGTTTGCACGCCATCCACAGTTCGGGTGGTGTCGCCATCCCAATCAATGGTGGCGTGACTGAGCGACAGGAGGAGGGCGCTTGCGGTGAGGTGAAGGAGGGGTGTTCTCATGGGAGGAAGGGTGTAGGGAGGAAATGAAGAAGAGAACCGGCGGGTCCGGTTTCACACGCCGGAAAGGTTCCCTCCCACGGTCGCTGTGCTCAAAGAGACAGACGCGAAACCTGTTGTGCGCGCCGGCGGGCATACGTTCCCCCCGTCCCCGCACCCGCGCTCGGTGAAACAGGTTGCTTACCGCAGAGCGTGCGACCGGTGTGCCGCCGAAAAGGCTACCGGGGATCGTTGCCGCTTTCCTCCCGAAACCAACCGACCCATGATAAAGCCCCCATACCCCTTGATGCCCACCCGCGTTTCTTGTGTTCTCACGATGGCCGCTTTGTGCGCCGCCCTTCCCTTTGGGAGCTTTGCGGCCGACGAAGAGGTCTTTGAACTCTCTCCCTTCGAAGTGCGTGCCGGTTCCGACCGCGGCTATACCGCCACCGCTTCGCTCATCGGGGGACGCCTCGCCGGTGAGCTGCGCGACACGGCCGCCTCGGTAACAGTTTTCACGACTGAGTTACTCGCCGACCTCGGTGCGGCCAACTTTCTCGAAGCGGCCCGCTGGGCCCCGAATGCCGTTCCGCAGCAGGAGATTCATGGGAAGAGCCTCTATAATGACTATGCCGTGAGTTTCCGTGGGCTCGGTGGGGGAGCCACCGGGGGCGGCTTTCAATCGCGCAACTACTTCCGCTGGTATATCAACTCGGATGCCTTCTCCACGGGGCGCATTGAGTTTGCGCGCGGTCCCAACTCCCTCGTCTTCGGCGATGCCTTTGTCGGCGGGGTGGGGAACGTGGTCTCCAAGCAGGCGCTGGGCACCGGCCAATACGAGGTGGAGGTCAAATGGAGCAGCTTCGGTGGCTTTCGCACGGTCCTGGACGCCGACCTCAAAGTCACGGATTCGCTCAATGTGCGCGCCGCTCTCGTGTATCAGGATTTTGATGACTGGCGGGATGTCGGGGGGGACAAGCGGCGAGGCATCTTCCTCACCGCCCGCTACCAACCCAACCAAAACACGACCCTCCGCGCCGAAGTGGAGTGGGGCAAGCTTGAGCGGATCATCACCTACCAAACCCTGGACCAATTGGCCAATTGGGACGGCGTCACAACCAATGCGGGCTTCCTCGGTCCGCGCGATTCCGTGCCTTCCAGCCTCGCGCGCTGGAACCAGCCCCGGCTCGCCTTTAACTCCGCCCGCCCCGATCTCGGTATTGTCAACTGGGAGGGCTTCGCCGCAACCAGCGGTGTTTTCGGGCGCGGCCTCAAAACCGAACCGCAGGAGGGAATGCCCGACTTTGCCGTCATTCCAAGCTACAAGTTTTCCCTCCAGGCTCCCAACGCCGGCGTCGATAATCCCTATTGGACAGCGTCCGTTTTCCTTGAGCGCCGAATCGGCGAGAACTTGTTTATTGAGGTGGCGGGCAACTATCAATACCAGGAACGCGATATCACAAGGTGGTTTTTTGACCAGCTCTACGTGGAGGTGAACGAGACTCTCCCGAGCGGCGAACCGAATCCCTACCTTGGAGATTTCTATGGCTGGGCGCGCTACTGGCGCAACGTGCAGTCAAACGAGGTGGGGGATGCGCGCATCTCGGCGGCCTATCTCCTGGACACCTCGCTCACAGAGCAACGGCTGCTCCTCGTCGGGGGGCACCGCTTCGACCGCTTTGAAGACCACAACCACGAACGCGTGCGCACCAACGGCCCCAACCCCGATGTGCGGGCTGCTGCCAACCGCATCTTCGCCTACCGCTACCTGAGTGAACGGGATTTGCCCGTCATCGACCCGCCCGATTTCGATCCCGTCTCGGGCATTGAGTCCCGGGTGGCCAAGACGAACGGGTTTTTCTCCGAAAAGCCGGTCACCTACCTGCAGGCAGCGGCAAGTGGCCGGTGGCTGGAAAACCGTGCCCTGAACACCCTCTTCGGCGTGCGGCGGGACCATTACCGCGAAAACATCAACGATGCGGCTCTCGACGAGCGCGCCCCCGTCTCCGGTGAACTCATCGGCTTCGGCCCGAAGCTGCGCACGGACTCGCAAAAAGTCACGAGCTACACCGCGAGCGCGGTCTACCACTTCACCGACAATTTCGGTGTCTTCGCGGGGTATTCGGAGTCTTTCGATGCGGGCTCCACGGCGCGCGGCCTCCGGGGTGACTCCCTTCCGCCCCTCCTCAGTGAAGGCCGTGAGGCGGGGATCAAATTTCAGCTCTGGGAAAACCGTCTCGTGGGCACCGTCACCTATTACGAGAGCGAGCAGAGCAACAACCGGCTTGCGGGGCAGGCCCAGCCGATTAACGAGATCTGGAGCCTCATCGGCCGTCCGGAGCGCGGGGTGCCCGATGCTTACCGCGACCGCCAGACCTTTGAGGGAACCGGTTGGGAAATCGATCTCACGGCCATGCCCACACCCAACTGGCGCCTCCTTTTCAACATCTCCTTTCCCGAGACGGCGGTCGTTGAGGGGCTCATCGACACCCGCGACTATTACGAGGCGAATGTCGGGGAGTGGCGCAGTGCCGCCGATGCCATTGCCGCCGGTGGGGATCCTGCCCGCGCAAATAACATCCGCACGCGCATCGACCGGATCGAGGATGCCATTGCCTCAGTGGAGACGGGCCGGCGGCTCGACAACAGTTTTCGCTATACGGCCAACTTCTTCACGCGCTACTATTTCTCCGAGGGCATCGCCGAGGGCTTCTCCGTAGGGGGCGGTGTCAACGTCCGCGGACGGCGTCTGGTCGGCAATGAGCCCGGTGATCCCTTCGCCTATGTTTACGCCAATGGCTATGCCCTCGCCACCTTCCTTCTGGGGTATGATCGCGCCATCGGCAACGGTCACCTCAGTCTTCAGCTCAATGTGAACAACGTCTTCGACCGTGAAATTGTGCGACCGGCAAACCTTGGATTCGTCACGCAGGACCCGCGGCAGTTTATCCTCAGCGCCCGTTATCAATTTTGAACTATTGTTATGAATACCCGCCATGAGCGCCTGACGCGCCTCCTTTCCCGCCATGCGGCGCTTGTTCAGCGTCCGAATGCAGTCGATGAATTGTGGAACAACGGTGTTTGCCAACGCTACCGGCATCCTGTGCTCACGCACGAGCATGTGCCCATTGAATGGCGCTATGATCTCGATCCGGCGACCAACCCGCGCCTTCTTGAGCGACTCGGTATCAACGCCGTTTTCAACGCCGGTGGGCTCTATCGGGACGGTCGTTTCCTTCTCGTGGCGCGGGTTGAGGGCGTCGACCGCAAGAGTTTCTTTGCCGTCGCGGAGAGTCCCAACGGAATCGACAACTTCCGCTTTTGGGAGGAGCCGGTCACTTTGCCGGAGACGGATGATCCGGATACAAATGTCTACGACATGCGCCTCGTTGAGCATGAGGACGGTTGCGTGTATGGTCTCTTCTGCACGGAGCGAAGGGACCCGTCGGCAGCTCCCGGAGATACCTCCGCAGCGGTGGCGCAATGCGGGATTGTCCGCACGCGCGACTTCCTCAAGTGGGAACGGCTGCCGGATTTCCGTTCGCCCTCGCCGCAGCAGCGCAACGTCGTTCTGCACCCTGAGTTTGTGGATGGGAAGTATGCCTTCTACACGCGACCACAGGATGGTTTCATCAGTGCCGGAAAGGGTGGGGGCATTGGCTGGGCGCTTTCCGGCAGTATAGACCCGGCGGTCGTCGGGGAGGAAATCATCATTGACCAGCGGGTCTACCACACAATCAAGGAGTTGAAGAACGGGGCGGGTGCAGCGCCTATCAAGACGGACGCCGGGTGGCTGCACATTGCCCACGGGGTGCGGTCCTGTGCCGCCGGACTGCGATACGTGCTCTATGCCTTTCTTTGCGATCTGAAGGATCCCCGCAAGGTGATCGCTGCACCAGGCGGGCACTTTCTCGCCCCGCACGGTGAGGAGCGGGTGGGCGATGTTTCCAATGTTCTTTTCACCAACGGGGTGGTGGTGGATTCGGCTGGAACCGTCTTCATCTATTACGCCTCCGCCGATACCCGCTTGCATGTGGCCACTTCGGATATTCCCACCCTCCTTGATTACGTGCAAAACACCCCCTCCGATGCCGGCAGATCCGCCGCCTGTGTCGAGCAACGGCTCGATCTGATTCGCCGTAACCGCGCCTTCCGGAAAATGGATCCCGCGAGCGCAGGGCACAGGGTGTGAGGACACCGTGGGTCAGGAAGGACGAAAAGCGAACCGAAGGTTCCGCTGTACAGGTTGGAGTCCCGTCCCGCATCGGGCGGGACGGTCCCGCTGCCCGCCGCCCCCGCCCGCCCGCCGCGCCGGGACCGCCTAAAGGCGGGACTTGTAGATTCCCTCACCATGGTTAGTGAGCT
>JAFIGE010000070.1 GCA_020831585.1 Opitutales bacterium | reverse complement strand
GTTCAATGTAATAGCTATGGTGATCCCACCCGCAGTCTGGCTAATTCAGCGCCCGGCCGCGAGGGAGAGACGGCTACGGAGCTTCGAGAGATCCAGTTGAAGATGCAGGCTTACGAAGGGCTGGAAGCAAGTCTCCAGCGTCCGGCGAACAGCCTGACCAAATGGGGCAAGGAAACGAACTTCAGTTCGCCTGCAAATAGAGGTATTTGTAGGGCCGGTTGTCGGTAAGTTTTGGATACCAGTTGCGCACCTCCGGGCGAATCAGATAAACCCGCCAATAGTAGTAGATGGGGGCGATGGGCAGATCTTCCATGAGAAGTGCCTCGGCGGCCCGCAAGGTGGCATTGTGTTCCTCTTGGGTGCGGGAACGGAAAGCCTGCGCGATCAGCGCATCGTATTCAGGATTTGACCAACCGGTGTTGTTGTTACCGTTACCGGTCGTCCACATTTCGAGGAAGGTAATCGGGTCCATGTAGTCTCCGATCCAGCCGGCCCGTGAGACGTCGAAATTCAACTGCACCTGGTCTTCCAGGTAGACGCGCCATTCCTTGTTTTCCAACTGCATCGAGATACCGAGCTCGGTATTCCACATGGCCACGATGGCCTCAGCGATCTTTCGGTGATTCTCATGCGTGTTAAAGAGAATGAACTTTCGCGGAAACCCGCGCCCGCCGGGAAAGCCGGCTTCAGCCAAAAGCTCGCGCGCGCGCTCCGGATCATGCTCGAAGAACTGGCCCGGCGGATGATCGGCGAAGCCCGGTGGGACAAATCCGTAAGCCGGAATCTCGCCCCCGAGCGTCACCCGCTCAACAATCGCGCGGCGGTCAATGGCAATCGTGAGCGCTCGGCGCACACGCGGATCATCAAAGGGGGGGCGCGTGGTATTGAAACGATAAAAATAAGTGCCCAGGTAAGGCTCGATCCGCAGCACATCCGGGCGGTTGGCACGCAGGGAGGGGATGTCGTTGGCCGGCACGCTGTTCGTCACATGCAGCCGCCCGGAGTCAAACATACGCATCTCCGCGTTGATGTCCTCGACGGGAAAAAAATAGATTTCATTAAGCCGAACAAAATCGTGATCCCAGTAGGTCGGGCTGCGCGTCACACGGATATACTGATTCGGGCGCCATTCCTCCAAAACGAAAGGCCCATTTCCCACAATCCGCCCGGGCAGCGTCCACTGCCCGGAACGGTCGTAGCGCCCGTCCCAGCGCTCAATCGTCGGCGGATGCACCGGAAACCAACTGTAGTGCTGCAACATTGTCAGAAAAAATGGAGTCGGCCCGACGAGGCGGAAATGCAAGGTCCGGTCATCCGATGCCTGCACGCCCACCTCACTGAAATCACTTAAATCGCCGCGGTTGAAAGCTTCCGCATTCTCCATCTGATAAAGCATCTTCACATACTCGGCTCCAAGACCCGGCGAGAGCATCCGTTCGTAGGAGTATACAAAATCATGGGCGGTCACCGGATCGCCATTGGACCAACGGGCATCCGCGCGCAGGAAAAAGGTCCATTCGGTGGCGTCTTCACTCATCTCCCACCGCTCAGCCACGCCCGGTTCCGGCGTTTCATCATCGGTCGGGTGATAATTGATGAGCCCCTCGAAGAGCGCGGAAATTATCTTGTTCTCGGGCACGCCGGTGGCGACCTGCGGATCGAGTGTTTTGGGCTCGGTGCCATTGCTCTTGAGGAGGATGCCGCGTTCGGTCGCTTCGGCGACATTGGGCGGTCCGCCTCCGCACGCCGTGAGAAGCCCCACCAGAGCGGCAATCAATAAACCGGGGATGAACCTGCGAAATGTAATCATGGGGGAGAGCAAACCCGCGGAAAACGCGCTTGGCAAGCAACCTCCAACGAAGGGCGAACGCCCTGCGGGATGGCGCAAAAACCAGCCCTCAGACATCGGCGCGGCGCACAATCGAATCGATGGGCACGGGGCGCAGGCCGGGATGGTTGAGCGTTGCATGGAGGCCCCGGCTTTCCGTGCGCTGGAGGGCGCAGCGGATGATCAGATCGGCCACGTCCACGAGGTTGCGCAGTTCGAGGAGGGCGGCGTCGACTTTGAAGTTCCAATAATAGTCGCGCACTTCGCGCTGGAGCATCTCCACGCGGGAACGGGCGCGGGAGAGGCGGCGGGTGCTGCGTACGATGCCCACGTAGTCCCAGAGGATGCGCTTGAGTTCGTCGGCGTTGTGGACCACGACCACGCGCTCGTCGGAATCCTGGAGATGGCCGTCCATCCAGGGGGGCAGCGCGGGCCGGGAGGGCGGCAAATTGGCGACGTATCCGGCGGCGGCCTGCGCGGCGCGGTCGGCCATGACGAGGGCTTCAAGGAGGCTGTTGCTGGCCAACCGGTTGGCACCGTGCAGGCCCGTGCAGGCACACTCGCCGCAGGCATAGAGCCCCGGCAGATCGGTGGCGGCGTCCATATCGGTGGCGATGCCGCCGCAGAGGTAATGCATCGCGGGGACGACGGGGATGAAATCTTTCGCCATATCCACCCCCTGGCGCAGGCAGGCCTCGTAGATGGTGGGGAAGCGTTCGCGCAGCTCCGCTTCGGAGCGGTGCGTGATGTCGAGCCACACATGCCGCGTGCCCGCCCGCTTCATCTCGGCATCGATCGCGCGGGCCACGATGTCGCGCGGGGCAAGATCGGCGCGCTCATCGTATCGCTTCATAAAGGCTTCGCCCGCGAGGTTGCGGAGGACCGCGCCTTCCCCGCGGACCGCTTCGCTGATGAGGAAGCGTTCATCGGTGGCGGTGTAGAGGGCCGTGGGGTGAAACTGGATAAACTCCATGTTGCGGATCTCCGCCCCCGCCCGGTATGCCATGGCGATACCGTCGCCCGTGGCGATACCGGGATTCGTGGAATACAGATACACCTGCCCCACCCCACCGGAACACAGCACGACCGCGCCCGCGCGGAAAGTCTCCACAACACCCCGGCGGCTGTCGAAGGCGTAGAGGCCGACGACGCGGTTGTGCCCCGCCTCGGCCGCGTACCCAGAGGCGGCCAGCTTGCGTGTCGTGAGAAGATCGATACCGACCGTGTGCTCGCGCAGTTCGATGCGTTCGTGGTTTTCAACGGCGGAGAGAAGGGCCGCCTCGATCGCCTTGCCCGTCATGTCCTGCACGTGGAGAATCCGGCGCTTGGAATGCCCGCCCTCACGGTTGAGGGAGACCCGTCCGTCCCCCAATTGCGAGAACGCGACCCCGATATCGATAAGCTCGCGGATGCGCGCCGGCCCGTCGCGCACGATCATGCGCACGACATCTTCCCGGCAGAGGCCGTCCCCCGCCCCGAGGGTGTCTTTCACATGCAGTTCAAAGTCGTCTGTCGCCGAG
The DNA here is from genome assembly GCA_020831585.1 of Opitutales bacterium. Classification (GTDB taxonomy): domain Bacteria; phylum Verrucomicrobiota; class Verrucomicrobiia; order Opitutales; family Oceanipulchritudinaceae; genus JAFIGE01. The sequence continues at coordinate 22,291 of JAFIGE010000070.1, read as the reverse complement.
GTGACGGCGGCGATGCCACCCTGGGCGTAGTTTGTGTTGGACTCCGCACGCTCCTTCTTCGTGAGGATGAGCACACGCATTCCCCGTTCGGCAAGCTTCCAGGCGGTGGTGAGACCGGCTATACCGCTGCCAAGCACCACGACATCGAACTCACCCGGTTTCGCGGCAGACGCGCTCATAGGAGGATGTTATCGAGGAGGCGCACCTCATCGCACCATACTGCGGTGGCCACGAGGGTGTTGCCCAGAACGATCTCGCGGCGCGGCTCCATAGTTTCGGGATCGACCGCGCTCACATAGATTACCCGCAGGCGGCGGGACTGGGCGATGTGGTGGGTCACCTCGGCGAGGATCCGGTCGACATTGAGAATGCCGCTTTCCACGAGTGCCTTGCCTTGGCAGAGCGCCTTGTAAACGAGAACGGCGTCGCGCCGCTGGAAGTCGTTGAGGTATTCGTTGCGCGCACTCAGGGCAAGACCGTCGGCATCGCGCACCGTTTCTCCGAGGAGGATGTCCACGGGAAAATTAAGATCCTCCACCATTTTGCGCACGACGGCGGCGAGCTGGGCGTCGCGCCAACCCAAGTAGAGCGCATCGGGGCGCACGATATTGATGAGCTTGGCGAAAACGGTGCAGGCTCCCTTGAAATAGTGTGGACGGGAAAGCCCGCAGAGACCCGCCGAACGTTTCTCCTCGGTGACGGAGGAGGAGTAGCCCATGGGGTACATCTCGGCTTCGGAGGGGATGAATACGGTGTCCACACCGGCCTCGGCACAAAGGGCGAGGTCGCGCTCGCGGTCACGCGGATAGCGGCGGAAGTCCTCATTGGGGCCAAACTCGCGCGGATTGACGAAGATGGACACGACCACGCGGTCCGCCTGTTCCCGCGCCTTCTCCACGAGCGAACGGTGCCCCGCGTGGAGAAAGCCGCTCGTGGGCACGAGGCCGATGAGCTTGCCCTCCGACCGCAGCGCGACGGAGCTGGATTGCATATCGTTGACCGATTCGATGACTTGCATTTGTAAGCGGCTTTTTTAGGGTGTGCCCTCTTTCAAAGCGTGATTCGCTCCAGAGAACAAGCACAACCATCACGCCCCCCCCAATCATGATCCGAACCAACAGCCACTACGGAAAACTCCAGGCATCCTATCTCTTCAGTGAGATCGCTAAACGCGTGCGCGCTTTCGAAGCGGGCAACACCGACCGGCGGCTCATCCGAATGGGCATCGGCGATGTCACCGAGCCCCTCCCGCCGAGCACACGCGCCGCCTTCCACGCCGCCGTCGATGAAATGGGCACCCGCGGGGGTTTCCGCGGATACGGTCCCGAGCAGGGCTATCCCTTCCTTCGCGAGGCCATCGCCGCCCATGAATACGGCGCGCGCGGCTGCAACATCGCCGCGGACGAGGTTTTCGTCTCCGACGGCTCCAAGTGCGACAGCGCCAATATCCAGGAAATTTTTGCCGCCGACACCACCATTGCCATTCCGGACCCCGTTTACCCGGTGTATCTGGACACCAACGTGATGGCCGGACGCACCGGTGCTTACGCAAACGGACGCTACGACGGCGTGGTCTACCTCGATTGCACGCCGGAAAACGGCTACGTGCCGGCCCTGCCCGATCAACCGGTCGACCTGATCTATCTCTGCTTCCCCAACAACCCCACGGGCGCCGTGGCCGACCGTGCCTCGCTCGAAAAATGGGTCGCGTTTGCCCGCGAGAGCGGGGCCCTCATCCTCTATGATGCGGCCTACGCGGCCTTCATCCGCGACGATTCGCTTCCGCGCTCCATTTACGAGATCGAAGGTGCCCGCGAATGCGCCATTGAATTCCGCAGCTTCTCCAAAAACGCCGGTTTCACCGGTGTGCGCTGCGCCTTCACGGTAGTACCCAAGGAACTGCAAGGCACCGGGCCGGACGGAAAACCCGTCTCCCTGCACGCCCTCTGGAACCGCCGCCATACGACAAAGTTCAACGGCGTAGCCTACCCCGTGCAGCGCGCCGCCGCCGCCATCTACACGCCCGAAGGGTCGGCCGAAGTGAAAGCCCTGACCGATTTCTACATGAAAAACGCCCGCCGCCTGCGCGAGTCGCTCACCCAATGGGGCCGCGCCTGCGTGGGCGGCGACAACGCCCCCTATATCTGGATTCAGGTAGAAGGGCGCTCGTGGGACTTCTTCGACCGCCTTCTGAACGAAGCCGGGGTGGTCTGCACGCCTGGCGCAGGCTTTGGCAAATGCGGCGAGGGTCACGTGCGCCTGAGCGCGTTCAACTCGCCCGAAAACGTGGAGGAAGCTCTTGAGCGCATGGCCCCCGTCTTTGCCGGTTGAGATTGCTTCGGGCAAGTGGATGACATGGCGGCTTCCGGTGGCGGTGGCGCTGGGCTTTGCCTGCGCGGCCTGCCAACCCGCTCCCCGCAGCCCCGACCGCCCGGAACCCCTCGCCACCCAGGTGAGCGCGCCCGAAAGCGCCCCCGTTCAGCCCGCGCCTGCGACGCAAACCGAGATGGTCGCCGATCCCGTGCCTCCTGGGGAAGCGGTCATCTTGCAAGACCCGCCGGGAGAGAAGCTCACCGAAGAAAGCCCCGTCCCCGACGATCCGCCGTTCACCGCGCCTGGCATAGCGGAAACAGCCGACTTGACCGATGAATTCACGCCCGACGAACGGCCCCCGGAAGATCCAGTCGCCGCCGATGGTCCAGCATTGCCTTGGGAGTTTGCCGCCGAACCGCCCAACCTGCTTTCGCGTCCAGTGCCGGTTTTTCCCGACTGGGCGGACTTCGACGAAATCATCGGAGCGGAGGCACGATTTCGCATCTGGCTCGATGCAGAAGGCCGGGTCACCCGCGCGGAGTTGGTCGAGGCCAGTGCCGAGGTGATCGTAGAACCGGTCAGGGAGGCTCTCCTGGCAAGCCGGTATCGCCCCGTCCTCACCCCGGATGGCTTCCCTGTCGCCGTATCCTTTGAGGAAACGATCGTCTTTTGAACGGAAAAGCCCCGGTGCGATAGACACACCGGGGCGGATTTGATCACAAAGTCAGCAAAACAGCGCAGTTCAGAATTCGAGCTGAGCGCGGAAGCCGATGGCATTGCCGCGCGTGCGCTGGCCAGCGGCGTTTTCGGCCTCAAAGCGCATAAGGTTTAGCTTGAAGACGATTTCCGGGATGGGGTACCAATTGAAACCAAGCGTCCAGTGATCCATTTTATGGCCGTCGTGGTCGTGGGAGATGGAATCCGCCGTGGCAAACCGGAAGGCCACCTGCCAGAGGCCGGGACCACCGTCCAGGGTGCCAAAAGGCTTGTTCACGCGGGGCAGGCCGAAGTCGCCGCTCGTCGCGCGGTAGTTATGGCTCTCCCCGGTGATGTTCCACATCGTCTGCGCATACCATCCGCTGAAGCTGAGCGTGGGGAGGCCAAAATCGCGGTCGAGGCGCGCCTGAATGTATTCTGCCTGGAATGCGTAGGGACCGGTGCCCCCCGCCACTTCGAGGCCGCCTCGCTCGATAAAGCGGACATTGGCCACATCGTTCCGACCAATCAGACGCCCATCGACCGTGCGCGTGCCGGTGCGGGTGCGCAGGCGCACATCGACATACTCGCGGTTTCTCCCGGCGCGGGCGCGGTAGGCGTTTTTCCGGTAGTTCAGGGAACCACCGATATGGAGGAAGTGATCGGTTTCGTTGACGATGGCATACGATCCCCGCCCGGCGAGGGAGTAGCCCTCGTGGATGCGGCGCTCACTCGTCACCCCTTCCCCGCCAAAAACGCCCAGACCCACGTAGTAATCCTCCCGGAGGGTCTCGTAAAGCACACCCATTTCCCGGTCAGGCCGGTAGGCATCGATTGGTGCGGCACGCTCCAAAAAAGTAACGCGGCGCGAACTCGTGGAGCTCTCCATGCTGATGGGCTCCTTGAAATTCCCCACCGCAAGGCGCGCATCGTGCATCCCGAGCCAGGCAATGTAGGTATTGGCAAAGCGGATCTCGTTGTCGCGGAAATCGACCTCCATCTGCCATTCCCAATCGCGGTTCCACACACCCAGTGCGCCCAGACGCGCCCGCCGCACGAGCGTGCCATAACGGGAAAGGTCGCCGTCAATGGTAGCGAAGGCGTTGTCCCAATCGACATATCCGTAATCGAGTTGAAAGCGCCCCCGGATGCGAAACCGGTCCTGCCCATCAGCCGTCTCCACCCCAAAACGGCGCACGCGCGTGTTCGCCGGGCGGTCGCTGAGGGCCTCGGTGGGCTCGAAGGGAACCGTCACCACTGGCGGCGGCTGGGCTTGCGCCGTCGCGCGCTGGGAACGCTCAATCGCGCGATCCACCTCGTCGCGGGTAAGCACGCCCTTCTCAACAAGGATGTCGAGGAGCACCCCCACATCGATATCGGAGGCCGAAACGGCGGGCAGACCCAATAGGGCCACCAGACCATAGGCCCCAAGGCGCTGAACATTCTTGGGCAAGAATCGCAAAGAATCGTTTATCATAGTGTCGTTTGGCTGAAAAATCGGTGCGGCTGGGCGAAAAAGGCAGACCAACCGCACACCGCGAAACAATGCGGACCGATCTTCACGGTTTTCCGGCGATCCGGTGAAGTTTCCGTTACATCCACCAAACTGATTGAACGGGCGACCCGTCCGGGCACGCACGGCCATAATCTACTCGGTTTTGATCACCTGCCGTCGCTTCGGTATCAAGCAGCTGGCCTACCTTCGTGACCTGCTCAACCGGCTACCCGCCATGAGCAACCAGGACAACCTCGACGCGCTCCTGCCCGACCGTTGGAAGCCGCCCTCCCGCGCTCGATATACGAAACGTCACCATCGATAAATCGAAATGGTGACAATCGGCAGACCCGCCTGTGATCATCAATCCCCCGCCAAGGTAGATTGGCCGGCACCCTTCATTGATCCAGGGAAATTATGGCAGAGCCACACCTACGCGGGTGAAGAAATGCGGAAGGGTGACTGGGTCGTAAGGTTCCTCAACGACAACGCGCTCCCATTCCTCGTCGATATCGGTGACGGTCGGTGGTCCGGTCAAGGGTTCGAAGCTGGCCGCATCCAATGTCGTGGACTTCTCCGGGAGATAGATCAGTCCGCTGCCTTTGCGACGAACGAACTCGACACGCCAGACAACGGTCTCACCAGAGATATTCGACCCGGCGACCGGGAGGCCGGAGTTTCCGCCGACCGTCATGGTCGAGGCATCGGGTCCAGCGAGGCTCATGTTAAAAGCGTATTTGAACAAATTCGGAGTGCCGTCGTGGAAGGGGGTAGCGGTTGGCAGGGCATCGTCCCCGACAAGCCCGGCGGCGGATACGGCTTCGAAAAATGAGGGCGTTGTTGGAACCACCGAAGTTGTGAAGCTCACCTCCTCGCCATATCCCGTGCCGACGCTGTTGGTGGCGTAGGCCCGGACGAAATAAGTGGTGGCCGGTGCAAGCCCGGTCAGCTCGGCGGTGAAACTACCGGCGCCGCTGCCCGCGACCACCGTGGTATCCGCAGCGACCGTTGGATTGCTTGTGGTGGCAAAAACCAGGCCGCGTTCCATTACCGTGGTCCCGCCATCGGTTGTCACTTCGCCGCCTCCGGTCGCGGCATTGAGGGTGATCCCGCTGATGGCTGCCGTCGTCACCGTCGGCAGCATAACAGACAAAACATAAGTTTCCACTTGTTCGATGACGGAGGAACTGACGCCACCGCCTGAAGCACGGCCGCGGGCGCGCAGTTGGCCGGAGACGGGCAAATCCAGGCCGGTGAGTTCCCAGCCGCCGATGATACGGTTGCCGCTGCCGAGCGGAGTCCTGACCACCCCATTTTCGGAAAACTCGAAGGCCACCTGGTCAACTTCCGGAGCCGATCCCCCGCGCAACCACTCGATACGGGCGGGGCTCGTCGCGGAAAGCGTTTGGTCTGCCGGGCTGTTGGAGATACGGGCCAGAAAACTACGCGCCATACCGTTGTAGCTGGTGAAAGAGCCCGCCGAGGAGCACCTTGCCATCCACCTGCACCGCTATGGAAGAAACGAACACCGCCTCAATAAAGGGATCGAAGCCGGTGTCGAGGCTGCCATCCGCATGCAAGCGCGCGATCCGGTTGCGGTCCAAGTCGTTGTAGCTGGTGAACTCCCCGCCAATGAGCACTTTGCTATCGGCCTGCAAAGTCACGGAATGAACGCGGGAACTCGATCCATTCGTCCCGGCCCCCGGATCAAAGCTGGTGTCCACGGTGCCATCCCTATTCAAACGCGCGATTCGGTTGCGCATGGCCCCCCGCACGGTGGTAAAGTCGCCGCCAATGTTAACCTTCCCATCGTCCGCCGCAGCGACAGCGTAAACCCTGTTATCCACCGAAGAGCCGGTCTCAAACGACATATCCAAATCACCCGGTGACTGCGCGGAAACTGCCGGGGCGCTGAAAAGCAGCAGGAGCGCGAAAGCTGTGAAGCCGCCCCAAAAGAATGGGCGGAAGGAGAGTGGGAGTTGGTTGGTCATGGGAGTGAAGGAAACCTATGAATCAAATTTTTATTTCGAAAGCACTCCAGCGCAGCGTTTTAACTAAATTCAAAATTTTAAAACAAAGAAAGATCGGAGCAGGATGGACCTTCAGAGATGAAAATGGCCGATGAAGCGCTCCAAAGCATCAAAAAGACCAATTCGGGTTGTTTCAGCTTCCAAACGGAACATCAAGACCCATTTAGAAATAAACGGCTATTCTCTCAAAATTTTACCTTATCATCAGCAGTGTTCGGCAATGTGCGTGCTATGGGTGGGGGGTGTTTTCAGTTCTGTACGTTTTTGTTCGTTTGGGTGATCTCCTGGAATCCTTGACCAAACCCGTCTTCCAAATGGTGTGGAGACGCTTCGAATGCGATGGAACAGGCTTCCGTAGCGTTCCAAGGTGGATACCCAATTCTTCACATCCAGTTCCAGACGCTCCAGCACCGGAGCCAGGTCTGCCGGAATCGCTCCCACTTTGTCGTCGCGCAAGCGCCGACAGGTCCAGTCCACCAACTGCAAATAGCGCTCCTCGCTCATTCCCAGCACTCCCCCTTCCCCCGCTTCCACCGGTGCCAGCCAGCGCGCTCGCTCCACTTCTCCACGCGCCCGCTCAATTTCCTCTGCCTGCCGCGCCGTAGCTCGAAGAGCGAAGGCGGGCACATCCGCCGCGCTCGACTCGTCTCCCCCCGATGCCCTCCACGCCGCCAGTTCCGCACGACCCCGACGCGCCCGCAAGCGATCCCCAGCTCCGCAATACTCGCTCGCCTCCGGCGTCTCCGCCAACATCGCCACCCGGTCCGCCTCCACACTCGCCCCGATCTGGTCCCGGCGCCCCGGACACAGCCGCAACCCCCAATTTTATTGACGCAACGTTCGGTTGATATTCGAAACCCAAGGATATTCGAACTCTAAAACGATGGGCAGATGGGGCTTGGCTCATTGACTGAGGGATCTTGAGTGATGGAGTAGATCCGCCCTTTGATGTTCGATGCGGCTCGTAATCGACGGGATTGAGGTGGCCCTTCACCCTTGTTCCCTCCCGGGTCCGGAACCATACGGCTTTTGGCGATCAACCCGGTTCGACCTTTGGAAGCTTCGGAAAATACCGCTGAGGACGCCTTCCTCTGTAAACGCTTTTCTCAGCATAAAATGGCGGAGAGGGGGGGATTCGAACCCCCGGTACCATTTCTGGTACACATGATTTCCAATCATGCACAATCGGCCACTCTGTCACCTCTCCTACGCAAAGGAGTAGGGTTTTCAGAAGTTTTCGATGAGGTCAAGAACGCGCTCGGGAAATTTTGCGCTTTGCGCGGTTGGCCGTTTGTCGACGGGGGACATCGGGCCGAAAATCACCCGAAAAAAAAAGCGCCCTCCCCGGAGAACCGGAGAGGGCGCGAAAAACACTTCAAACAGAAGTCGGAGGACGGACCTTAGATAGCCCCTTCGCCGGTCTCATCCGTGCGGATGCGAACGGCTTCCTCAATCGGGAGAACGAAGATTTTTCCATCTCCGATCTTACCCGTCTTCGCAGCGGATTTGATGGCCTCCACGGTCTTTGCCGCGAGGTCATCGGAAATCGCCACGTCGATCATGACTTTGGGGAGGAAGTCCACCGTGTATTCACTGCCGCGGTAGATTTCCGTGTGTCCCTTTTGGCGACCGAAGCCTTTGACTTCGGTAACCGTCATTCCTTCGACTCCGATCTCGGAGAGGGCCTCTTTGACCTCCTCCAGCTTGAAAGGCTTGATGATTGCTTTAACCAATTTCATGGATTTTCGCTTTTGTAGGGTGATTGCGTTGAATGTTCAAGCCCCGATTAGCGGGTCTTCATCTGATAGTCGGCATAGGCTTCCTGACCATGCTCACCAAGGTCAAGACCTTCCGACTCTTCTTCTTCACTCACGCGAACACCCATGACGAGTTTCACGACGTAGAAGATCACAAAAGCCGAGCCGAAAGCGGCGGCGCTGACAGCGAGCGTGCCGATGAGCTGCGTAATGAAGCTCACCTCCGAGTTGAAGATACCCACGGCCACGGTGCCCCAGATACCGCACACACCGTGCACGGAGATGGCACCGACGGGGTCGTCGATCTTGATTTTGTCGAAGAAGAGGATGGCGAAGACCACAATGAGGCCGGCCACACCGCCCATGATGATGGCGGCACCGGGGCCCACCGCATCGGCGCCGGCGGTGATGCCGACAAGACCAGCGAGGACACCGTTGAGGGCCATCGAAAGGTCAGGCTTCTTGATCACCGTCCAGGAGACGAGGATGGAAACGAGGGCACCGGAAGAGGCGGCGAGGGCAGTGGTCGTGAAGACGAGGCCGAGATAGGCGGGCTCGGCGGAAAGGACGGACCCCCCGTTGAAGCCGAACCAACCAAACCAAAGGAGAAACACCCCGATTGTCGCGAGGGCGAGGTTGTGCGCCGGGATCGGCTTGATCTTGCCGCCCGGGAGGTATTTGCCCTTGCGGGGGCCGAGGATCATGACGCAGGCGAGCGCGCCGAATCCGCCGAAGGCGTGCACCACGCTGGAACCGGCGAAGTCGTAGAAGTCGATGGCGTAGAGCCAGCCTTCACCCCAGTGCCAGGAACCGATGATCGGGTAGGCAATGGCGACGAACACAACCACAAAGACCATGAAGCTCGGGAGCTTCACGCGCTCGGCCACGGCACCGGAAACAATCGTTGCTCCGGTGGCGGCAAACATCGCCTGGAAAATGAAGTCACCGTAGGCGGTCATGGCGAGACCCACGCCCCCGTAGGCGAAGGTGGCGTCGGCCCCGTCGTTGAGGTCGCCGATCCAGCCGCCGAGGCCAAGGACATTGGGAATGATCCAATCCGCCGGATAGTGCGTGTTGAATCCGATGAGGGCGTAAGTGAGGATACCGGCTGAGATAATGAAGACGTTTTTGAAGAGCACGTTAACGGCGTTCTTCTGTTGCGTCAGACCCGTCTCCAGCATCGCAAACCCAAGGTGCATGATAAACACCATGGCCGCCGCGATAACCGTCCAGAGCATGGAGGTGACGAAGAAATCAAAGGCGTAGGCGTGGAAACCGTGGGCCTCGACCATTTCGACGTATTCCTCCCACAGGCCGACGTCGTCTTCGTCGATTTCTCCAGCCGCCAGGAGCGCGGCTACTTCATCAGCAGAGGGAACCCCCTGCAAAGCCATTGCGGGGGAAGAGAGGAGCCCGAGCCCGGCCACCCCCGCAAGAAGGAGCCAGAATAGGCGAAAATGAATTAGTTTTCGAATCATGATCGTCGGTTATTAGTTTTGGATATCAGGTTTTTGATTGGGCGTGGTTAAACACCGATTTCCCCCCAAGAACTTCCCTGCCTCAGCGGCCCCCTTGGCGGGTTGCCGGAGAAGCAGGTCGTCCATTCGATTCCGGGATGAGGTGGTGTGCATAGAGTTTGCAACGGAAGCCCAGTCCGTCGGGACGAAGGCAAGCACAAGCCATGCCAACCCGAAAACATCATAGGCAATGGCCCGTCTTTGATCCGAAGATACTGCCTGTGCGGGCAATGAACCCGTATCTCTCTCGATCTCTCCCCACCTGCCCAAGCTGAGCTCATCACGAAAACCGCGCATAGTCGTAAAAAAACGACCCCCGCACGCATTTTTTGCTTGAGCCAGCAGCGGCGACGATTCTTCTTGGAGGGTTTTATGACAACTGAAAACGCAGAACCCCGTCCGGAACGGAAAAACCCATTGACTCTCACGCACATGGATGTGGAGGAACTCACCCGTTTTGTGACGGATACGGGAAAGATCCTTCCCCGCCGGATCACCGGACTCACGGCCGTGCAACAGCGCCACATCACCCGGGTGATCAAGCGCGCCCGCAACATGCTTCTGATGCAGTAAGGGGGCCGGTTTGTGGCCGGTTCACCGCCTCATTCATCTGATCACTTCCCAGCGACCCCCCGGCCTTCCGAAGGGGTCGCTCGTTTTTACGCGGATACCGAGAGTGATCTGGAGACAGTGTCCGAACTCTTGCGCGCGGGGGAGCTGGTCGCCCTTCCAACAGAAACCGTTTATGGACTCGCGGCCGATGCCCTGAACCCGGCCGCCTGTGCCCGTATCTTCACGGTGAAGGGGCGTCCGCTGATTGATCCCTTGATTGTGCATGTAGCCGGAAAAGAGGCCGCCCGCGAACTGGCCTTTTGGAGCGAGGAAGCGGAGTCGGTGGCGACAGCTTTCTGGCCGGGACCGCTGACGATTGTTTTGCGCAAGCGTGCGATTGTTCCTGATCTGATTACGGCGGGGCGACCGTCGGTGGCTCTGCGTTCGCCCGAGCATCCTTTGGCCCGCGAGGTCCTGCGGCGCTGTCGCTGCCCCTTGGCCGCCCCCAGTGCGAACCCGTTCGGGTATCTCTCGCCGACGGAGGCTCATCACGTGCGCGATTCCCTGGGCGATCAGGTTACGCACATTCTTGACGGAGGTCCCTGCCGATGGGGCGTGGAATCCACTATCGTTGACCTACAGGAACCGGTCACCCCCCGCATCCTGCGCCCGGGGGCCATCACGGCGGAGGATCTGGAGGCTGTCCTCGGCAGGCCGGTGACCACCGTCACCAAAGCCACGGATACGCCGGAAGCGCCGGGTATGCTCGAACGTCACTACAGCCCGCAAACGCCCCTATGCCTTTTCTCGTGGGATGCGCCCCATCTCCCGCCGACCGGAAACCGCGCCCGCGTATACCTGAAAAAACCGGAAGGTTCATCGCCCGTCGGTCGAGAGGACTTTTGGCTGAGCGAGAATGGTTCCCTGAAAGAAGCCGCCAGACACCTCTACGCCCTCCTCCGGCGACTCGACCGGATGGGCTTTGGATTGATCGAAGTGGAAAAAGCGCCGGACGAGGGAATCGGCAGGGCCTACAACGACCGCCTTCGCCGGGCGGCCGCGAAACGCTGAATTTCCATCAGGCCACCGCCACTTTGGCCGAGATCTCTTCCAGAAACTTCATGATCTCGGTCGCACGAAAAGGTTTATGCAGAACCCGCTTGTGCTCTGATTCAGGCAAAAACTTGCTCAACGAACCTTCCGCATAGCCGGACATATAACTCACTGGAAGGTCCGGAAAACGCTGCTTAATTTCCTGTGCGAGAGCCACGCCATCCGCCCGCTCGCTCATCCAAATGTCCACCAATGCCGCATCGAAAGCGGCATCGTCGAGCTTTTCGAGGGCCTCCTCGCGCGATTGTGCGCAAACTGCCTCGTGCCCGTGGCAAGAGAGGATTTCGGAGATTAAGTCAAGAAGTGCCTCGTTGTCGTCGACAATCAACAGTGTCAAACTTGTCGCTCTGGTAGTTTGCGCAGCAGCCATCGGGAAAACCAGAACACGGATTCAAAAAAAAAATCAACAAACAACTCAAACGAAACGTCTTTCTACACCCCATTTACAATTGGGCAAAAATGCTCAGCCCCCCCCTCCGAGGGGGGAGCGTGATGTTCGGCGCGGTCGGGTGGGAAAGCAAATGCGGGAAACCGCTTCGTCGAAATCCGCCACCCCGGACAAAATCTCAATTTCCACGCGAAGATAAAAGAGAGGGGGTGACGGGGGCACGGATGAAGGGATCCGGACCGCATCTTTCTCGGTCGTGACAATCCACTCCGCACCTGCGGAGCGGGCCTCGGCGTAAAGCGTATCGAGTTCCTCGGCACTGAAGCGGTGGTGATCGAGATAGCGCTTGCGCAGGACGATTTCGGCCCCAAAGCCATTCACGAAAGCCTCGAAGCTCTCCGGGGCGGCGATGGCGCTGAGAGCGGCCACCTTTTTGCCGGCCAGCGCCTCCAGCGAATGCCGGTCGGATCCATGCACGGATTGGAGGAAGCGCGGAGCGTGTCGACACTCGATGAGGTCGGTGCCCGGGCGGTGGCGTTCGATGAGTTCGCGCAGGTCGGGATCGTCCCGCCCGTCCGACTTGGTGAGAAACACGTAGGAGGCCCGCTTCATCTGCGAGACCGGCTCGCGCAAAATGCCGCGCGGGAGGCAACGCCCGTTACCAAAAGGATTTGACTTATCGATCAGCAGGATTTGGAGGTGATCTTTCAGCCTAAAATACTGGAAACCGTCGTCAAGGATTAGGGTATCCACGCCGAACCGGCGGATGGCGAAATGGCCGGCTTTGACGCGATCCTTGTCGGTCAGCACCGGAATTCCGGGAAGGTTGCGTGCGAGCATGTAGGGCTCGTCACCCGCGACTTCCGAATCCAGTAAGACGTGCTTACCGTCACTAACGACCCGCGGCGGCGAGGGTTCTCCGTGTGTGAGCAGGCGCCAGGCTTTCCGCACCAACCCCTCTTTCCGGCTCTTGTAACCCCGGCTGAGTATGGCCACCTTTCGCCCCCGAGCCTGAAGAACCGCCGCCAACTTTTCAACAACCGGCGTTTTTCCGGTGCCCCCAACCGTGAGATTGCCCACCACGACAACGAGACAACCGAGATGCTGCGCACGCAAAATCCGCCCGCGGTAAAGCCGGTGGCGGATACTTACGAGAAGGAAAAAGAATTCCGAAAGGCCGCGCAAAAAGCCGCCCCACAATCTGGCTACACGGTCATCCCGCCGCCCGTAAATCACGTCAACGGTGAGGGCCTCGAGGGCATCGAGCCGCTTTTTCAGTAGTCTGCCCACGCGGGAAATCGCCGCCATCAACGCTTTTTGCGTTTCTTCTTTTTTGATGGGGTGGTTGGCGAACGGCGCTGCTGCGCATGTTTGCCGCGCGGTTCAGGGCGTTGGAGGGCCTGGCGACGGAGCATCTCCTCGCGCGTGGCCCGAAGGCTTGCCTCAATCGACTCCTGGCTCAAGTCTTCATCCTCGACTGGGGCGGGGGCATCCTTGCGGGGGCGGCCCCGCCTGCGCGGTGGCGGTGGCTGCTCGGGTTCTTTCCGCAAGGGCACTGGCTTATCGGGATCGATCCCGGACAGGCGCACCCACTCATCATCGCGCTCCGGTTGCAGGCGGAATCCCGCGCGCATGCAGAAGCGCCGAACCTGATGCCGCGTGATCGTGCGTTTGAAGGTCTTCAAAAACCACTCCTTCACCTGATTTTCGGTGAAGCGCACGCCCTTCATGCCCACATCCTCGGGTGTCTTCGTCTCAAAAAGCTCGACGAGAGCATCGTAGTGCGCCTGGGTGATAGGAACGGCCTTTGGGCGGCCCCGCTCCTGCTTGAAATACTTTTCCCCCAGCTCCTCGTAGCCCTTGCGCACCATGTGCACGTATTGGCGGGTGACCCCGAGTTCGAGGGCAATCTCCACTGCCCGTCGACCGTTCTGCAATCCTTCAATGATCCGCCGTTTACGCTCCGAGGCGGGGATGTCCTCCAGCTCTTCATCTGAATAGTTCACAGCAGTGAGGCAAAACCCTCTTTATCCCGAAAGCAAGCACAAGCAAAGCCCTTCTGAACTTCCCCCATTTACGGAAAATAGGTTGCGCGACGATGAGCGCTTGCCAGTGTCTGCCGGGGTTTTCTTTCTTCCCCCCTTCCATGAGCGATTTTATTGGCCACGAATGCGGCGTTGCGTTTATCCGCCTGAAGCACCCGACCGCTTACTATGCGGAGAAATACCGCACTCCTCTCTACGCATTCAACAAGCTCTTCCTCCTCATGGAGAAACAGCACAATCGCGGACAGGACGGTGCCGGCATCGGTTGCGTGAAACTGGGCACCCCCATCGGACAAGCCTTCATGTTTCGCGACCGCGAACTCGACGACAACTCCCTCGCCCGCCTCTTTCGCCGCCAACTCAAGCGCTACGACAAACTCGTGCGCAAGCAGATCATCTTCCCCGAGCTGCCCGAAACCGTGAAAACCCACTTCGACTTTGGCGGAGAGTTGCTCATGGGCCACCTGCGCTACGGCACTTCCGGGGCCTACGGGGAGTCCTCCTGCCACCCCTACTTCCGTCGGAGCAACTGGCCCACGCGCAACCTTATGGTTTGTGGCAACTTCAACATGACCAATACGGCCGAGCTCAACAACCTCCTCATGCGCCGCGGCCAGCACCCTATTTTCGATACCGACACCCAAACCATCCTCGAAACAATTGGCTTCCACCTCGACGAGGCCCACGACGAAATCTACCGCGAACAGCGGGACACCACCGGACTTGCCGGCGAGGAGATTCCCGCCGTCATCAGTGATCGCCTCGACCTTGTGCAGATTCTGCGCGAGAGCGCCAGCTCCTGGGACGGCGGCTACTGCATCCTCGGCATGGTGGGCAACGGCGACTCCTTCGCCATGCGCGACCCCGCCGGCATTCGCCCCGCTTTCTATTACGAAAACGATGAACTCATTGCCATCGCCTCGGAACGCGTGCCCCTCATGACGGGCTTCAATGTCGAAACCTCCGAGATCCGGGAGCTCCCCCCGGGGCACATCATGGAGATCAAAACGAATGGCCGCGTGCGCGTTGAACCCTTCGCGGAGCCCCGTCCGCGTCGCGCCTGCTCGTTCGAGCGCATCTACTTCTCCCGCGGGAACGATCCCGTCATTTACAAGGAACGCAAAGCTCTGGGTGCCGCTCTCGCGCCGCAGATCCTCAAAACGATCGATCACGACTTCGAAAACAGCGTTTTCAGCTTCATCCCCAATACTGCGGAGACCGCCAGCTATGGCCTCCTCCAGGCCCTCCGGAATCACCGCCGCCACACCGTGCGCGATCAAATCCTCGCCGCTCAGGCGACGGGCGATCTCACTCCCGACCTGATTGAACAGCTCATCATGTCAAATTGGCCCAGGGTGGAAAAAATTGCCCATAAGGACATCAAGCTGCGCACCTTCATTTCCCAAGCCGCCGGGCGCAGCCGCCTCGTCTCGCACGTCTACGACATCACCTACGACGTCGTGCGCCCGGATGATCACCTGGTCGTTCTCGACGATTCCATTGTTCGCGGCACAACCCTTCGGGAGTCCATCATCCGCATGCTCTCCCGCACGCGCCCGAAAACCATCGTCATTGCCTCCACCGCGCCCCAGATTCGCTACCCCGACTGTTACGGCATCGATATGAGTGAACTCGGCCAGTTCATTGCCTTCCAGGCCGCTGTCGCCCTCCTCCGCGAAAAGGGAGCCGAAGAGCGCCTGCGCGAAGTCTATGAAGCCTGCCGCCAGGAACTCACCAAACCCCTCGAAGCCATCGAAAACAAGGTCAAGGACATCTACGCCCCCTTTACGGAGGAGGAAATTTCCGCCAAAATCGCCGAAATGCTCCATCCCGCCGATCTCGATTGGAACGGCCAGGTGAAGATCCTCTACCAGAAAATCGAAAATCTCCACGCCTCCTGCCCCGACAACTCCGGAGACTGGTACTTCACCGGTAACTACCCCACTCCCGGTGGCTTCGCTGTCGTCAACCGAGCCTACATCAACTTCTACGAAAACCGCACCGGCCGCAGCTACGGCAGCTGACCCAGACCCAAACTCGCCGCCCACCCGACCGCCTCCCCAACTCTGATCGAACCAAAAATACCTGGAAAGTTGTTATTGACACCGAAAGATTCCGGAAGCTGTTCAAGGTATGACGGTTGAAAGAGCCCGTCGGGCGCTCAACGCTCACCAAAGAGGATGGTGCCCACACGGATGAGCGTGGCACCTTCTTCAACAGCGATGTCAAAGTCGCCACTCATGCCCATAGACAGTTCGTGCAGGGACAACCCCGTGTTCGCGACAAGCTGATCCCGCAGAACGCGGAGGGCGGCGAAACATCGACGGGCCACCGCAGGATCTTCCGAAAAAGGTGGAATGGTCATGAGACCTTGGAGATCGAGGCGTTCGACGGACCGGATTTGATCAATGAGGGCCTCCGCCCCCTCCGGAGAAACGCCTGCCTTGCGCGGATCCTCCCCGATATTAACCTGCAACAGGACGGGCACCGCAGGGCGATTGATTTCCTCCGCCGCGCGTCCGAGCGCCCGCGCGATTTTTTCCCGGTCAACGGTTTGAATTCGGTCAAAGTGCGCGACCGCCAGACGGGCTTTGTTTGACTGCAGGGGACCAATCAGCTCCCAGGCGAGCGACGCACGCACCTGCGATTGCTTGCCCGTCGCTTCCTGAACGCGGTTTTCCCCGACCAGATCGATTCCTGCCGCTGCCGCCGCGTCGACTATTTCCGGGCCATGGTTCTTCGTCACCGCCATCAACCGGATTTCACCCGGGTTTCGCCCCGTCCGGGCGCTGGCCGATTCAACCCGTGAGCGGACCGCCGCCAGACGTTCGGCCAAAACCCTAACTGATTTCTCGTTATTTTCCGACATCGCCATGATAAAAACTTAGAATTGCCTTGCATTTAATTAGCTGCCTTAATAGCAAAATATTTTTCACCCCTGAATTTCCGCCATTTGGCTATGCATATCGAAAACTTAAAAATCTTTTCCGATCTCGTGGAGAGCCAGAGCTTTTCCCGGGCAGCTCGGTTGAACGGGATCACGCAGTCCGCTGTAAGTCAACAGCTCCGCTCAATGGAGAGGCATTTCAATGTCCTGATAGTCGACCGGAGCCAAAAACAGTTCCGACTCACGCGCGAGGGTCAACGGCTCTATGACAGCTCCAAAGAAATTCTGCACCGCTATGACAAGCTGGTGAGCGAGCTCCAGGAGATGCGCAAAATCATCAGCGGCACGATCCATATTTCGACGATTTACAGCATTGGTCTGCATGAACTGCCGCCCTTTATCACGCAGTTTTTGAAAGAGTTTCCATCGGTGAATGTGCGGGTGGAGTATCGCCGGTCCAACCTTGTTTACGAGGACATTCACCACAATGCGGTCGACTTGGGCCTGGTGGCCTACCCCACCCGTTCGCGCCAGATCGAGACCATTCCCTTTTTGGAAGACCGTCTCGTCCTTGTTTGCAACCCACAACACCCCTTTGCCTCGCGCAAATCGGTCGATCTGGCTGATATCGCCAAAGAAAAACTCATCGGCTTCGACAGCGATATCCCGACCCGCAAGGCATCGGATGCGATTTTCCGCGAGAGCAAGCTGGAGGTCGACTATGCGATGGAGTTTGACAACATTGAGACAGTGAAAAGGGCGGTGGAAATCGATGCGGGGGTGGCCATTGTGCCGTCTTCGACCGTGCAACAGGAGGTGAACCAAGGTCTCCTCAAAGCCATCGGGCTCAAGGGCAAGCAGTTTACCCGCCCCCTGGCCATCATTCACCGCAAGGGCCGCGTTCTCACACCGGCGATCAAAAAGTTCCTCGCCACGCTCACCGGCAAGCCCTACCAGGACAGTGACTCTGTTGAGAATGCGGTTCCAGAAAATCCGGTGGCGTCCTGAGGGCTGGCAGATGGCCTGCCGGTTGTCATCGCCTTAAGTTTTTGCCTGCGCCGGTTTTTTGAATGGACCGTGGCGGCGCGTTTCCGATAAGACTCCCCCCGTATGAAGTTGTTGGAAGGCAAACCTATCGCGGCTGCGGTACTGGATGATGTGGAGGCGGACATCCGCCGGTTGGGGGGCACCCCACCCTCGCTGGTGTTCGTTCGCGTCGGAGAGGATCCGGCCTCGGTTTCGTATGTTGAATCCAAGCGCAAGACAGCGGAACGCCTTGGCGTAAACAGCCGTCTCGACCCCTTTCCGGAGAGTATTTCCGAGGAGGCCCTGCTCGCGCATATCGAAGCCCTCAATCAGGATCCGGCCGTCGATGCGATTCTTGTGCAAGCCCCGCTCCCCGCGCACATCGAATCCCAGCGGGTTTTTAATGCGGTTGATCCGTCGAAGGATGTCGATGGGTTTGGCCGTCAGAACCTGGGCCGTCTAGTGCAGGAGGATCCGGATGCATTTGTTGCCTGCACCCCGCTGGGGATTCAGGAAATGATCAAGCGCGCGGGCATTCCCACCGAAGGTCGCCGGGTGGTTGTTCTCGGGCGCAGCCTCATTGTGGGAAAGCCGGCGGCCCTGCTCTTCATGCAGAAGGGTCCCTTTGCCAATGCCACGGTCACCGTGGCGCACTCGCGGAGCGCCCATCTGCCCGCCCTCACCCGCGAAGCCGATATCCTGATCGCAGCTATCGGGCGCCCCGGATACGTGACCGCTTCCATGGTTAAAGAGGGGGCCACGGTGATCGATGTCGGGATCAATCGCGTGGAAGATCCTTCACGGGCGCGCGGCTATCGTATCACGGGGGACGTTTTGTTTGACGAGGTGGCCCCAAAGTGTGACTACATCACGCCTGTGCCCGGCGGGGTGGGTTTGATGACTGTGGCCATGCTGATGCACAACACGGCGAAAGCCTGCCGCCTCCGGCGAAGTGGAAAGTAAGCCCTTTGAAGTCGAAAGAACCGAAGATACTCGTTGTTGATGATCAACCGATCAACGTCCGCCTGCTGGAAAAGAAGCTTCAGCGCTGCGGTATGTCGGTGATATCCGCCTTCAATGGACCAGAGGCGCTCGCCATCGTTGAAGAGACGATTCCCGATGTGATCCTGCTCGACATCATGATGCCGGGAATGGACGGACTGGAGGTCTGCCGCCGGATCAAGGAAACACCGCATTTGCGGGATGTGCCCATCATCTTCATCACCGCCAAGACATCGAAAGAGGGCAAGATCGAGGGACTCGGCATGGGAGCCTCCGATTACATCACCAAGCCGATTGATCTCGATGAAACCGTGGCCCGCATCAGCACCCAACTGCGCATTCAGGAACAGTATCGGGCTAATCTTGAACTCTCCGAGCGCCTCGCGGACTCGCGTAAACGGGCGGCCGTCGCTCAGGTCACGGAGGGCATCGCCCACAATCTCAACAACCTCCTCGGAGTGGTCGTCGGGTATGTGGATCTGCTGAAAAACATGACCACGTCGAACGAGCGGACCCAGCGCAGTTTCGATCAGCTCGAAAGGGCGGTCGGGCGCATGGTCGCGATTGTGCGCGAACTCACCACCATCGCCGAATTTGACCGGGTCCGGAAGAGCCCCTACAGCGCAAACATGCTTGTTTCGGCGGCTATTGATCGATACCGGGTCGAACAAGGAGCATCTGCAAACACTCTCTCGATTGCTCTCTCCCCGCTTGATTCCGATGTCGAAATTTTGACAAATGCCGAGCTGCTGGAGGACGTGATCTCCCGAACGCTCAGAAACGCGGTGGAGAGCTATCGCGACGAAGCGGCTGATCGGGACCAGGAAGTGGAGATCAAACTCGATATCGAACGAGACGAGGAAGAGGAGCGTTCCCGCCTCTTGATTTCCATCCTCGACCGGGGCACCGGGATTCCGGCACGTGTGCGGGAGAACGTCTTCGAGCCCTTTGTCACGACAGCCTCCGCCATCGGACGGGGAATGGGCCTCACCATTGCCCGGCACAGCATGCAGGCACTGGGGGGACATCTCGATCTCTTGGAGCGACCGGGCGGGGGCACTGTGGCCGTTCTCGGCCATCCCCTGGAAGAGAAGAAAACCGAGAACGGGGATGGCGCGCGCATCCCCATGTCGGAGTCATGACGCCGATAGCTTTTGTCGGGGCGGGAAAGATGGCCACAGCCATGATTGAGGGCTGGCTGAAGAACGGGTCCGGCGACCCCCGCAGCCTTATCGTGTGCAGCCGCCAGGGCAAAAGCGCAGAAGCTTTGGCAGATCGCCTCGGGGTCAGCAAAGTCTCCGATGCGGCAACGGCAGTCCGCATGAGCGCCGCAGTCGTGCTTGCCTGCAAACCCCAACAGATAGCTGAACTCGCAGCGAGCCTCCGACCCGTACTGCACGGACAGCCGGTTCTCTCCATTCTGGCGGGAACCCGCTTGGCGCGTTTGCGCACCCTTCTGCCCGAGGCCGGTCCCATTATTCGCTCCATGCCCAACCGCCCCGGTCAGATCGGGCAGGGCGTCACCCCTTATGCTCCGGAATCCACCCTTCCGCCCGAGGTTTTGGCCTGGGTCGAGGGCGTTCTTTCTCCCTTGGGAGCCCATTTTTCCATTGAAGAAAGGCACCTCGACGCCGTAACGGGTATCAGTGGGAGCGGCCCCGCCTACGTCTTTGAGTTTATCGCCGCGCTGAGGGATGGCGGTATCGCCGAAGGGCTCGACTCAGCCACGTCCCTGCGACTGGCTCTCCAAACCGTTAGCGGCGCGGCCGCCCTCCTCGAAATGAGCGGCGATGCGCCCGAGATTCAGCGGGATGCGGTCGTTTCTCCCAACGGAACCACCGCCGCCGCGCTCGCCCGACTGACAGAAGGCGGTTTTCGTCCGCTCGTGGAAGATGCCGTGCGCGCCGCCACACGCCGCTCGCGGGAGCTTTCCAGCGATTAATCTGCCCACCTCTTGCCATGGACGCACCACAAACACGAACGGCCCCACCGCACCATACCTTCCGCCGCCGCGTCGAGTTTTCGGAGACCGATATGGCCGGGATCGTCCACTTCAGTAATTTTTTCCGCTGGATGGAGGCGGCCGAGGCCGACTTCTTCCGCACCCTGGGTGAGCCGCTCTACGGTGACAAGGCCGAGCACATCCACGGCTACCCGCGCGTGCGGGCGCAGTGTCAATACTCTGCTCCCGTATACTTCGAGGAAATCATTGAAATTCGGCTCAGCGTGACTGAGCTCACGGCCCGTTCCATCGCCTACCGCTTCCGTTTTCACCGCACCGACGAAAGTGCCGAGCGCGTCGCCAAGGGCGAGATGGTGACCGTCTGCGCACGCCATGCGGCAGGCGGAGGTCTCGAAGCCCTTCCTCTCCCGGCCTCTCTCCGGCGCAAACTCGACGCCCTCCTTGCGTAAGCCAACCGGTGGCGGAAGCAGCGCTGTGAGCCCATCGCGTAAACAATCCATTGCTCCGGCACATTTCCCCTGTGTGAGCGGCTTTTCCGGTGCCGCCCGTGCCCATTGCATCCGTCGCTCGATGCCTTCGGGTTCGAAAGAAAGGCCGTTTGAACAGGCTGCGAAAAACACCCCTCCACAGCGTAGCGGATGACTGACAGGCTGGCCGCGAGTTGGTCACAAAGGTGGTCACCTTTTTCAGTGGCGTTTCACCACGGTCGCGACCGTCGCGAAGTCGGCTCCGCCGTCCTCCACGAGCGGTTTGGGTTTTCTTCCCCTTCGAAAGCCCAGCCAGCCATTGGCCCCACAGAAGCTCTCCACCCAGGCAACCGACCCCACCACCCAGCTCTCGCTGAAGGCCCGGATCTTTGAGAGAAGCCCGGATCTTTCTTCCGCCACAACGGCTCCTGGCATCGTGTCCTCCTTTATCGCACCGGCTCCCGCAGTCTTCTGGTCTCCCCGGCTAGGCCGCATTCCCGGACCCATCCGGCTGCACAACCGTGCACGGTAGCGCTCGTGCCATTTCGTCGCCCAGGTCATCTTGCCCTCGATCCGGGCAATCCCCCGCCGTGCCGCCGAGCCACCCGCGCACGCCTCCCCAAAACCGCTGAATCCATAGTCGCCCGCGTCCTCCACCAGCCCCGCCCGCACCGGGTTTAAATCGATATAGGCCGCCACCATCCTTTGCGCCGCCGTATCCGCCTCCACGATTACACTGCGGAAACGCTCCGCCCAGAAAGTCCCCACCGTTCCGCGCTCCCGGTTATACCACAGAGTAAAGCGCGTTTTCACCTCCCGCATGAAGACCGATACGTCCCCCATCCGCGCCTTCAGGCGTCGCCGGATGCCCACTGCGGGGTCCCCATTCTTCGCCAGAATCGCCTCCAGATCATCCGCATCCAAGCCCAGCGAAGCGCAACGCGTCCCCCCATAGAGCGCCCGAAACCGCGTCACCAGCCCCGCATCGTCCAGGACTTCCGTCTCCTTCGGATCCAGCCGCACGAAGATGTGAAAGTGAT
>JAFIGE010000069.1 GCA_020831585.1 Opitutales bacterium | reverse complement strand
GCGGGGGGCGGCGCCGCGCTCCCGCCGCCGCGGGCCCGGGGGGGCCCCGGGGCGGGGGCGCGCCCGGGGGGTGGGGGACGCCGTGACCAGCGGGAGCGACATTTCGTGCGGGCCCTCCGGGTCGGGTGCGCGCACCGGTGCCTTCCGGGGCTCGGCCGGCGGCCGCACGGGGGTTGTGGCTGTGGGCGCGGCCATCGCAGGCCTCTCCATCTCCGGGGTGGCCAGCTTGCGAAGAATTTCCAGGGTCTCGTCCTGCAAGTAGACAGATTGCACGCCCTCCGCACGCATGACTTTGAGCGTTTCGACAAGAGCTTGCATTTCTTCGCGCATACGCCGACTAACTTTGATCACCTGGTCGCCCCGTCCAAGTCCAAAAGGATGCACGGCGCGATTTTGCGGAGAACGGGCAGGGCCGGCTGAACCGCACTCCCCTCCCCTTTGCCCGCCTGCGCGGGAGGCGCCCTTAATCCTTCAAGCGGGCGAGCGCATCCAAGGCACGCGCGCGGGCTTCTTTGTGATCTATGAGGGGCCGGGGATAGTTTTCGCCCAAATCCACCCCCGCCGGGCGCAAAACATCCGCCGGAGCCTCCCAGGGGGTATGGATGTGCGCCGCCGGTAGCTTGGCCAGCTCCGGGACAAACCTGCGCACATAATTGCCTTCGGGATCAAATTTTGCGCCTTGGGTCATGGGATTGAAAATCCGGAAATAGGGAGCCGCATCGGCCCCGCAACCGCCGGCCCACTGCCAGCCCAGGGTGTTGGAAGCGAGATCGGCGTCGACCAGGGTATCCCAGAACCAGCGCGCGCCCGCCTGCCAGGGGAGGAGCAGGTGCTTGACGAGGAAAGAAGCCACCACCATGCGCACGCGGTTGTGCATCCAGCCGGTCTGCCAGAGTTGGCGCATCCCCGCATCGACAATCGGGTAACCGGTCCAGCCTTTTTGCCAGGCCCGGAGCTGCGCCTCGTCTGTCCGCCAGGGAAAAGCGCGGTAGGCATCCTGAAGAGGTTCTGTGGGCGTCTCCGGGTGGTGATAGAGCACATGGTATCCAAACTCCCGCCAGAGCAGCTCCTTGTAAAAGGTATCCCTACCCTTCCCCGGATTTCCGCGCAAGCACCGGCTGGCGGCCTCGCGCGGGCCGATCTGGCCAAAATGCAGATAGGGGGAGAGGCGGGAGGTGCCATCCTCGGCAGGCAGATCGCGGTCTGTATGGTAGCTTTGCACCCCGGCACTAAGAAACCTTTCGAGCCGCAGTAGCCCGGCGTGCCGGGTGGGTGTCCAGGCATCGTAAAAGCCCTTGTCCCAAGAGATCGCGGGAAGGAGCCGCAGATCCGCCAGATCGAGACTTCGGGGCGTTTGCGGAAGCACCACCGGGGGGATGGACGGTGTGGGCTCCGGCGTGCCGAAGTCGAGGCCGGCCACGGCCTTGGAGAAGGGTGTGTAAACCCGGTAAGACCGCCCCGCACCGGACCGCACAGTCCACGGTTCGTAGAGCAGCGAGCCGTTGAAGCTGCGAACTGTGAGGCCCTCCTTCCGCAGATCCTCCTTGATATCCGCGTCGCGCTTCGTGACCGACGGCTCATAGCGCCTATTCCAGAAAACCGTGTCCGCCCCACTTTCATCGATGAGCTCCCGAAGGACGGCGAGGCTCGTGCCCTCCCGGAGAACCAGCGGTAAGCCGACTTCACTGAGGGCCGCTTGCAAATCCTTCAAGGCGTGGTGCAGCCACCATGAAGCGGCACCGCCGGGAGGCCAAGCCCCCTCCTCGTCCGGAGCGTGGATGTAGAGCGGAAGGATCGCTTTGCGGAGGCGGAGAGCCTCGGCGAAGGCGGGGTTGTCCGGCAAACGCAGATCCTGCCGGAACCAAACAATCGTAGCAGCACTCATGGGCGATAAGAAACACAGGTGAGCAGACGGCGCAAAGAAGCGCGTCACTTTGCTCAGGCGCACGAAAAGGTCGGTCCCCGCTCACGATCGCGGCGATCCGCTTAAAGCGGCGGCCTGTCCATTAAACGTAAATTCGAACCGTTGCCGCATGATCAGGAGCCATCGAGGGTCGTTTGCAGTTAGTCTGGCTGCGGTTTGTTCACCCTCAATGAATGCAAAAAATGACACACAAAATTAAATCACTCGCCTTGATGTTCGCGTCTGTGGCTGTTGTTTCTGCCCAAAACTCGGCTTTCGACGATCTTGCCGAGAATGAAGGCGTTTTCTCCAATTGGATCGGTAGTTTCACCTTCACAACCGAGTTGGAGGATGGCGTTGCCTGGATCAACCATCTTGAACATGGCCCCCTGTATCTTTTCACTGAGGGTCAGAATGTGTGGCTCTTCGATGCAAACTTGGCATCCGCCACCGGTCTTCCCGGCTGGATCTACACGAACCGCACCTTCCACCCCTATTTTTTCGTGCTGGAGTATCCGAGTAACTGGCTACTTTACCTGGAAGGCGTGCAGGGCCCCGCCGACACTCCGCGGGTCTTCGCCGATATTGTCGGACGGACTTCCGTTTTGCTGCCCAACCGCACACTGAACAACATCGCTGCCGTAGCCGACGCGGCCGGTTCCTTCCGGTCTCTTTTGGCGGCCCTGGAAGCAGCCGATTTGGCGGAGACCATTGCCACCGGCGGTCCATTCACTGTCTTCGCTCCAACGGATTTGGCTTTCGCTGCACTTGACCCGACCACCCTGAACTTCCTTCTTACGGAGGATACGGACACCCTGAGCGAGATCCTTCTCTATCATGTTGTTTCAGGCGAACTCTCCAGCGAAGATCTGCTTCTGACGGGCGAGGGCGTCTTCCGCGGCCAGAAAATTGACTTCTTCCTCCCCACGCTTGGCGGAAGCGATTTGGCTCTCCAAGTGACTCCCTTCGGAATCACAATCAACGGCTCCGCCAACGTGATTGTGCCTGACGTGGCAGCATCGAACGGAATCGTGCACGTGATCGACAGCGTTCTTATGCCACCCGGATCAGTGGTCGACGTGGCGGTTGCGGGACCATTCGAGACGCTTGTCAGCCTTGTGGCGACGGCGGGGTTGGTGGAAACTCTTTCCGGAGAGGGTCCCTTCACGGTCTTCGCTCCCACCGAAGAGGCTTTTGCGGCCCTCGATCCCGCCACGGTTGAATTTCTTCTCTCGCCTGAAGGCCGGGAGACGCTGACGGGCATTCTTACCTATCACGTGGTGCCCGGAAAGGTGTATGCCAGCGAAGTTCCCCTCAATCAGGCGGTTGATACCGTTAACGGGGCCAGCGTGCAGTTTTCCGTCGGTGGGATGGGCAATCTTCGCATCAATGAGGCAAACATCGTTTCTACCAACATTCTCGCGAATAATGGGGTCATTCACGTGATCGACGCGGTTATTCTCCCGCCCCCCGCTCCCTGACCCCGCCCCCCCCCCCCTCATGAGGGCGGGGCTTCGGCTCTAGTTTGAAAGATCTGCACCGCCGGATAACGGAACCTCGTCTCCGTTTTCCGGCGGTGTTTTTTTGGGGATAAAGGGTCACTCACCATCCAACCGGTCGCAGAAATTTTTCAGAAAAATCCGCATTGGTCCGTGCGAAAACTTTTCTTTCCAGCGTTATTCACATGACAGCCATTGAACGCGCGGGCTTATTCACTTTTTCACCACCGGGAAGATGCTCCCAAAGAAAGCCTTACAGACTTGTTCACACCGGCTCGTTCGGCCGGGAAAACTTATTCACAAATCATTGTTTTTCAGCAGTTTAAAGATTTTTCGACTTGACCTTTCCGACGAAATGCGGGATGCTATTGTCAGTTCTTTGAAAGAACAGGCTCAGTGAGTCTGTGGAAGCAAACGGTTCGTAGTTCTGGCAGCCCTCGCGGCAGCCGGTTGATTGCGAACTCAGTCACTCCACACGCTCACCGATCTCAGGATAATCCCGGGCAACCGGGGAAAGGTTGGAGAAAGCGGATTTCTCCAGCTCCTTTGCAGAAGCTTCGCGGCCCCCGGGCCGTTGAACGATGTCTTGTATGTCGTCTGCGAAGGCATATTTCACCCGTTGCGCCGACAGGGGTCGCACCCTGTCGATCTGCGACAGCGTAAACGTGGGAATGGGCTGCCGGCGACTCAGGTTGCCTCGAAACCGCAGCTCATTCAGTGACGACAGTCCGGTCCAGTTTCAGGATCAGGTTGTTGAACGCGGTGACCCAGGAGGTCGAAGAAGACTACCGTGACATCCGTCCGCATGGAGGGAACCGGTGGGGGCGTATCCCACCACAAGCGACCGAAAAACGTCGGTGCAGCGAAAAGGTCAGTCCACAGCGGGGAACAGTCCAGGTCAGGAAATGCGCAATTTCTTGCCGATTGGTTCCTTGAATAAGCCGTAGGCGCGAAAAACCGCGTCGACAGCCTGCAAGCGAAACGTCTTCTTGAGAGGTAAGAGGTCAGACCCGTAACCGGAGGCAAACGTTCCACTAACTGTGGAAGCCGACCTTCGGGCAACAGGATGGGATACCGGATTGCAGCGATGTCCCACCCGGGTAGGGCGCAAAGGTGCTTAGCTCGCACCGAGCGAACCCTGCTGAGAGGCCTCACTCAATATCGGATACGGGCGACCGTATCCACGGCCCTGCTACGAGGCCGGAACTCCGTAGAGCCACGGGGAATAGCGTCGGGGAGCTGGCAGCCCGTCTTCGGACGGAGCGCCCAATGTCAGCAATTGGGAACGAGCGTGTGGCGAACGCCGTCCCCCTTTTTTCAGGTCTCCGTGGTCCAACTGGACGGCGGAGGCCTTTTTTGTGCCTGTCATTTGATGGTGTAGATAGGCATCTCCCTCCTTTTGGAATTTTACGAATGATTTCCTAAATTTTTCCGCTTAGCAGGTTAATCGGGCCTTCAGTAAAAGCGGTCGGGAGAAAAGGTGATTGACGAAATGCGGCACGGGTATCTCCATAAAAGAGTTTTCCAGAGTTCTCATGTCCTTCATTGGCAAAGTTTTCGTTGGTATTCTTACCATTTTGATTGTGGCCGTGTTCATTTCTTTCGGAACGGTTCTCTCCCAGACTCTGCGCGAATACGAAAATTTCCGGGAACAGGAGCGGCGGGCCGTTGAAAGGCTCGAGCACCTGCGCCGCGAGCGGGAGCATAAGGAGGAATACCTGCGCCTCGTTCTGAACGATCCGGGCTTCCTCGAGAAAGTGGTGCGCGAGCGGCTGGGGTATGTGCGCCCGGATGAAACGGTTTTCCTCTTTGAGGACCGCCGCTGATCAGCAAGCGGTATCCATTTCAACCTTCCCTACCGCACCCACGGCTCAAAGCGCCTTGTCGCTTTGTTTGTGGAAGTTGGGGGTGGGTGTCAGGTAGGCGCGACGGGCGGGGACCTGTATAATTTCGCGGCTCGGATAGATCACGGCGGTTAAATGACCGCCGTAGACGCAACCGGTATCGATGCCCCAGGCAAGGGGTGAATAGAGGATCTGCGGGCGCGGGGTGTGGCCGTAGAGCACAAAGGGCGGCCCCTTCCAAAAATGAGCCCACGATGGAGCATCCGGAGCATCCGAGCGCCGGGCCGCGCGGCCCTGATCATCCACTACCTGAATGTGCGTCACGGTCTCCGGCCCCTGCGTCGGCCATGGATGGTTTGGTAAAAAACCCCCATGGACGCAGAGGAGATTCCACCGGGGAATGTAGAGGGTGAGGGCCATCTGCGAGAGGTATGTCCAGTCCGCCGCGTTGAGGCTGGCCACGGTGGGCCGGTCAAACGACTTGAGCATGGAGGGTGCGGCGTAGGCGCGCGCCTTGAGGATGCGCCACTCGTGGTTTCCGATAATCGAAGCGGCTCCCAGTTTGCGCGCGATGCGAACGACCCCGGACGAATCGGGACCACGGTTGATCAAATCCCCCAGCAAAACGATCCGGTCGATTGGTTGGGGAGAGAACCGCTCCAGCAGCTCCTCAAATTCACTGCGGCAGCCATGGATATCGCCCACGACCAGGAGGCGGCCAAGGGGCGGGTTCAAAACGAGGGCTCCGGGACTCTTCACAACGGGAAAACTTGCTTTCTCGACGGGGAGCGTAAACTGAATTTCTCATGGAACTGGAAATTCAACCCGCAGGCCGGACTTGCGCGGTCTCCGGGGAACCCTTCCAACCGGGCATGACGATGGTCTCGATCTTGCACCGGGCAAAGGATGGGCAACTCGTGCGAACGGATGTGGCGGATGGGGCGGATTTTGCTTTTGAAGGGCGGCTGGTCTGCCGTTGGAAGCACCGGGTGCGGGCCAAAGGGGAAGATGCCGCGAACCGAAAGCGGCAATTGGAAGGAGCCGAGGGGGTATTTCTGGCCTTTTTCGATGATCCGGAGGGAGCGAATGATGGCATTGCGGAAGAGGAGCGCGACCTGCTGCGGCATCTGTTGGCCCTTCTTCTTGAGCGCAAACGTATCCTCCGGCGCGTCTCGACCGAGCGCTACTGGCACGTGCGCCAGAAACGCGAACTGTATGTGAAATCCGTGAATATCGATCCCCTCAAACTCCTGCTTCTTCAAGAACCGCTCGCACTTCTCGTGGAGCCCGTGGCCGTTTAAACATCCGACCCGTGGCCGTTTAAACATCCGACCCGTGGCCGGAAAAACGGAAATCAGGAAGGCGAGCCGGTTGTTTCCTTCGAACGCTCGGGCTCTTGCTTGGGAGCAGGCTTCACCGGTTTGGAGGGGTCGGCGGAGTCCATCGCATCCCGGAAATCATCCTGAACTTCTTGAGTCGCTTTCTTAAACTCGGACATCGACTTTCCCAAACCCTTCGCGAGTTCCGGCAGACGCTTGGCACCAAACAGCAAGAGAATCACCACCAGGATGATGATCAGCTCCATCGGGCCGATGTTTTGAATAAAAGCGAGGTGGGTTACTGGCATCATTCTCTACACCCTACATGTCCGGGCTCGGTTGTAAACCGCAATCAACAAACGGTGCCCTCTCCGGGTGTAATAAAACGCGCGGGGATTGGCTTCGGGTCCGTCCCCGCTCTATCCGGTCTCGCTGCCCACCCCACCCGTTCACCCGTCACCGGCCCGGAGGTCATGGGGCGGATTGCTCCATTCCGTCCGCCCGGGTCCCCTACCCTTCGGTCTTGCAATCTGCCCGGCCGATGAGCATGAAAACAGATGATGGAACCTGAGAATTTGCAGTTGATCGGCCTCGAACTGGCGGTGCGCTGGAAGGACGGTGTGGAAGATTACCTGCCCATGGAATTTCTCCGCGCCGCTTCCCCGAGCGCCGACAACATGGGGGAGCCCGATATCTTCGGCCGGATGCAAGGCGGCGACCCGCAAAAACATTTTCCCGGCGTGCGCGTGGTCAATTTTGTGCCCGTGGGCCGATATGGGATTCGACTCATATTCAGCGATGGCCACCAAACCGGGATCTTCAGCTTTCCCTATTTGCGTCGTCTCGGCGAATACATCCGGTCCGCCGGAGCCCATGCAGACGACGATTGAACACGTGCTCTTTTCCGCCGTCTGATATGTGAATGTATTTCCTAAGCGCGCTTTCCGGTCGGGAGTGCTCCCCTCAGAGCCTTGGGATGTCCAAGCATCGGCAGATTGGCTGGATTCCTGCACTGTTCTCTATCGTCGGGCGTTTGACTTCCCTCCCCTCTTGTGGCTCTCTAAAATGAAATCCATTGTCCAGTCCCCGTTAAAATTTTACCCATGATAAAACTTTTTCTAAACCGCCCCTTCATCGCCACCCTTCTCGCTGTCATGGCGGTGCCTTTGTTGCCAGGCCGTTCCCTGGAGGTAACCGCCCGGGACCGGGACCGCCTGAAGACGGAAACGATGTATGCCATCGATCTCATCCAGAGCTATCATTATAGGCAAAAGGGTATTTCGGAGTTGGACTCCGAGGAATTATTGAGGGCCTACATGAGCGACCTCGATGGGTCCCGCTTATTTTTGCTCCAAGAGGATGTCGATTTTACCCTCGAACGTTTCGGGCACAACTTGAAGTCCACTTACCTCTTTGTCGGGGACCTTTTCCCGGCCTTTGAGATCTTCAATCTTTATCTGGACCGCGTTTACGACCGCCTCGATTGGATCGCTGAAAGGCTTCAACAGGACTTTGATCTGGAGACGGATCTTATGTTTCGGCCGGACCGGCGAAAGCTCGACTGGCCGGTGTCTGCGGAGGATGCCGACGACCTGTGGGAGCGGCGCCTCAAGTTTGAGCTGATCGCCGAATTGCTTGAGGAAGAGGGCCTTGAAAATGCCCGCGAGCGGGTCGGACGGCGCTATGAGCGGATGCGCCGCCACCTCGACGCCATGGAAATCCATACCGTGCAAGAAACCTTTCTCTCTTCCCTCGCCCAACTTTACGACCCGCATACGAGCTTCTTCTCATGGGAGTCCGCGCGCGAATTCGATATCTCCATCCGCAATTCGCTCATCGGCATCGGCGCGCATCTGCGGGATATCGACGGGTATTGTGTGCTCGAACGTCTTCTGCCCGGCGGACCGGCGGAGATGAGCGGTCAGATTCACCCCGGAGATAAAATCGTGGGCGTTGCGCAAGGTATAGACGGCGAGATGGTGGATGTGGTCGGGATGCGCCTGCGTCGCGTTGTGCAAATGATCCGGGGCGAACCCGGTACGGTTGTTCGTCTTTCGATCCTCCCGAGCGATTCCGGCAAACGTCATGAAGTTGTGCTCCGTCGCGAACGCATTGAGCTCACTGCAAACCTCGCCAGCGCGGAGCTTTTTGAACTGCCTGTGGGTGAGGATCGAATGCGCCCGATTGGTGTGATTCGTCTGCCCTCTTTCTACGGTGAAGATCCCGAACTTGTCGCCGAGGGCAGCAACAACAGCACCACCCGCGATGTCGAAGCGCTCATTCACAAACTCAAGGCTCACGACATCGAGGGCCTCGTCATTGACCTGCGCGACAACGGTGGCGGGCGATTGGACGAAGCGATCAACATGACGGGGCTTTTCATCAAAGAAGGTCCCGTGGTCCTCAAGCGTAACTTCCGCGGACAAGTCGAAGAGGACTGGCACCGCAATAACGACGTAGCTTGGGATGGTCCGCTCGTCGTACTCGTATCCCGCCAAAGCGCATCCGCCAGCGAGATCGTGGCCGGGGCTCTGCAAGCCTACGGGCGCGCCCTGGTGGTCGGAGACCGCGCGACGCATGGTAAGGGCACGGTGCAGGCACCGATTGACCTTCGCACCGCAATGCGCCGCGGAACCCGTGGGGCCATGCCCAACGTGGGGATGGTGAAGATTACCGTGCAAAAGTTTTACTTGGCCAATGGAGAGTCCACGCAAAACCGGGGCGTGAAGGCCGACATCGTCTTCCCATCGCTGGCTGATATTATCGTGGAGGGGGAGTCGGACCTTCCCAACGCCTTGGAGTGGGATCAGATTGAGCCGATCAGCTTCCGGGTGCCACAGCGCAACACCCAATCACGAAACTTTGTCACGGCTGACCTGGTCACCGAGTTGGAGCACCGGAGTTTTGCCCGTCGGGAAAAATCGCCCGAGTTTGGTCATTTGAACCGGAGTTTGGAATGGTTCCGGGATCGCCGCGACCGCAAGGATTTTTCGCTCAACCTGGCAGAGCGCCAAGAGCAGCGGCGGCTGGACCGCGAAATGCGGGATGCCTTTGATCTGGAGCGGCGGGAATTGGCTTTGAACGCCCTCGAAGGGCGCTCCATCGATCTTGCCATCACCGCCGAACGCCGGGCTCGCCATCAGCAAAAACTGCGGGAGAATCCTCTCCCCAACGGGCTCAGCCGAAGCAACCAGTTTTATCAGCGCGTTTTCTACTACGAAAACCCCGAGACAGGTGAACTCCATGATCTCTGGGCGGAGTCCTTTGATTACAATGCTGCCCTGCGCAGCGCCGATGAAATCGCGGAAGTCGTGACGGCTGTATTTGGTTTTGAAGTTTCATCCGCAGAGATGGAGCAAATCCTCACTCAATTGCGCAACAGCGATCCCGGCTCCGAGTTCAACGCGATCCAGCCTTTTGTAAATGTATTGGGAGAGCGGGTCGAATCTTCCGGCGCTGTCGAGGCCGTTTTGCCGGCATTCTTCTCCAAGCTGGTTCGGTTGGACGAATCGGTCCTGCGCTCGCGACCAGCCTTGGACATTCCGCTCCGCGAGGCGCTCAACATAGTTAATGACTGGATCGAGCTGAAGTCGGCGGATCTCAGCGAAATCGCTTTGGCGGCCCGCCGCCCCGCTCCTGCAAAATCTGCGGAAGGCACTCCCCAGTAGGACAAGCTGTTGCACGCATGAAGGGGACCTGAACGGGACTGGCTAGCGTATAGAACCCATCCTGCCACGTCGGTAGCTTCTTCCTTTTATAAGCAGTTGCCGGCTGACTACCGGCTGGCCTCCTGAGGATTTATCAGACCTTCTTGTATTGACTTTTTTGGGGAGGCTTTCTCAATATCGTTTCCCGGCAGCCGCAACCTCCTTGAACTCAGTCCCGCCGTCCCCAACAACCGGTTTGGCCTTCCTTCCCCTCCGAAACCCCAGCCAGCCATTCATCCCACAGAAACCCTCGACCCAGGCAGCCGAGCCCACCACCCAGCCCTCACTGAAGGCGCGGATCTTCGAGAGAAGCCCGGATCTCTCGGGCGCAGCGCCTCGTGGCGTGTTTTCCTCCTCTGTTGCTCCGGCTGTCGCCGTCTTCTGGTCTCTCGGAAGAGGCCGCATTCCCGGCCCCATCCGGCTGCACAACCGCGCCCGGTAGCGCTCGTGCCACTTCGTCGCCCAAGTCATCTTGCCCTCGATCCGCGCGATCCCGCGCCGCGCCGCCGAGCCACCTGCGCACGCCTCCCCAAAACCACTGAAGCCATAGTCCCCCACGTCCTCCACCAGCCCCGCCCGCACCGGATTCAAATCGATATACGCCGCCACCATCCTTTGCGCCGCCGTATCCGCCTCCACGATGACACTGCGGAAACGCTCCGCCCAGAAAGTCCCCACCGTCCCCCGATCCCCGTTATACCACAAAGTGAAGCGCGTCTTCACCTCCCGCATAAAGACCGATACATCCCCCATCCGCGCCTTCAAGCGTCGCCTGATCCCCTCTGCGGAGCCTCCGTTTTTCCTCAGAATGACCTCCAGATCATCCGCATCCAACCCCAGCGAAGCGCACCGCGTCCCACCATAGAGCGCCCGAAACCGCCCCACCAGGCCCGCGTCGTCCAAATCCTCCGTCTCCTTCGGATCCAGCCTTACGAAGATGTGAAAGTGATTTGCCATAAAGCAATACGTCAGCACCTCCATCCCCGCAAACGCCGCCTGCGAGCGCATGATATGCCTCATCGCCTCCATTTCCTCCTCATCCATCAGTCGCCTTTTCTGCACCACCCTCGAAATAAGGTGATGGCAAGCCAACCGTGGATACTTCAACCGTCTGCGAAATTTTCGACTCATGCCAACTATCCAAAAGACCAGATCCAATCATTTCAAGATAGAAATGTTCAGAACATTTAAAAAATGCTTTTTCAGTGGCAGTCTAAGCTCTCGCCCCGGGGTTTTCTTGAAGCCATGTAGGATGTATGCAGAATGCATTTATGGACTGGAATTTGACCTCGGTTTTTTTATCTCCGGAAGACCCCGCTTATGTGAAATTTCGCGATGGCGTTGAGCGCTCGGCAGTAGCCTTGCGCGAACGCATGGAAGCGCTCCTGCCTTCGGCTAAGGCAGCCGAGAAAGAGGCGTGGATTTCCTGGCTCCTCGACTTCGAAGACTTGCGCGCGCGGCTGAGCCACCTTGCGAGCTACCTCAGTTGTTTGAATGCAGCGGAGGCCAACAACACAACGGCTGCCAAGGAGGAGGCTCACTTGCAGGAGATCGCCGCGTCCGCCGAAGTCTGTGCGGAGGCACTGATTCAGGGACTCGGGCAACTGGATGAGGCGGCCTTCGATGCCATTCTCGCTGAAGAGCGTCTGAAGGGCGCGGCCTTCATTTTGCGAGAGCTGCGCGAGCGCGCGTTCCGTCGTATGGATTTGGCCCGGGAATCCCTTGCGGCGGGACTATCGGTGCATGGTTTGAAAGCCTGGAGCCGACTTTATGCGCGGCTTTCCAGCCAGATCACCTTCACGGTGACGGATCGTTCAGGGGATACCCGCTCCGTTCCCATGGCGCAGCGGTCGCACTGGTTGAGCCTGCCCGAGCGAGCGGTGCGGAAGAGCGCCTTTGAAAATAGTAATGCAGCATGGACCGCTCAGGAAACCGTTTGTGAGGCGGCGCTGAATGCCGTAGCGGGCACCCGACATCTCCTCAATCAACGCCGTGGAGTCGAGCACTTCCTGGATAATGCGTGCGTGGATGCGCGCATCTCCTGCGGAACGCTCGAAGCCATGTTCGCCGCCATCGCCGAAGAAGGGCCCCGCTTGCGCGACGCGGCCCGTTTTCGCTTTGCTCTCATGGGAATGGAGGCTGGTGCCTATTACGATTTAAGTGCGCCTGCTGCACCCGCGTCCGGGCTGGCTCTCGGCTGGTCGGACGGGTGTGCCCTCGTGAGTCAGTCGTTTCACGACAGCTACCCTGCCCTTGGGGAATTTTTCGATGATCTCTGCCGTGATCGTTGGATTGATCACTCTCCCCGCCCGCACAAGCGCCCCGGCGGCTTTTGCTCAACGTCTCTTCTGTCGCGCGAATCGCGCATTTTCATGACATACGAGGAGGACCTCGGGGCCGTCCTTACCTTGGCCCATGAGGTTGGGCACGCATGGCATGGTCGGCTTCTGGGGGACATGCGTCCTTTCGCCGCCGGGTATCCCATGACCCTTGCCGAGTCGGCCTCCACTTTTGCAGAGATGATTCTCATCAAGGGCATTTTGGACAACCGCGAACTGCCCCCGGCGGTGCATCGTGAATTGGCGGATCTCGACCTCCGGCGCTCCATCATCTTCCTCCTCGAACTGCCGGCACGGTTCCACTTTGAAAAACGTTTCCACGAGGAGCGGGCGAAGGGTTACGTGCCCGCGAACCGCCTTCGGGAAATCATGGTGGAGGCAGAGCAGGCTTGCTTTGGCGATGCTCTGGCAGAGGACGGTGTCGCCCCCCTCTTCTGGGCATCCAAGCAACACTTCTACCTGAGCGGCGTGCATTTCTACAATTTCCCCTACACCTTTGGTTTTCTTCTCAGCCGCGCCCTTTTCGACCGTTTTGAGGCGGAGGGTCCGGCCTATTTGAATACCTTCGAACGCTTTCTTCGGGAGTCCGGCAGCCGCCATGGCGATGACCTCCTGCGCGACTACATCGGCGGTGAGCCGGCGGACCCCTCATTCTGGGTTGAGCCGATTCGGGGGATCTCCAGTATCGTCGAGCGAATGCGGTCCAACGCCTCCTCCCGGGAGGTGACACAACCGTCGAGTTGATCCTCATAGATCCGCTTTAGGATCTGTCCCATGGCCGGCCCCGGGGCCATTCCCAGGGCAAGCAGGTCGCGTCCCTGCAGAAGCGGTTTCGGAGCGGATCGTTCCACTTGTAAAGCTTCCGCCCGTTCGCGCAACCAGTGCGCCACCGTGTCGCTCTCCGGAGGAAGGGGCGGCCGCCCCCGCGCATCCGCCTCCACCACGCGCACGAGGCGGTCAATTCGGCCCACATCGCGTGCCAGTCGACGGATGGCCGCAGGTCCGGCTTTGGTTTGGGCCAAGGCCATGGGACGCATGTGCCCCTCGACCAGCTTCACGACTTCCTCAATCCATTTTGAGCGATTTGTCAGCCGCCCGAGGAAAGCCCGGGTGGGCTCCGCCCCCGCCCGATCATGGCCCGGCGAACGCCAGCGGCCATCCTCGCGGGTGGTGGTCGCCGGCTTGCCAAAGTCATGGCACAGTACGGCAAATCCGACCAAGAGATCCTCCTCCCACTCCCCGGTCCGGCGCTGTGCAAAGGCATCGAGCGCGTGCAGGGTGTGCGCCCACACATCTCCCTCGGGATGCCATTGCGGATCCTGCGGACAGCCGATGAGTTTTTCCAGTTCGGGGTAATACCGCACCCACCCCGTTTCCTTCAGGAAGGTCAGGCCCGCTCCGATGTTTTTGCCTTTCACCAGACATTTGCTCCATTCATCAAAGCACCGCTCGGAGGAAAGGCCCTCCGGTTCGATTGTTTGGCAGATTCTCACGGTCTCGGCAGCGGGCCGCAGATCAAAGCGCGCGATAAACTGCATTCCCCGAAGGACTCGCAGGGGGTCC
Organism: Opitutales bacterium; assembly: GCA_020831585.1. Classification (GTDB taxonomy): domain Bacteria; phylum Verrucomicrobiota; class Verrucomicrobiia; order Opitutales; family Oceanipulchritudinaceae; genus JAFIGE01. Next base: position 11,793 of record JAFIGE010000069.1, on the reverse strand, counting down.
TCGGCAAAAGCGGTTGAGGTGTGTCGCAATAGGCGCCCCTCCAAGTCGGCCCGACCACCGTGGGGATCGTGCAACTTGCCCGTCAAGGGGTCCAGCAGGAGCGCATTTATAGTGAAATCGCGCCGCCGAGCGGCCTCGGAGATGGAAATAAACGGATCGGCTTGCGCGATAAATCCTTGGTGTCCCCGCCCCGTCTTTCGCTCGCGTCGCGGGAGGCTCACATCCAAGTCCACGCCCCGCAACTTGAAGACGCCAAAAGACTTGCCCACCGCATCAATGGCGCAGTGTCTCCGCAAAATCGCCTCGACAACCCCCTCCTCAATCCCAAAGACCTCCAGATCAATATCTTTTGGCTCCAGGTCGAGCAGCCCGTCCCGCACCGCTCCCCCTACAATATAAGCCCTTCCGCCAGCGGCGCAAAACTCGTGGCAAAGCTTCGTAATGATCTGCCTGGCCTTTTTTGAGCAAAATCTGCTAAAAATTTCCGTATCCATTGCAAAATTTCCAGATTACAATCATTTTCCGGAAAGAATCCAATATCAGTATCGACCTATGCGGTTTTTTGGGGTTTATATTCAAGATGCTGTGTGAATCCGTCATGACCCAATCACCAACAGTTCTGATTGTAGACGATGACCCGTATGGGCTGAGCTTTTTCCGGTCGAGCCTGAAGTTGAGCGGATTTCGGGTGGTCACGGCTTTGAGTGCGCGGGAGGCGCAGGAACGGGTGACGGAAATGGGGCCGGATTCCTTCGATGCCATCCTTACCGATTTCCGTATGCCGGAACTTACCGGGCTCGACCTTCTTACCTGGATACGCGGAAAAGATCCAACGCTGGGCACGGTTCTGATTACGGCCCAAGGCGAAAAGGATTTGATAAAGCGGTCTCTTTCGGAGGGAGCCTGCGATTTCCTGGAAAAACCCGTCACACACGAGGTTCTCCGCGACACCCTGAAAAAGGCGGTTACCCAGACCGGGCGCATGCGCAAGTTTGAGTCCGACCAGGTGGAACTGCGGGACGTCGGTCAAATGGACCGAACGCTCAACACCTACATCGAAGAAAGCCTTTCCCGCCAGGTGGAGGTCTATTACAGGCCATTGCATGAAATCGGGGGAGATTTTTTTTCCGCAGTGAGTCTGGGCGAGCGGAGGTTTGGCCTTTTGGTGGGAGATGTGACCGGCCATGATTTGCAAGCTGGGTTCCTCTCCGTTTACCTCAATGGCTTGGTCCGCGGAATAAATGCAGCCGGGAAGCCGATAGAAGCCGCGATGGAGCTGATTAACCGGTTCCTTTTCGAGCAAAGGCAAAAGGCTTCCGCCGAAAAGCTGTCTCCAAGCGTGGCTGCCACCACCGTGACGGTGGACCTCGACGAAAATGCCCTGTTTGTCGCCAACAACGGGTTTCCGCCGCCGCTGCTCGTGGACGAGACCGGTTTCGTGCGCTCGACGGGTTTTGGCGGTTTCCCCCTTGGGTGGAGCCGGGAGCAACCGGACCGGACCGTGCGGGTGGATCTCGGGCGCACTCGGTGCGTGCTTTTTCACTCCGATGGTTTGGTGGAAGCAGCGGAAGAGTTGAAGATAAACCTCTTTAGCTTGATTTACCGATTGACGTCCCGTAAGGATAAGTCTGCATATTTTGATTTTCCGGCGGAAGATGATATTCTGCTTATCAACCTCAAAATACTACCAACCTTAAGTAACGGCGTGCAAACAACCCTCATTCCTATTGTCCACGAATCCTATACCGGAGATGAGTGCGAAAATATCGACCATCTCCAGTCCGTCTGGCGGCGCAGCATTCAGTTCGCCATCAACGATGATCTTGGAGACCGGCTCTACGATCTTCTCATTTGCCTTCGCGAGGGCATGCTTAACGCCCTTTTGCACGGATGTGAGGCGTCGCCCGAAAAAGTGGCCGTGCTCAATATGACGTTTGACCCGGCCACCAGTATCATTCGCGTGCGGATCGATGATCCGGGCAAGGGCCACACTTTTGACCTGGCTAAGCGGATCGCTGAGCTGGAGCGCCCGGAGGGCCACAAACTTGGCCTCGGTATCGTTCAGCACTTGAGCGACCATTTCAACATTGAGAACAAGGGCGCATCCCTTGTCTTTGATTTCCACGTCAAACCCGATCAAGATGGAAACTAATTTACACGTAAAACAAATCTCCGGCTCCACGCGCCCCCGCAAAAAGAAGGTCGCAAGCCGCCTTGATGAACGGAAAAGCCGCCTCGTGGTGACTTTTCGGGCGGACGTCACCAGCACCACGGTTCCCTTGGTGGCCAAAGCCTTTACGGATTCGGTATCGAAGTTTCCGCATACCATGTGGAAGAACATGTATTTCGATATCCGGTATGCGCGCGTCCTCGACTCCAAGGGACTTCACTGGCTCTTCCAGGAGATTCAAAATTACCGGTCGCTCGGAAAAATCATTACGCTCCAAGTCGCCAGCCCAGCCATCTACCGGATTGTTTGCTTTTCCGGTTTGGAGAAGCTCGTCGTGATGAAGTACCGCCGGCGCAAGCAGACACGCTGAGTAAAAGCAGTCCACTCCCGCGCGGGGCGAGCGAGTTTTATTCGGTTATTGGATAGGGGCATTGGGTTCGCCGAGTGCCCTCTGCCTCTCGTTTCTTAAAAATGACTATGCAAGCCCCTACCTTCATTACCGGGGCCAACCGTGGAATCGGTTTGGCCCTCACGGAGGCTCTTTTAGCCGCTGATCACTCGGTTGTGGCCACCTGCCGGAATCCGCAGAAAGCCGGTCAACTGCACGCGCTCGGCAAAGCTCACCCGCACCGACTGCGCATTTTGCCTCTGGATGTGACCGATGACGCTTCGGTCGACTCCTTAGCCGCGACTCTGATCCGCGATAGATTGCCGCTGGCGCTCCTTATCAACAACGCGGGCGCGATGGAGGCGGGGTTTGGGTTGGACAATGCGAATCGCGAGGAGTTTGACCGGGTATTTCGGACGAATGTTTCCGCGCCTTTCTTTCTCGTGAAATCTCTGCTCCCCTGCTTGCGCATGGGCGCTCCGGCCCGCGTCGTTCAGATTAGCTCAATCCTTGGATCGATTGCTTCACGGACTCCGGAAATGGGTTTTCGTTGCTACGCCTACAACAGCAGCAAGTGCGCTCTCAACATGCTGTCGGTGATGCTCGCGGAGGAACTGGCGGGAGATCAAATCGACGTCACGCTGTTGCATCCGGGTTGGGTGGCCACGGAAATGGGCGGAAAAGAAGCCCCTCTTCAGCCCAGAGACAGTGCGGCGGGCCTCCTCCGCGTGATCGGGCGATTGCAAACGGGGGAAAGCGGACAATTTCTCGACTATGAGGGGAACCCGCTGCCATGGTGAGCCCCGTTTGCGACAAGGGTGTTCCGGGCGGCGATGTTCGGCACCCGTAAGTTCCATCACCTACTCCAGCCACTCAACCGGGGTGGCCCGTTCCACTTCTTCGATCGTCGTTAGGCCGAGGAGCACCTTTTTCAGGCCATCGTAGCGGAGGGGCTGATAGCCCAGTTTGCGGGCCGCAATGGTTAGCTCCCGGGTTCCCGCGCTGGCGGAAATCAGGGAACGGATCTCGTCAGAGACAATGGCCAGTTCATGGATCGCCACCCGGCCGTGGTAGCCCTTGCCCGGAGGAAGGCCCGCTATCGGCCTATAGAAAGTGGGCTCCTCGCCTTCGTAATCGCGGAAAAAGCGGTCGAGAACCTCGTTGTCCGGGGTGTAAGCTTCTTTGAAGCGTTCGTCGAGGCGACCACACAGTCGCTGGGCCAGCACACAATTGATAGAGGGGGCAACCATGTAGGGCTCGATGCCAATTTCGACCAGTCGAATGACCGCTTGAATGGCGTTGTTCGTGTGAAGCGTGGCCAGAACAAGGTGCCCGGTGAGCGCTGCCTCCGTGGCGATTTTGGCCGTTTCTCTATCGCGGATTTCGCCCACGAGAATAATGTCGGGGTCCTGTCGCAGCAGGGAGCGGAGAAGAAGCGGAAAATCGAGGTCGATGTGCTTGTTGACCTGGGATTGAGTGAGGCCCTCCATCTGGATTTCCACGGGATCCTCAATTGTGCTGATATTCACATCTTCGGAGTTCAGCTCCTGGAGGGCGGCGTAGAGGGTGGTCGTTTTCCCGGAGCCCGTGGGACCGGTAATGAAGATGATGCCATTGGGGTTATGGATGATTCGCCGAAAAGGTTTGAGGATCTTCCCGGAGATGAGCATTTCATCCAGCGTCATCAGGCTCTTCGCGGCGGCGGAAGCGAGAATACGGATGACCGCTTTGTTTCCGTTAATCGTGGGAATGAAGGAAGAGCGGAAATCCGCCTTGCCGGTGCCCCAAGGCAGCGCAAACTTCCCGTCCTGAGGAAAGCGGGTCTCATCGATGTTCAGTCGGGAAAGGATCTTCAAACGGGCGATGACAGCCACGTGGATCTTTTTCGATATGGTAAACTTTTCATGCAGGCGACCATCTATGCGGAAGCGCACCCGCGAACGGCCCTCCATCGGCTCGATGTGAATATCGCTGGCCCGCTCCTGAACGGCCAGGTGAACCAGGGCATCCACAATTTGAATGATCGGCGCGGCATCTCCGAGTTCGGCAATATCGAGGTCGGAGAGCGTTTTGTGGATGGCACCGTGTTGCGCTTCAAACCGGGAAATCGTCTCCTTCACGGTTTCATTGCGCGCATAAGCGACGCTGATCGCATCGCGGATCTCCGAAGGCAGCGCAAAAACCAGGCTGACTTCCAGGCCGGTGATTCCCGCGAGGCGTCGCTTCGTATCCGGATTTCCCGGGTCATGCGAGACCACCGTGATCACTCCTTCCATGACATAAACGCCAAGGACACCGAGGCGGCGCGCAATTTCCTCCGGAATCGCGGCAATGGCCTCCTCTGTGGCAATGCTTTGCAGCGGATCGACATAGGCCACGCCGATACGGTTGGCCCAAAGGGAACAGGCTTGTTCCTTCGAGAGAAGCTCCTTTGAAACAGCCTCTTCCAGCTTAGCCACCTGTCCGCTCTCCGCAATTTTAGCGATGAGGGCGTGATTTTCCTCCGGAATATCCGGCACCACATCCTGCAAAAGGCTCAGGAGGGACTTGTTTTCCGCAGCGGGCCGGGGCTGTGACTTCCGCGCCCGGCGCCTGGAACGGAAAATCTTGTCGATTTCCAGGGTGTCGAGCTTTTCCCGGTTGAGAACTGAGGCTGAGCGCTCCTCCCTAACCTCCCGGATGAGATCCGGAAAGGAGTAAAGAAGTTCCCGAATACTGGTGGACGGCTCGCTCATTCCTCCTCCAGTTCCGCGAACGTCTTGCGCAGGCGTTCGCTCAGCTCATTCAAGGGAATATCTTTCCGCAGGTAAGCCATCGCCCCGCCATCCGCGCACCGCTCCACGGCTTGCCGACTGCCAAGGGAGGTGAGCATCACAACGGTCGCTTGCGGATCCGCCTCCGTGATCTTTTCGAGGGCCTCCACACCGCTCATGAGGGGCATGTTGATATCCATCAGGACCACGTCCGGACGGTGCTGGGCGTAGAGGCTGCACGCCTCCTGGCCATCTTTGGCCTCGAAAACATGAGGGACCCCCAGCTGCCCCAGGACCCTTCGGAGAAGAACACGGATGTGAACCTCATCGTCCACCAAGAGAACCGTTTGCGGAATCGACATGTGATAAACAAAGGCGATGCAAAGCCGACGATTCAACACAAATTGAAGAGAAGCCTCTACAATCAGGCGACCTCACGGGCGTTTTCCCGCCGGGTGGACGCAATCAGGGGCGACGTCTCAATCTTCCTCCGCTTCCCGGACCACCTCTTCCACAATCCGCGCGTCCTCCAGGTGTTTGTGGTGTACGAAAACATCGACATAAGGGCCCACCACCAGCAAATCGAAGCCCCCTTTGGGTTCGACAACGTCCACGACAAAATCCAGCCCCTGCCCTTCGAGGTGTGCCGTTATTTTTTTCGCCAGCTCCGGCTCGTAAGAACCAAGCGCTCGGTAAGGATCATCCGTCTCCATGTTCGTTACAAGGGTGCCTCCGCCTCATCCCATTCAATGCCGGCTGGCGCGCAACAGAAGCGCGATACCGCAGACCTGGCAGGCGATATTGGGAGCCCAAACCCAAATATCCGCGCGGGCTGCGGGATTGCGGTCCGCCCACCCGATCATGGTGATGGCCAGGTAGTAGGCCAGGGCGATGAGCAGAGCGATCATGAGATTTGCGTAGGTTTCCGTCCGGCTCGCCTTGATGCCCAGCGGAATCCCGAGAAGAGCGAGCGAAAAAATGCTGAAGCCCATGGCAAAATTGCGGCTGATGAAAAACTGCACCTCCGCCAAGTCGCCGCGAGTCTGTGACTCATCGAACTCCGGAGGAGGTGCCCGCAATTGTGCGCGAAGGTCCTCCCTTCGTTCCAGAAGTCGCTCAAGGTTGAGCCAGGAGGTCTTCAGAGGCCGGTGGGCGCGCCCAAGAATGCGGTCGAGGGGAAGCAGCACACTCGTGTCGCGGAAGCTCACCGATGGGCGGATCTCGGCGAGATTGTCGGGGTTGCGTTCATCGCGCATTTCCACGTGCCCGTTACGGAGAATGAGAACAAGCGCATCGCGCTCTACGTCGAATCGGAAACTACCCTCCTCGGCGCGGAGCACATTGACGGCACGCCTGTCCTCATCCAGCTCCCACAACCAAAATTCGCGCATCTGGATTCCGTCTTTTTCGCCCACGTAGAGGACATATCCGGGGAAATCGTGGATAAAGGTTCTCGGAACGATAAAACGCAAGGGGTCATTGCGCACCAGATCATTGAGAATGTCGCGATAGGAGGCGCGGGCGGAAGGGGCGTAAGAGATGTTGATCCACACCGTGAAGACGGTGGCAATGAGGGAAAACAGAAGAATGGGTGCCGAGACGGACCAAAGAGAGACCCCGCTGGCCTTCAGGGCGGTCAACTCGCGATTGGCGGACATACGGCCGACGAGCACCAGAATGCCAATCAACACGCCCAACGGCATGGCAAAGGCCACCGCATAGGGCACGAGAAGAAAGAGCAACTGAGTGAAGAGCAAAAAGGGAATGCGCCCATCGGCCAATAGACCGACAATGTCGCGCATCGCGTTGCCTGTGAGGAGAACGAAAACGAAGAGGCCCACACCCGCCGTGCAAGTGACCGCCAGAGACGAGAAAATGTAGCGTTGAATCCGATTCATTCGCTACCTCCCGAACCCGGCGGAAAGAGCGCGCATCGCCTGATCATCATCAGTTGAAAGATCGTCCGCAACCGCAAGTGGACTTGGCATTCGGGTTGCGCACCTCAAAGCCCTTTCCCGCGAGGCCGTCGTCGAAATCGACCTCCGAACCGGACAGTCGTTCCATGCTTTTCGGCTCCACAAGATAAGGCACCCCGAAAGCCTCCAGCTCCAAATCACCGGGATGGGCCTCGTCGAAAGACATCGCATACTCCAAACCCGAGCATCCGCCGGCTTCGATGTAGATGCGAAGGCGTTTGCCGGGCCCGCCCCGCTCCTTCTGGAGGGCCTCGACGGCCCGCGCGGCTCTTTCTGTTAGCGTGATCATACAAGAGGTAAACGTCGCTGCCCTGCCCACGCTTGTCAATTCCCCCTGCTTTCAAAGGACAAGGCCATCAGGGGCCAAAAAACAGGGTCTCACTCGTTGCTAAATCGCGGAAAGCCACCGCGCCCGCCCCAGCGCGCGCTTCCCTCAGGTGGAGCAGCCAGGCGGTGCGATCAGCCGAGTAGACGTAAGGATACAACTCGGGAGCGGTGAAAAACCAACCAAGACCGCTGCTTGCCGCGTAACTCCAGAAACCGCCGGCGGCCGTCGACTGAAAAAGCCATCCAAGATCCGTATGGAAGCTCCACCCGTCTCCGATCTCAGCAAACGTCCCCCACCAATTGGCAAAACGGAAACCGCCGCCCGTCTCAAAGGCTCCAAAAATAGGAGATCCGGACTGCTCATCCCAGATCACTTCGTGCAAAAAACCGGCGTCTTCACCCTCATCCGCGTAGGGATCTTTCCGATACTCCCATTGGAGTGTATGGGTGCCTTCGGGTAGAGCAAAACTCCGCCACTCATTGCTCACGCTGCCGCTGATCCATGCGGCTTCCTCTCCATTGAGGAGAAAAAAGAAGGAATCGTAAAGGCTGCGGGAACCAGCGGGGATGGCGCTGCCTGAGGCGGGCAGATCGAGATTTCTTTCCGAGGATACACTCCAGCGGAACCGCAGTTCACCCGGACCGGTGACAACGGTGGAAAAGGAGCTATGACCAAGCGAAGGAACCCGCCCAGAGCGCAGACCCTCTCCATCCTCGACAAAAGCGGCGTCACCGCCCGTGGTCCACGACAGGAAAGGACTGCCCACCCGGGCACCAAAGCGGGGATGGGTGCCGGGTGTCGGGACCCGCAAAAAATCGCTCCGCGGAGCGCGATTGCCAATCGTCGAGACTGGTTGAAGGGAATAAAGGTAGAGTGAACCGGGCTCCACATCCCGGTCCGTGAAGGAAATTTGGGGTATCGCGACCCGCGCGATTTCAACCCAGCCGCGACCGGCATTGCGCAAAACAGCGACCGCTTCTGCCTCAGTGGAAGGGTTCACCCAGGTAAGGTCGATCCGGTCACCAGATTCCGCAGTTTGCGCGGTGAAATCGGTGATGCGGCGCAATCGCCGGACTCCGGAAAGACCGGCAGCCGTCTCAATCAAATCCCAAGTCGCCGTGTCTACAGCCCGCACGAGAGAGCTCGAACTGCTCCCGCCCGCGACCACCGCAGAGACAATCCAACGCTCCAGATCCTCATCATACACGAAAACCGGCCCCCCGCTGTTTCCCGTGAAAACCCGAAAATCAAGGGTGTCATAAAGCGCCAACCAAAAGCCTCCACTATCAAAGTGCGCGGAAGTAGGGCTGGTTGGCGCTTCCCAAAAGAAAAGATAGTTATCCGGGGGGATTTCATGCATCAGGCCTTGGTTAGCCTCGGGAATGGCCTCCGGATTACTGGGGTACCCAAGAACTTTCTTTGGAAAGGGTGTGCGCAGCCAACTTTCCGGTCGTTCCGGGTCTACCCCCACTTCCGGGTGACGCCCCCCCGCGACCATCGGCCGCGGGTCGAGCCGGGCGTTCCGCGCCGCCACGGCAATGTCCAGGTTGAAGGTGTCAAAACTCGAAACACCCTCGTCCAAACCATCGTCGAAGTCCCTCTGTACACGAGCCTGATAGGCATCGAAACGCAGGATGTTCACGAAAAGAAAGGCATCCCGCGAAAAGTCGGAGGAGATGAAGCGTTGGTGATGACGCGGCACCACCCGCAACCCGGTGACCCAGCTCATCGAGTCCGGATCGAAGACCACGTGTGCCGCTGTCATAATCACACCCTCGTCGACCACGACTGCGCTGGCGATGCCTCGGGATCCCGATGGGTTATTCACGCGCAAATAACCCGTGAAATTGTAGGGCTCCTGAGTGAGCAAATCCGGAGAAGCGATCACAGTAGGCTCCTCAAGCCCAAAAAGAGGACAAAGGCTGACCGCGAGCAGCACATTCACCCACCCCAGCCTCTTCAACAGCGACAAGAAATTGGACTTCACATCGCCACAGTGGTTATTCCACTCCGCATGGCAAATCCGGAAGGGAGAAAAACGTCGGCCCAACCGGTAATCAGGAGAGCCATTTATCACGGTTGCGCAATCCCCTCGCCCAGCATCTTCCCCAATCGCATCTCCGCCGCTTCAAGCAATGGCACCCATTGCAAAAATCGTTGATCGCTCTGCCACTCACGCATCAACGAACGCGCGGAGCGGATTCGCTCAACGGCCACCTCGTGAGACAGGTCCGGGCGGCCTGTCAGGAGATTGTCCGAAATATGGAGATTGAGATTAGGAAATAGCTCAAAGAAATAAGGCCCTTCCTCTGGCAGGATTGCCCCGGACAAAAGATAACCCTCAAGGGCACTGCGTTCGCTCCCGACAGCCGGGTTTGCCCGCGCAAAAAAGCCAGCGCGGGTAAAAGGCTGCCCATCCATACCCTCTAAGTCATCGAGCAGATAAGGTAGAACGTCCGAAGCCCCCTGGATGACTAACCGGTCCAGCGAAAGGTAGCTCGCCTGACGGAGATGTGGGGGGCTCGAACGGTCCGTGCTCCGTGCGAGAAGCGGAGCCAAGTCCACAAGCCCCAGAAAGACGACAGTATCAAATGCTTCAGCGAAACCGGCGGTGGGTGCCGCCCGCCAAGCCTCGTGCTTGACGAGGGCTCGGGTGCGATCACGCAGGAAAGCATCTCCACCCGCATCCTTATGGCCCTCTCCCCAGACGAAGTTACGCAAATGAAGGGCGTGCTCATCGGCTGAGCGCATTTCCAAAAGACCCGTCCGGGCCAAAATCGCCGCCGCTTCGGGATACCGTCGCCCCAACTCATCGAGCAAAAACGTGCGCAACGAAGGCGATGAACGCAACCCGCCACCGGGGCCCACGCGAAAACCCAACCCGGTCGAAACATCCCGACCGCTCTCCAGATAGCCGAGTAGCAAGGAAAGCGCCTCCACCGCCGCGAGCCTGTCGAGCCAGTCGCGTAACTCGGCGAGGGCGGCCTGTGCCTCATCGGCCGACGGCCTCGTTCTGAACCAAGCCTCCCACTCCGCCAACTCTCTCGCCAAGGGATGATCGGCGAAAAATCCAGCCGCCACGGCCTCCACATTCATCCCAACTTCCTTCGCACTGGCCTCATACGGTGCGGGCCGCTCCTCCGAGTCCACTGGCGTCAAGACCGGGCGAGCGACTTCACCATTGCCGTCGTCCGTTTGTTCGCGCTGACACCGGACCACAAAAACCACCCAACTCAGAGATAGGAGAAGGCAGAGAATCAAGGCTTGGAAAAAAGCTTTGCGCATCTAACGAAGTTGCGGCGGCGAAACTGACGGAGTCAAACGCACCTTGGAGGGCAGTCGGCGCCTCGCTTCCCTCTCCCCCGCAATTCGCATAGTCAGCAGGTATCCCGCAAAAGCAGCAGGGACCGCGATAAAGAGACTGCCTCCAAAAAGGAAAAAAACGGTTTTCAGGAAATGGCTCGAAAATCCGAAAAAGGAGAAAAGCGGCCCCATGTAAGCCCCGAGGACAGCTTCACCAATCGAGTGGAAAGCAAAATAGAGGGGACCCATTGTCAAGGGATTGCAGATCCAGGAGGCAGCAAAAGCCGCAGGGAAATTCGCCCGGAAATACCAGCAAATCAAGACCATCAAAAACACCTGCGCCCCCACAGTCGGAGTGAGACCGACAAAAAGCCCGGCGGCCACACCCTTCGCAATGGTCTCCCGGCTGACCTGAAGACACCCCAAGCGATCCAAGGCTGCGGAAACGCGCGGATGAGCCCGAAGCCACAGGCGTGCCTGATGGCGGCGGCACCGAATCCCCTGACTGAACTTGACCCGTAACCACTTCATTTGCACGAACCGCATCTCCTTAACCTTCGGAAAGATTCCGCACTCCCACCAAAATGCAACCTACCCAAAAATTTTGGATAATTGTTCAGAACATTGCTATTGACTTCAGCAATAAGAGCATTGGGATGGTGGGATAAGCATGAGTAGAAAATTTTGCCGACGGTTGAAGTATCCGCGATTAGCTTGCCACCACCTTATTTCGAGGGTGGTGCAGAAAAGGCGTTTGATGGATGAGGAGGCCATGAAGGCGATGCGTCATATTATGCGCTCGCAGGCGGCCTTCGCAGGGATGGAGGTGCTGACGTATTGCTTTATGGCGAATCACTTTCATATCTTCGTGCGGC
>JAFIGE010000068.1 GCA_020831585.1 Opitutales bacterium | reverse complement strand
TCGTGGAGGCGGATACGGCGGCGCAAAGGATGGTGGCGGCGTATATCGATTTGAATCCGGTGCGGGCGGGGCTGGTGGAGGACGCAGGGGACTATGGCTTCAGTGGTTTTGGGGAGGCGTGCAAGGGTGGCTCGGCTGCTCGACGGGGAATCGCCCGGATCGAGGGCAAGATGACTTGGGCGACGAAGTGGCACGAGCGCTACCGGGCGCGGTTGTGCAGCCGGATGGGGCCGGGAATGCGGCCTCTTCGTAGAGGCCCGAGGAGCGCAGCAACCGGTGCAACGAAGGAGAAAGAGATGGTTGGAGCGGGTCTGGCGGAAGGATCGGGGCTTCTCTCGAAGATCCGCGCTTTCAGTGAGAGCTGGGTGGTGGGGTCGGTAGCCTGGGTAGAGAGCTTCTGTGCGCCCGATGGGTGGCTCGGCTTTCGAAGGGGAAGGAAACCCAAACCGGTTGTGGAGGACGGGGGTGGCAACTTCGCGACGGTCGCGACCGTGGTGAAACGCCACTGAAAAAGGTGACAAACTTTGTGATTACACCCCGAAGCCAAGGGGAGGTCCAATGGCCGATGTGACGGCTCTACCTTTCGAGCAAATAAACCGCCCCCGTGTAGTCCGGAGCCGGGTCAAGGCGAAGCTCATTTCCGGCAACGACCGCCCCGCGATCGCCGAATTGCCCGGCCAGTGCCCAGCCCACATCATTGGGCAAGGCAACGACGCGCCCGGCCGGTCCAGCGGGTTGGGCAAAGGTATGGGCCACCACGAGCAAACGCCGACCGTCACTCCCCAGGCGAACGAGTTCCTGGGAACCGGTCGGGTAGCGAAAGCTCGGGCCGATGTCCCGATGGAGGCGGCTCTTCCCCTCGCGCAAAACGGAAACACAGCGACGATAGAATCGCTGTGCGCTCAGTGCGACGTCCCAAGAGGCAGCGGGCAGATCTTTCAGGTCTCCGGACAGGCACATTCGCCCCATGAAGGTGGCCGACAGAGAGTAGATGAGGCGCTGAATGGAATCGCCGGGATTGAGAACGGCCCAAATCTGGTTTTGCCTCGGCAGGATGAGCCGGTGGAGATTGGCGGCGATGAGAGGGATCTCCACCGTTTCGTGGGCATCGGAAAACGATCCCATGGCGCACAGGGCCATCATGGACGGCTCCAAACGATGCCCGCCCGAGGAGCAATTCTCAACGATCAGCTCCGGCAAGGCCTCGCGCAAACGACGGAAGTAGGCTTGGGAAGCGAGCACTTGCTGACGCAGACCTTCACCGGGGCTCTCCGCGCCATCGCAACCGGTTCCGGCGGTGTCGTTGTAGTCAACTTTCAAATACGCAAACCCATCATCGCGCAGCCGCGCCAACACCTTTTCGTCCAGATATGCGACGGCCCCCGGAGACCGCAAATCCCAAAACCGCCGGGGTCCGACGGTGAGGGGCAGACCATTTGACTTGAGTTGGATATCTGTGCGTTCCTCAAAGGCGCGCGAACCCGGGTTACACACCTCCATCTCGAACCACACCCCGGCGAGAAAGCCGGCTTCGCGCAAAGCCCCTGTGGTCGCCCCCAATCCTTCGGGAAAGGCGCGCCGGTTGACGACCCAATCCCCGTTTTGTTGGAACTGTTTTCCTGGGCGCTCCGCCCAACCATCGTCAATGACAAGGATGCGCACCTCCGAACCAACGAGACGGCGGGCCGTCTCCAAAACGTAATCGTGTGAAGGATGCCCCCATGAGGAACACCACTCGTTGAACAAAATGGGCAGCTCCTCTTCAATCGCGGGCTGTTTGGCGAGGGGCTTCGCTTGGAGAGAAACCAACCGATGGCAAAGATCATCCAGATCACCCGCCACCACCGCGAGATGAGCGGGGGGTGCCTCCAAAGACTCGCCGGGGGCAAGGGTCTTCCACCATTGGCCGAACTCCCGGTCAGCCAGACCACCGGAGAGATTCACATCGTCATGACGACGGTAAATCTCCATCTGCCAAGATCCCGCCCAAGAGAGTTGGGCACCCCACATAACGCCAGCCGCCGAGTCCTCCAGGGCGACAAAGGGAAACCAACCGCGAACAGGCAGCGTGCCCACCTGGCCGAAACGTTCGCTTTGGTGACTGTGGCCCGCCCAGGAACGCTCAAGGTGAAGCTCTTCGAGGAGGCGGTTCTCATGGCGGCCCTCGGCACTCCAGGTGGAGCGAAATCGGTGAGCGCGCAAACGCCCGGGCGCATCGTCGCGGGCAAAGGGAGAGAGATCATTGAGAGAAAAGCTGGAAAGCATCTCCACGGTGATCGGTGTATCCCCTGTGTTGCCCAGCGTGGTCGAAACCACCGCAGCGAGGTCTCCGGGCTCCCAGGTGAGCCGGTGCATGGCAGAGAATCCGGGACCCGCCAGAAAGGTGTCGATGCACCACCCTCCCCCGTCCGAGCGCACCGACTCCTGCCGATCAAGGACAAGGGCCTCCACCGAAGGACCGTTCCGCATTGTCCGACCGAGCGCGAAGCCATGTCCGGCCCCGTCTCCCCGCAGCTTCACCTGCACAAGAGAGTCTGCCTTGCGCGCCATGACCGGAGGCCATTTATAGGACTGCCCCGCATGGACCTCCGGCGTATCCACCGCCACGCGCGGTTCCACTGTAGCATCCAAAGCGGAGACGGGCAATAAATGGAAAGTCACCCGCCGGGTTGGGGTATCCAGCCGGTAGCGGGCAACGAAGTCGCCACAGACAAAATCGGAAACGGGATTCGCGGAAGAAAGGTTCATAACGATGGCAAAGTTGATTCAAGAAGCGGCGAGTGGGAAGAGTGATTGCCACAAAAGTCAATTGGCGCGTTTCAAAGGCAACGCAAAGGCCCCACCCCGAAGGGCTGCCGCCCTTGCCTTGCCTTTATCTGGAGCCGCCCGACATCCGCCCAGGTAAAGTCGGCAGGCAAACCCGGAACATCGCCCAACTTGAGCAATACCCATCCATCCAACCAGGGAAATGATGCCACAAAAGGCTCCATACCCGGCGTGCGCCCGAAGATCTCGACGAACACCTGACCCGATTCCGGCGAGGCCGACCAACCAAGGGCAAACGAGTCTGCGGACGCCGCCCCGCGCACCCCGCGCGGGTTCAAGTGAAGGATCACGGCCACCGCTTCGTCGCTCAGCGGCCGTGCGGGCGTGACCATCCACGGATGGTCCGCGGATGCCGGAGGGATGGCGTGCGCATCATTTTCAAAATGCCGCGTACTGCCCAGCTCCCAACGCCAACCAAGACCAAAGGGAACCCCCGCAACAGAGGTCACCCCGGACACAAACGATGGACCCGCCTCCCCCATGCCCGCCGCAGGTGCCTCCACTGTCTCCACCAAGCGGATCGGGCTGCTCAAAATGGCCCCGTCCGCCATCTCTCGGTTCGTGACCACATAGGCAGGCCGATCCGATGGCGGCGGCCCCGGTAACCAGCACCGGTGCATGGACGCACCTTCCGCCCCGGCCCACCAGGAAACCGGTGCGCCCCTCCCCTCATCCAGACCGATGTCCGGCGATGAGGACGGGGCACGGGAAGCAGCGTCGGAAAGATACTGGCGCATCCAGGCCGTGGCCAAAGCTGTCTGCCCCTCGGTCAGAGCGTGATCGATATTTGGCCCGTAGCTGCGCGCCACCGGGGTGCGAACCGACGCAAGCAATCTCTCTGCAACCAGCGGATCACCGAAGAAATCGTTCGTGCCGTTGAGGAAGCATACCGGACAGTTCAAGTGGCGACCCAAAGCGGCAGGCTCCCAAAATTTCTCCCAATAGGCCCGCACTGCGGGATCGTGTGCGGCCACCGACCGGCCCTCCGCAAAAAGCCCGCCGCAACCGAAAACAGGAACCAGGGCCCGCACCCGCGAATCATAGGCGGCCAGCAGCCACGAGAGATAGCCTCCCCAACTGATCCCCGTCACCCCCAGGCGCCCTTCGTCGACACCCGGGCAACGCGCCAGCCAATGCAGGCAAACAGCGGCGGCTTGCAACGCCACCGGCAGAATCGCCGCACCCAATGAGGGCGTCGCGGCAAACTGGGGAACCACCTCTGCCGGGAAGCAGCTTGTGCGCTCAGGCAGACGCCCTCCCACTTCGGCAATCTGCCAGTCGAAACTCGCCGCCGCATACCCTTCCCGGGTCCACACCGCGAGATCTCCGGGATGGATCGTTTGCGCACCGCCAACAATGTGCAGAACCGCCGCCCCATTGGCTCCGCAAAGCGGGAAACTCCGCCGCACAAACAGCGAAACCTCACGCCCCATCCAATCGGAAAAGAGCAGGCGCGCCTCCTCTGAGCGGGTGTCCGGTTCACTTTCTTCCCAGGCCCCAAGCTCCTCCACCCGATAGTCAGGCACCCAGGGACGCGGCGGCCACGGCGGAAAACCAAAGCCTTTCACCGGCTCAGGAACGGGGGATACAAAAGTTTTCATGGGGGCTCAAAAAAGTGACCGATCGACCATCCCGCAAGGCATTGTCTCACCAAGGGGGACGGTGACCACCCAGAGGCCCAGCCCAGCCACATGAAACCCGCGTCCGTTTCCACGACAAAGCGGGCAAAGGAGGCTTTTCCGCCCGTCCGGTGGGCACGAAAGGAGAGCGAGGTGTCCGCATTCAAACGAACCTCTCCGGCGAGCGTGCACTCTTCGCCATGTTTCGGCCGGGCACTCCGTAGCGAGCCTCGCAAGCGGTTGGCGGGTGCCCCTTGAGGAGCATGGGGGAGATTCCGCCCAGTCGCGTAGGGGATTCTCTTCCGCTTACGTAACTACACGTATTGTCCACGACCTGACGGAACTCTATTATCCGTGCTATGCATCGATTCTCTGTCCTCGTCTCACCACCTTTCCAAACTTCCACTTTCCAAAAGCTTCTCGAGGAATCGGGGAAGCAGCCGGTGGAGCTTTTCGTTCAACTCGCCGGGGCTGTTGCCGAACGTTACTTTATTCAAAACGGACGCCGCGTGGATTGGTTGCGCCTCCCGGAGGAAAAAATTCTTTCTGATATTTGGGAGTATTCTATCAAAAAAGGAACACCCTCCCCGCTGAGCCAGAGCGACATGGGTAAAGCGGGCGATCCGCATTCCCCGGTTTGGTCTGAGCGGACGGAAGAGCTCCTGCAGGGCTGGAAACTATCGCCACCGCTGGCCGATTTTATGACCCCCCTGGTCCATCAGTTGCTCCTCGCGCTCCTTCTGCCGGAGTTCAAGGCCTGCCGTCAGTCGTATCTGGAAGAGGAGCCCCTCGAGGGTTGCATACCCCGCCAGGAGATTGACCACTGTCGCGAACGCATCAGCGGGAGCCACTGCGAGGACTGCCCTTACTTCACCGCTTTGTCCTCCGACAAACATCGCAAACTTCTTGAACGCTCCTGGAAAAAAGGCCCCGCCGCCTTTGCCAAGGAAGCCGATGTCTTCCTGCCCGACGATTTTCGCTATCTGCGTGTTTTCATTCATCTGCACAGGCGCTACGCGCCATAGCCGGTGCCGGTCTCTAACTCTTAACCCGTTTGTCTATGAACAGCTCTCCCTCTTTCGCCGAACGTCTAAAAAAAGAAACCCGCCGCGTGCATACAATGGCGGAGAAAACAGCTTTTATGCGTGGCTTCCTGCGCGGCACCTCCACGGTGGAGAGCTATACACGTTTGCTCCGGGGTCTTGTCGAAATCTACCGGCCGATGGAAGCGGCCATTCAGGAGCAAAAGACGCACCCCGTGCTCAGTCTCTTTCACTTTCCTGCCGTCTTTCGGGTCAAGTCGCTGGAGAAGGATCTCGCTTTCCTCGCGGGCCCGTTCTGGGAGAGCGCCATTGCCGTTCCCCGTGCGGCTGTCGCTTATCGAGCGGAATTAGAGGAACTGGCCGAGCGGGCTCCGGAATTGCTCCCGGCGCATGCTTACACGCGTTACATGGGGGATGTCTCTGGTGGACAGATCCTCAAGAAGATTGCCGCAAACTCGATGGGACTGGCTCCAAACGGCGGCGGCCTGGACTTCTACGAGTTTCCGCAACTCAAGAACCTTGCCGAGTTCAAACTCGAATTCAGGACTGCGCTGAATATGGCCGTCTACCGTGAGAACGGCCTCGATGATCGCCTCATTAAAGAAGCGAACACGGCTTTCCGGCGCAACATCGCGCTCTTTCGCGAACTCGAAGGCGGATTCTGGAGTGCCTTCCTCCGCCAGTTTACCCTGGTGCGCTTGCTCAACCCTGGGCTCAAAAAGAGCCTTCCGCCCCTTTCCGCAAGCGGGAGAAAAACCGCTTCGCGTCCGATTCTTTAAGAAAACCTTCACCCTGTTCCGCACATGACCGCTTCCCTCACCACCCGATCGACCTGCCATCTGGAGGCTCTCCGCCAGAGCCTTGAAGAGACCGCTTTTCGTGACCACCCGTGGCTCGACACGGAGCGTAAGCTCGTCGAACACTGGCTTGATCAGACCCTTGCCGGAGAAGTTGCGGCCGGCGTCGACCTCAACTACGATCCCCTGCAAAGCCGCTTTCTGGGCAAAGCGCTTTCTGTCCTCCGGGAGAACCTGAACGGAGCCCAGTTCCTCACGGCCTGGCAGAGTTGGGGCCTTCTGCGCGAGAACCTGGAGCAACAGGGGTTCGCGCGGGATTTCGCGCAGCAGGCCGAAGCTTTTGCACAGGGTCTCTCGCGGGAGATGGATACCATTTTTCCGACGGATGACCGGGCACAACTTCCCGAACGGGAGAAGCTGGAGGAAGCCATCCTCGAGTTCACCCGCGAATGGTGTTCCGCCGCGCAAACCCAATCGGCGGCGCGGGGCGCATGGGAAGCCATCCGTCAATTCCACCTGCAGGTCACCCGCCGCCTGCGCGCTCCCCTGCAGTATTGGCAAATACTCCTCGCCCGCATGGACCTTCAGGCGGGCGAGCGGATGCGCACAGGCCGCAATCACCCTTGGCGAAATGCCTTCAAGGTCATTGAAGAAACTCTCTATTTTCAAGATGCGATCCGTCGCTTCTTTGATGCCTTGGAAGAATCTGCCGAGGAAGCCGTCGCCTTCGCCTGGCTGCCTGTTTGCGCGGCTCTTCGGGCCGCCCCGAACGCGATCTTCGAAAGCCTCACGCTGCGGGCGGAAGCCGTTTGGTTTGAGGGCCTCCAGCCCGACCCGGAAAACTTGGGCGAAAGCGCCGAGTGGCGTCGCCTCATCCGGCGTGAGGTGGAAAGAAGCGACCTCGATTTCCTCGATGCCGGTCGGCTCTGGCTGAGCGCGCTGACCCGCTCGACCGAGACCACGGAAAGCCTCCTGGCCTCTTCCAGGGAGGCCCTCGCTTCGCTCGCCGAGTCCCTCTCACAAGGAATGAAGGGGTCTGACGCAGCCCCGACGATGCGCCGCAATCTTCGGTTTCTCCTCGAAGAGGCTCTCTGGGCGGGTCTGCTCGCGAATGATGGCCTCCCCTCCCGTCTAAACTTCCTCGTGCGCGTGGTCGAGTTTGGTGGCATCGATCTCAGCCTCGATTCCTGGCGCAAACTCACGCAGATGGTCGCCGCGTTGCGCAAACTGGTTGGCGACACCCCCGGCCTGGCCGCCATCCGCTCAGTCGACTGGCTCCTTGCCGAGCTTGATGAACACCGCAAAAGCCTTCAGGCGCTGACTGTGTATGAAAAAGAAGGTCTTCCTCTTTTTCAGAAATGGCTGAAGAGTGCCCATACAGCAGGTGCGGAAAAAGGCGCTCTGATCAACTGGATTGAGGAGCGCGTCCGGGCGGATCTGCGCCTCCGTGGGGTAGAGCGCGCGGCCGCCGGTTCACTTGCCTGGCTGACCCGCGAGGAGCTCCCCTTCATCGAAACACCCAATCTCGACTTCGTGGCCGCCCTTCTGGGGGAGGGAACCCGCATCATTGAGAGCGGAATGCGCGGAGGGAGCATTATTGCGCCCGTTCTGCGCGCTGTTGCGGACGGCTTCGAGCGCAGCACCGCCGGCTTCCGTCTCATAAAGGACAGTTGGAAAATGGGCGACGAAGTGGCCGGTGAAGTCTTTCAACATTTGCCCGAATATGCTGAAAAAGTGGGGGCAGCAGGGCGTCAATCCTGCCAGCGCGACAACGCCCTGACGATGGGTAAAGTGGCCGACCTTCTCCTCGACGGTTCCGAAGACGCCGGGGAGCAGCTCAACGAGTGGTGGAACTCACTCGTCGGCGGCTACGTTGCGAGCCGGCCGGAAAGACTTTTTCACATAAACCTCAATGCCCTCCACGGTTCCTTCACGCGCCACCTTACGCCACGGGAAGCGGCCCTCGCCTTTGCGCCCATTCAATTTGTCTACCGTGAAAGCCTGGGGATCGAGTGCCGTGCGGCCAAGGCTGCTGTCATTCCTCAACCCCTCGGTCAATTAGGGCGGGCTCTCCTGCAGGAGCGCTCCGGCTACCACACCCTTTTTGCGATTGAAGAGAA
Source organism: Opitutales bacterium (assembly GCA_020831585.1). Classification (GTDB taxonomy): domain Bacteria; phylum Verrucomicrobiota; class Verrucomicrobiia; order Opitutales; family Oceanipulchritudinaceae; genus JAFIGE01. Next base: position 17,671 of record JAFIGE010000068.1, on the reverse strand, counting down.
GAGTGCCGAGGGCGAAGGTTCGCCGGCACGGGCCGAGGCTGAACGCCTTTTCAAATCGCTCCTTCTCGGCCTGAACGAGCGTGGCGATATTGAACTGGCCGGGCAGCCCTTGCTGACCGATCTGGTCAAAGCCATCGGCGCACATGGTGCGACCACCGTCGCTGCGGAAACCCTCGCGTATGCGCAGTCTCTCCTCATCGCCGAAGGGCTCGTCCGGTGGCCCGCCGCCGAAGCGGCCCGCGAATGGGTGAAGATTATCGAACAGGTCGCCTTCGGGCTCCTCCTCGAAAACCATCGCGATGAAATCGCGGGCTATTTCGGCGAGGCCATGATCCAGTATATGCCGGATCACTTCGCCCACCTCTCGCAGGAAGCAGCGGTGGAAAAGTGTCAGCGGGACCAAGGCATCCTCTTGCAAAACTGGAGCCTTTGGCTCACGCGGGAAACACCCTGCGTAGCGTGGCTGGCGGGTTTTCGCTACTATCTGGAGTTGCTCCTTCCCTTTGTCGAATACCCTGCGGTCATCTGGCAGATGTCCGCGCGCACGATTGAAAAATTCCTTTGCGGACGCGCCGACGCGGCCGAGTATGGCGGGCTCTGCCGCTTTGTTGCGCAAATGGAAAGCATGAGCCACGGGCTCGCTGAGGCGAGTGCGGTGAGCCGAAAGTTTTTTGACCTCGAAGATTACACCTTTTCGGCCGATTCCGTCGAGGAAGCCGCCTCACGCAGTCTCCTCTCGGCCGCCATGGCCTGTGCGGCGGCGACGCGGGCACCGCTCGACGCTCACCAGCTCGCCGTTCATTTTCTCCTCAGCGACAGCCTCGGCGATCGCGCCGACAGCGCCTCGGTGGTGAGACTTACGGAAAAGATCCGTGCAGCTCTCGGGGAACACCTGCGCCCCCCCGTGGCCGCTCAACTGGAGGCCCTCGCGGATTTGGCCCGCAAAGCGGAAGGGCTCGCTGAATCAGATGCCACCGCCCCCGGAATAATGCGCGCGCTTCGGCCACGGGGAGCGCAAAGCGATGGTTTTTGGAAGGCTCTTCTCGTCGGAGCCTGCACCGATCCTGAAGCACAGGCTCTCTCCGAGCGCGATAATCTTCTCCTCGAAGAACTCAAGTCCGGAGAGACGCCCTCCAAAGAAGCCGTTGAAACCGTCTTCTCATCGTGGATGAAAGCTCTCGGGGCGATCACTCCGCCCGAGGCCACGGCAAACGAAGACACCGCCATGTGGTCGGGCCTCCTCTCGCTGCTCCTCCACCCCATTACACCCGCCGGTGCCCTCAATGCCTCCGCCTACTCCGCTGATCTGGGCGAGCGCCTGGCCGAAAATGCCCGCTACCTGGGAACGCATCTTGAACAGCCCCCGGCAACTGTCCCCGCAGCCCTCGAAGAAATTCTGGGCGACCAGCGACCGCTCGCGGCCCAGTGGGCTCAGCTCCGGCAAAAAACATCCGAAGTGGCGGCCGCTCTTCGTCTGGATGACGATTCCGGGGCGACTGCCACGCACCTCATCGACCGCCTCGAAAACGGCGAGGCTGGTCCCTACTCCAACAACCCCGAGGGCCGCAACTGCGACCGCACAGCAAATGAACGCGCCTTCCATTTCGTTTTCAAACGCCTCGGACGGACCCATGGCGGTTTAGCCGGCTATCCCCCAAAGGTCTTTTTGGGCGATCCGCTGGAGAACTACGGGCGCTTCAAAAGCTCGGTCATCAACAACGCCTATACGCAGATGAGCGGGCAGCTCCTGGCCGCTGCCGAAGACACCGCTGATCGCCTGCGCGCGGCCGCCGCCCTGGCCTCCATGGCCCTGCGCGAGACCGCCGCGCACGGTCATCTGTGGCAAGCCCTCGCCTCCTCGCGGATAAGCCCGGAAAAGGATCTGTTTGCCCGCTTTGAGGCATCCGTGCCCGCCCTCGTTGCCGATGTTGCCAGGGATTTGAATATCGGACCGGAAGGAGCGGATTTCGGCTCTCTGCTCTCCGCGCAACTGCGCCTGTTTTCGCGCCACTTCGCGGAAAGCGGTGATTTCGAGGCCGGCGTGGAAGCCTTTAAAGCCATGCTCGCCGGGGATGTGGGCCTTATCGGTGGCGAGACCCTCGTCGCCGCTTACGAGTGCCTCGCGGTCAGAGCCGGGGCCGCCGATTCGGCCGGCGAAGGGCTTTTCTGGCAATACCTCATCGAGCAATTGGACGAGGCTCTGCGCGAGTTTCTTCTCGGAGAGGCCCTCCTCGGACAACTGGATACGGCCCCGGAGGAACTCGCCCGCACCATCGCGGCCCAATCAGGGGCGGGAATCGACACCCAAGCCCTCAGCCGCGATACCCGCCTTCTCCTTCTGATGATGGCCCACAGCCTCTCTCGCCAAGGCCGCAGTCGGGGAAGTTTGAACACCCTCCGGTTCATTCTCGAAAACTTCCTCTCCTGTAAAGATCCGGGCGAGTTGCCTGGTGATGGCGTAATCCCTGCCCTCGAGCAGATTCTGCACCGTTCCCTCCCTCCGAAAACCGGCCACACGGCCCACGCCGTCTTTGGCTTCTATGGCCAAGCCTTTGCACAGTTGCAATGGGCCGGGCGTTTCTGGAAAGAGGCCGCACCCACGACCGTCAAGACCCTCGTCGCCGAGGGTCAGACGCGGGACGAAGCGATCGACTTCTTCAGCGGCATCCTCGCCTCTGCCCTGGCTCCCGGGGAAAGCCCGTATGCCACGGCCCGCGCCCTCCTCGCACGCGTCATTCTCGGGCACACCCACAGCGCTCATGCCCATGAGAAGACCCTTGGAACCTCTTTGGAAAACCTCCGGGCAGCCTGGGAGCACGATGGCCTGACCATTCCCGGCCCCTTCAGTCGGCGCATGGTGGAAATGCCCCTGATCGCGGGCCTCATCGGCGAGTGTCTGGCCAGAAAGGCTTCCCCGCACGTTCGATTCGCCGCCATAATGGGCAAAGACCGGGCCGGGCGCCCACTCTGGAGAGCCTCTCTTTTCGCCCGCCTCGATCCAGCATCAGGCTTCTTCGAGACGGATCCGCTCGATCCCCTGGCGGCGAGAGAATGCGGTTTCGATCTGCCGGATGACCGTCTTTTGCAAAGCCAGTTGCGCCTGCACACCAACCTGCGGTCCTTACGCCAACTCCCGCTCGAGGCCCCGCCACCTCCCCAACAGAGCGGACTCATGGGCCTCTTCAAAAAGACCCCGGTCCCGCAAAAGCCCAAAGGATGGAGTGATCCGCGCCTGCGTCGCCACACCCAGCGCCTGGCCTCCGCCCTCTTCTGGAAAGAAATCCTCGGGGATTTCGGTAAGGGAGCGTCCGAGACCGAGCCCCTTCCCGATGTCGATATCCGCGCTTACGACTACGGAATGGCCGAAAGCGAGAAGCTCTACCTTGAGGCCCTTGCCGGGGCAGCTGCGAAAGAATGGGGCGAGGGCCAATCCCTTGTGCGCATGCTGCGCGATCTCCCCGCTCAAAACCGCCGCCGCCGCCTTGCCGCGCAGCTCAAAGGACGAAACGGCAAGCTAAATTCGCCCGTCCACTTTTTCCTCGGCCTCTTCCTCCTGGGTGAACGGTGCCTGGATGAGGCCACCCTTTACAGTGGCGAGCGCAACGAGACCCCGGAAGACCTCCTCCGGAAGGCTCTCGATACCCTCGAAGCACCGGAAAACTCCGCCCTTCACGCCGTTGCGGCGGAGATTCGCCAACTCGCCCGCCAAGCCTGATTTCACGTTATGGTCCTTCCCCGCCGCGCAATGCCTTTTGCTCTGAGCCGACCTCAGGCAGTGAAAAAGGATTGGCCGCTTCCTCTCCCCCAGAGCGGAGCGCTTCCTCCCTGGCAATCCAGCCTCATTGGCAACCAGCGCTTGGAGGCGGGCGATCCCCAGCTCAATGAGAATGCCTTGCGCACCCGGATGACGCCCACCGGTCTGCCCGAACAGGACCTGCTCGCCTCTCTCAATTACCTCGATGCGGAAGGTCTGCAAAACTTCTCCGGATTCGGCCCAAGAGTTGCCGAAATCATCGTCGAGTGGCGCAGCGAGAAGGGCTATATTGCTTCGCTCGACGATCTCATCGAAGTGCCCCTCATCGGGCAGAAGCGCTTTGAGGCCCTGGTGGGGCGCCCCTGCCAAAGCATGGACAAGGCCCTGCATCACCTCCTTCGCCTCGGTTGGACCGAAACCATCCGCGAAAACCACCTCCGCCCATGGCACGAGCCCGCCCGGGGGCTGGAGCGTGTTTTCCTGGGCGACGCCTCTGATCAAGCGGGCGAACGCGCCCTCGCCCGCGAAAAGGGATGGAATCTGCGTGAGCGCGGCGTCTTTCGGCGGCGCCTCTATTTTCACTTTCACCCCACCCTCAGCTCCGGCCGGGCCAAATTCCTCTACCGTCGCCTCCCTTCCCTTCTGCGCGCCGCCTACCAACAAATCCATACACTGTCCAATACATGAAAACGCTGCAACTCGAACCGATCCACCGCTCCCTTGAGGTCGCGACCAACACCCGCTTGCTCGACACCCTCCTCGCCGAACAGTGCCCGGTGATGATGGCCTGTGGTGGCCAGGGGATCTGCGCCACTTGCCACGTCTATGTCGCCAAGGGCATGGAGTCCCTCTCCCCTCTCAGCCAACGAGAGGAAAGAACCCTCGCTCTCATCACCGGTGCCCGCGAAAACAGCCGTCTGAGCTGCCAATGCCGGGTCATGGGCGAAGGTGTGGAAATCGTCCTCCCCGAGGGCCTCTACGTGGAGTCGTTCAACGACCTCGAATCCCTCATCGGACGGCGCTCAAAGGTCCCCATCCTCCACCCGCGGGACGGGCGCATTCTCATCCAAAAGGGCAAAATCATCACCCGCTCATCCATCATGCAGCTCCAGGACGTCGATTTCTCTTTCAGCGAGAGCGACCTCGCCGACTGAGGACGCCCCCACACTCCATCCATCATCCACACAATTCATGAACACACAACCGATCAATCCTAGCGACGGCGGCTACAAAGGCTACCATAACTACTACACGCCGGATGAGTTCTTCCGGCACGAAAAAGACGAGGGGGCGCTCTTTCTCCGCGATGGTCAGCGGGCCGCCCGCGTCTCCGAGGACTTCATTCTCGGCCTCCATTCGGGCCTCGATGAAGACGTCGGCGATGCCTCCAACCTCATCATGTATAAGTGCGGGGTGGAGTGGGGCCTGCAGGACATGAAGCGCTTCAACAACCGCATGCGCCATGAGTTCGGCGGCGGAAAGCTCGACATCTGGCAAATGGACCCCCGCTTCGTTTTTGAAACATGGTGGTGGCCCCTCACGGTCGAGGGCTGGGGCGGTTGGACCCTCGACCTGAGTTTCCGCAAACGGGGAATCACTTTCATTGAGATCCGCAACTCCGCCGTCGCGCGCTCGATGCAACGGGTCGGAAAACCCGTCTGCCACCTCTACGCCGGGATGTTTGCCGGCGTCATGAGCTATTTCGAGAAAATCGACCGCCAATCCATCGAAGTGCAATGCTACTCCATGGGCAACGATTGCTGCAAGTTTATGGTCGGTCCGGAAAAGCAGGTCAATGCGGCCGAGTTCTGGCATCAGGAAGGTGCCTCCGCAGACGAAATCCGCGGTAACTTCGAGTAACCCCTCTAAACGCTTCTCCCTACCGATGAACTTCTGGAGGCCCGAACACCAATCCCGCAACGAGTCCTTTTTCAAGGCCCTCGCCGAACGCCTGCGCGCTGCTCGCGAAGGCCGATGGGACGACCTTCAAGCCCTCCTCGGCGAGAAGATCCCCGCCCCCGTGGCGGCTACTCCGTTGCCGACGGAGCCCACACCGTCTGCGGCTTTAGTTGAACCCGTCGCGGGCGAGCCGGAAACACCGAAGCCGGAGGTTTCCGCTGCTGAAAGACCCGCAGCGGAAGCGCCGGCGGCGGCCCCGGAAATCATCCCCCCGGACGAAGCGAAGAGCCCTCCCGCCGAAGCTCATGGAGAGATAGAATCTCCTGCCCCCTCCGAAGCCGCCCTCCCATCTGCGGCCGAAGATGAGGGAGCCGCCCCGGCAGAAGCTACGGATACCGGAGAAGTCACGGAAGAAGCCGTCGCCGAAGCCGCGCCAACGGACGAGGCTGACGAGGCCGCGCGGGATAAGCCGATTCCCTTCGCTCCTCCCCCGATTGAGGCTGCCGAGCCTCCGCCCGCCCGGACGACGGGGTTGAAACCTCTCCCCGCTCCCGCAGCGGTGGCCAACCGCGTTGCCTCCGAACTGGCCGATGGTCACTGGATTCACCAGCCTGCGGCCCTGGCTTTGCACGCTTTGCCTTGGAGCGCACGGGCAGAGAAGCCGGTCCGCCCTGTTCCACCTCCCTCACCAATCGGTTCTCCCATCGCCGCAGCGCCTTTCCCAGCGGTTCGGACGGAGCGTTCGGCCCCCCTGCCGACCATCGCATCCGCTTTTCTCGCCGCTCTTCCATGGGCCGACGGACTGGGCGGCACCGGCCCGGCAGTGGATCTCGAAGAAGACGATGATGATGAAATCGCTTCCTTTCACTTTTCCACCGAGTCCCGTGATGATGCCCGCGACTGGCGGGAAGCCCAGGGGCACATTGAAAATCCCCTCCTCATCGGACTCGCCGATGCAGCCCGCACAGCCGCGCAGCTCAGCTCCTCCTCCGACCCCGAAGAAGAGCTCGTCACGGCTGCGGCAACCTCGCACGCCCGCACCTTCCTTTCCCAACTACCCTGGAAATAACCCACCCTTTATCCAACACCATCGATCATGACAACGACCCACCAGACTTACCGTCACCACCCTCAGCTCCAAGCGCTCTTCAAGACTGCCGAAAGTCGGCATTTGAACGATGAAGAGATGCGCACCTACCTCTCCGTGGTCCCCGATGAAACGGCTCGCGCACAAGCGGCGCGTGAGGTGAAAAACGTCGATGGCGGCGTCGTCAAAAAGACCATCAAAGGCATCTACGAAATTTATCCCTACGAGCAAAAGCACGCCCTCGCCATGGCCAAGTGCGTGCGCGATGTGCGCTATGTCACGGCTTACGCCACCATGGCCATGCTCATGGATGATCCCGATTGGTTCCGCGATAAACTCCTCGTCTGGATGAAAACGATCATCCAATCCTTCCGCTACCCGGATATCCCCGAGGGGACCACCCGCCGCCTGCACAGCGACCCTGAAATCCTCGCCCACCTCGAAACCCTGCAGCCTCACCAGCGCTCGATTTACGAAACCTATATGTCCGTGAAGAGGGAAATCATGGCCTCCATTTCAGAGACCTCGGCCGAGATCATGGAGCCCTTTCTCCAATTGCCCGTGGACATCCTCGCCCACGACTGAACCTCGAACGCGCATCTACCCACCATGACCACCGCAAACACGATTTCCACCGAAGAAATTCTCACCAAGCTCAATCTCGACGGATTCTTCGGGGACGACGCCCTCCGCTACGACTTGGTCGACGGCACCGTTTTCAACCCCGTGCAAACCCGTCAGATTTACCTTTCGACGGATTTGCTCCGGGGCATCTACCTCGCCCTCAAGGAAGAGGCCGGCCCTGCTTGGACTGCTATTCTCAAAAATTGCGGCCGCATCTGGGGCAGCCGCGTCGTCCGCAACCTCGAGCGCGAGTTCCAATACGTGCAGCAGATGAACCCCGGCGAGCTCCCCGTGACCGCCTTTATCGCCCTTATTGAGCGCTATTTCGCGGCTCACGGCTGGGGGCGCGCGGAGTTCGATATGTCCCTCGCGGCGAGCCATGGCATTGTCTCCATGCGCCTCCGCAACAGCCTCCTCTGCTCCGTTATTGAGGATGAAGACGGCCCCGTGGACAGCCTCATCGCGGGGATTCTTCAGGGCATCTTCAGCCACTACAGCGGCCAGCCTCTGGATTGCGCGGAAATCGCGAGCAGCCGCCAGGGCTACCAGGCCTGCTGGTTTGTCGTCTCGCACGAAGATCGCATCGGCAGCCTCCCGGAAACCGGCGATCCGGAAAAACTTTTTGCTGGGTTAAAGGGATGATCTGTGCGGAATCCGATCCGCTTCCCGGCGGCTACATCTTCCTTGATGTCATCGGCAACGGCATCAACGGCATTGTTGTGGCCGCAAAAGATCCTCTAACGAAAGAAAAAGTCGCCCTCAAGCGCTTCCGCCGCAGCAAAGCCGCCCTCGCCCCCGGCCTCCTCGAAATCTCCAACGTCATCGGCCTGCGCCACCCCCACATCGTCTCCTGCCGGGATTGCGGATACGATGAAGCGGGGGAAATTTTCGTGGCCTACGACCTCATTGAAGGCGGTGATTTACGGACCTGGTTGAACGAGCTGAAAGGCTCGCCCCTTCCCCTTGAAGCCGTCCGCGCCTGTGCCGCGCAAATGCTTTCCGCGCTCGCCTTCCTGCGTGAGCGCAACCTCATTCATGGAGATCTCAAACCGGAAAACATCCTCGTGCGCGAGCGTGAGCCGGCCTGCTTCCTTCTGGCCGATCTGGGCGGTGCCCTTCGCTGCCCGGGCGCATCCATTCGCCTCCGGCAACCCACCGGTTCACCCGCCTATCTCGCCCCGGAGCGTTTTTACGACAGCTTCTCCTTCAACGCCGATCTCTACAGCCTCGGCATCATCTTATTTGAGTTGCTCACAGCCGAGCGTCCCTTTGCCGGGAGCGTCACGGACCTCGCCCGCGCCCATCTGGCCGCATCGCCCGACTTTTCCAAAATCCCCGATACCGGCCTCCGCTCCTTCATCGAAACCCTTCTTGAGAAAAACGCCAAGCGCCGCATCCGCTCGGCCACCGAGGCCTTGCGCATTTGGCAGATCTACCTCGACTCCGGCCAGTGCCCGCCGGTTGAGGAAAGCCCCGCACCCACGTCCGGGTCCTCCGCATCCGGCTCCATCTGGCGCGATCACTCGTTCTCGCCGCTCTGCGAATTTGCCGTCCGCGGACACCCCTGGCAGGTCGCTTTCGTGCCTGCCCGCGAGTCCATTTTTCTGGCCCTGGGCTTTGAGAGCCACATCGAGATCTGGGATGCCGAGCGCGGTGCCCTTCTCAGCGCCTTCCTCCCCGGCGGCGGGAGCGAGATGCACGCCTCCCGCGGGGGCGAATTGTTTTTTCCCGATTCCGGCGGCATCAGTCGGTGGACCCCGGGGCTTCGCCGGGCCGAGAGAGTCCTTGAAATCCGCGGGGGCCTTCGTCGCATGACCGTTGATCAAGGGGGGCGAAATTTCGCTTACCTTGAATACGGGAGTCTGGTCTGGCACAATCCCACCGGGCGCGTTTTCCACCATCCGCTCAGGAAGCAAGATTCCACGGCACACATCGCCTTTCTTCCCGACGGCGAGTTGGCCCTGATGGAAGGTTGCCTGCCCACGACCGTGAGCCTGTTCGACAGCGAAGGCAACGTCTTCCAGCGCTACCCCCTCCCCGGCACGATCCTGCAGGTCTCTCCCTTCGGGGAAGCCCTTGGCACCCTCATCGATTGGAATGACGGGCAGACTCTCAACTTCTTTCACCTCGGGAAAGAGGAGGTTACCCGCATCCCCCTGAAAAACGCTTCCGAGCCTGTCCATCTCGTTCCCGGCGGCTGCCTCCTGTTGCGGAAAGACGGTATCCTCGAAGGCCGTTCCGAGAACGGTGCCGTCTTCCTTTTGGGCGATGCTGTCGCCGGAGCTGATATCCGCGGGCTCTCCGCCGATCACCGGTTTCTTTTCCAACTCAACAAACGCTCCAACGGGACGGCCCGCATCGAAGTTAAGCAAAGCCACGCAGAAAAAAATTTATGAAATCCATCGCCATTCTCCACAACGAAGGTTCCATCCTCAGCGCGCTCTCACAGTGGTCTCAGCAGACTGGAGAAGCCCTGCCCGACCTGCTCGTCGAGTGTGGCGAACAACCCCTCCTCGCCCACATTCTCAATCTCGACACCCCTCCGCAATACCCCGGCCTGCGCGGTGCACTGGTCGATCCCGACCGGTGGCCCGAACTCGCCATCAGCCACGAAAATGCCCCCGCGCCGATTCTTCTCGCCCCGGCTCAGGGGATCGCGCCCGCCCATGCCGCCATGGCCCTGCGGCGATTGCAGCTTTCTCCCCGCGCACCCGCCCGCATCGCCCTCCTCCTCGATCTGGCAAAGATGGAGGATTGGTTCCCCGTCCTTGCTGGACTCGACGAGACGCTGGTGATCTGGGACGCTGCCCTTCCCTTCTTCGGCGACGCCACCCGGCTAGACGCCTGGGCCCGCCTCCTTCTGGAAACAAGGGAGCGCTGGCGCGGTATTTTCGCCCACAACTCCTCCGGAGATGCCGCCCCCTCCGGCACACCCGCTTTCCCCGATACCTTTGGCTCGGTCACCTGGCTCCGGCACGCCCCGGCTGCCTGATCCCTTCACTCCTTTTCTTCTCGAACTCCTTGATGCCCTATCTCCCCTGGCGGATTTAATCCGAAGCACCCTTCCCCAGGTGTTCGCAAAGAAAAACATGAAATGATCGATATAGGATTACCCGACTTACTCAAAAGCCTTCCGCCGTCCCGGTGGCCCGATGTTGTCGGCGAATGGGACTCTGACCGCGTGGACTTTATTGTTGTCCTCGAAAAGGAGGCCCGCCGGCGATTTGTGCCTGTCGGCCCGGGGTGCGAAGTCAAAACCCTCGCTCGCGCTCTCGGAGGACGCGCCGATGGCTGGAAATGCCTGGCCTATTGTGCCTCGCGGAAGACGAGAGAGTGTATGCTCGAAACCCGCCTGAAAGCGCAGTTTGAGGAAAAGAACCGCCAGGCAGTGGGTGATGATGAAGTCATCGTCCCTCGGCTGCGTCTTCAGCAGCTCGAACAGATCGAACGGGAGATGGTCGAGTTTGAGAACCAGATTTTGGCGCGCATGGCCGAACTTGCCGAGCGCGAAGCCCTCCTCGAGGAGCGCGAGGAAGCCAACATCCTCCACCAGTTCAAAGAAGAAAGTGGTTGAGGCCCCCCACATCTCCTTCGCTCCCCTCATCGAAGAGGCCCTCGCCGAGCTTCCCCCGGGGGAGACCTTGGAGCGTGTCCTCCCTCCAGACTATGCCGCTCCCGAAAATGCCCGCATGTCCCTGCGGGCCCGGTTTGCCGACTGGCTGGGCCGGGGCTCCTTTCGCTCCGTTTACATCACCAATGGCAAGGTGGAAGTCGCCAACATGTTCTTTTTCCCATTTGGAGAATGTAATGTCTCCCTCTACGCGATGGAGTTTGTTCGTTTCGGGCCGAAGGGGGTTGTCGGGGTCATCGATCTCGCCTCCGATGGCGCATCCTTGTCGGCCGATCGTCTCGGCCGCGAACTCCTCCAACAAACACATGCGGCCTTTCCCCGATTAATCAACGGCGACGATCCGCCCCCCTGGTATGAGGAATGTCGCTCGGGAGACGACTTCTTCATCCGCCCCCGCGATTCCGCCGATATGGAGGCCCTCTGTGCCGCCCAATCCTTTATCTGGAAGGCCTACCGCAAAATGGTCGCCGGGGCACCGGAAATTAACGTATCGGCCCTCGCCGATCATGAGCGCGCCCTTGCCGCCTACATGGACCATCACCGCATCCATTCACCGGGGCTTCCTCTCCTCCACCGCACTTTTGGCGAGACCTGGACGGACACTTTCTTGAGAGAATTTCTCTTTAAACCCCACTCCCCTTCAGCGGCACCCGACTATGGCTGAAATTCGCCTCCACCCCATCGGGGAATCCTCCCAGGCACCGACCGGCACGCGCCTCCTCGACGTCCTCCTTGACCACAAATGCTCCGTGATGATGGCCTGTGGCGGCCAGGCCATTTGCGCCACCTGCCACGTCTACATCGAGCAGGGCAAGGAACACCTCAACCCCATTTCCGACCGGGAAAAGCGGACCCTGGGCCTCATCACCGGAGCCAATCCGCACTCGCGCCTCTCCTGCCAGACCCAGATATGCGGCGAGGGCGTCGTCGAGGTGCGCCTCCCCGAAGGTCTCTACCTCGAGTCGATGAACGATCTGGAGGCCCTCATCGGCAAACGCACCAACGTGCCCATCCTCCACCCAAGGGACGGGCGCGTTCTCATCGCCAAGAATAAGATCATCACCCGCACCCGCATCCTCGAACTCAGCGAAGTCGATCCCGAAACCTTCAACTTCGATTTGACCACATGAGTGAAGCGCCCCTGCAATGCCGCGCCTTCGGGCTGACCCATCCAGGTATGTTGCGCCGCAGCAATCAGGATGCCTTCTGGATGGATGAGTCCGCCGGGGTTTTCTCCGTGGCCGACGGCGTCGGTGGGCTCCCCGGTGGAGCGAAAGCCTCTCAGCGAGCCGTGGACTTTGTCCGCGGGCGCGCCTTCGCCCTTGCCGCCGGCGAATGCTCCGCCGCCTCCGTCGTTCTCGCCGCACATGAGGCCATCCGCGCACTCGGTCACCGCATCAGCCCCGGGCTTGGCATCGGCACCACGCTCTCACTCGGGGTTCTGCGCGATCATACCATTGAGTTGGCCCATGTCGGCGATTGCGTGGTCTACCGCTGGAGCCAGGGCCGCCTCTGGAGAATTTCCGAATCCCATGTCTCCCAACCCGTTCTCATCCGCAACCAGGTTGTCCGCGGCGGCGAACGCCTGGAACGATTTCTCGGCCAGCCCACACCCCTCGAAATCCAGACCCTCTCGGTCGATTTTCTTCCCGGTGACTGGATGCTCATTGTTTCCGACGGCCTCACCAAGACCGTCGACGACGATGAGATCGCCGCCATCCTCCATGCACAGGAAGATCCCAAAAGCCTCTGCGAAGCCCTTGTCGTCATTTCCAATATTCGCGGTGGTCCCGACAACACCACCATCCTCGCCCTTGCCCTTCAGGAGGCCGTCAAGGCCAATGAGCAGGGGCGTTCCTCCATCGAGGCCAAAACACCCGCTGCGCATCCGCACGCCATACGCTCAACATGACCCGACCTAAGCACCGTCATTCCATTCGCCATTCCATTAGAGGGCAAAACGAATGCCCAGAGAAAATGCAGTTTTATGCGTGCAAGGGAAAACCAATTTTGATAGCCTTTCCAAGCACCAACCTGTGCGGCAATCCCCTACATCCCATGATTCGTCTATTCCTCATCGAAGATGAGACCATGTTCCGTGAGCTCTTGTCCATCCATTGGAACGGTTCGCGGGAGTTCAATCTCATCGGTAGCCACCGGAGCATTCGCCTGGCCCTTGATGACCCCCGCCTGCAAAGGGCGGAGGTGGTGATCATGGATCTGCTCCTGGAGCGCGAAGCCTCCATTTCCAGTATCAGGGAATTGCGTGCCATTGCCAAACGGGCGCGCATCGCCATTCTCACCGGAACCGAAGACGCGGGCCTCCTCCGCCGCGCGGTGGCTGCCGGAGTCGACGGAATTCTTCACAAGCGTTCCTCCCTTGCGGAGATTGATGGCCTCATTCGGCGCATCGCCAAGGGTGAACATATTCTCTCCCTGCCCTTCTCTGAACCGGTCGATCTCATACCTGAGAGCATCCCCCGCCCTACCCTGACGCGACGCGAAGAGGAAATTCTTTACCTCATCGCCAGGGGCCGCACCTCCGCCCAAATTGCCGAACAACTCTTTATCAGCCGTCGTACAGTCGAGAAACACCGCGAGAACATCGCCCAGAAACTCGGTCTGAAGAGCATGAGTGAAATGGTCGCCTGGGCCATCCGCCATGGTTTCGACGGAAGAGCAACCTTGGAGAAATAACCTTGGAGAAAAAGATAGAAATGTCGCTAACCTCTGAAATCAATCCTGCCCGGCCCGACATTCAAGCAACCGGCCTGCCCATTCTCACGCTTGATGCCGACGGCTTCGTTGTCTCCTGCAATGCGGCCTGGACCCTTTGGCGGGGGGACGAGACCCCCTTCTGCCCGCTCGCCGATCTCATCACCAACGAGTCTATGCTCCCGGCTATTCTCTCCGAGGCCCGGGAGAATGATTTCTGGGAAGGGGAGTTCTTTCTCCGCCTTTCCCCCGATAAAGAGCCCCGTCCTTGCCTCGCGCGCATCGATCTGCACCTGCCCCAGGGCTGGAGCACTCCCCGCTTCGTCTGTGTTCTTCACGATATTTCCTCGCGCAAATTTGCCGAGGCAAGCGTGCGCTCGCTCGCCAGTGTGGCCAGCAATCTCCCTCTGGCCCTTGCTCATATCAACCAAGGGGGGGCGATCGTCTTCCGCAACCGCGACTATATCAAACTGCGCAACCGCCTCCAAACGCCCCTCTTCAGCTCGCTCCGCGCGCGCCGCGTCCATGCTCTTGCGATTGGCCGCGGCAAGCCCCTCACCTTCAATAGCGCCTACCCCGACGGCACCATTGTGCGGTGGCGCGCCTGGCCCGGTCCTCACAACGAGAGGTGCTTTGTCATTGGCGAGGAAATCACGCAGAATGTCCGTCTGCTCGAAGAACAGGATGCACAAACCCGCCTCCTCGCCGAAAGCGCGGCCTCTCTCCCCGTCCTTTTCTATCACTCTGTCTCTGAAGACGGGGAGATAACCAGTCTTCGCTGGCTCGGGCGACATGTGGACACCCTTCTCGGTCTTGGATCCGCCGAGACCATTCCCCTTGAAGACTTCACGGCGGGAGTCCATCCGGCAGATCTTGCCCGATGCCTTGCCTCTTTCAAAGTGAAATCACGGGGATTCGCCCGCTGGCAGGAAACCTACCGCTACCGTCATCCCAAAAACGACGGAGAATGGCGCTGGCACCAGACGGAAGCCGTTCCCGTTAAGCACTACCGCAAGACCGTCCATTGGAGCGGATGGATCCGCGATATCACCGAAGAAGTGGAAATAAAGGCCCAGCTCGACCGTGCCGACCGCATGGAGACCCTTCGCACATTGAGCGGCGGCCTTGCCCACGAATTCAACAACATCCTCGCCATCATTTCCGGATGGGCCGAGATTACCCTCGCGCGCGCTCCCGAAGGACCGATCACCGACGGGCTGACCAAAATCGCCGTGCAAATTGACCGCGGGCGCGATCTTGTGCGCCGCATGAGCGGGCTCACGAGAGCTAGCGAAGAGGGTGAGCGTCTCTTTGAGGGCACTCAGCTCCTGAAAGACGTTCACGATCTCGCCGGAGCCCTCCTCCCCTGCGCCATCGACCTTCGCCTAAGCCTGCCCGACTATTCCTGCACCCTCTTCGCCGATCCCCAAAAGATCGAGCAGGCTCTCCTCAACCTCATCACCAACGCCCGCGACGCCCTTCCCGATGGCGGGCAAATCTCTCTCTCCGTCTTTCAGCGCTCGGGTGCCTCAAATGTGGATGAGGGAGAGCACAGAAGAGTCGTCTTTGAAGTCCGCGACAACGGAACAGGCGTGCCGCCGGAGATACGCGAAAAGATCTTTGAGGTTCTCTTCACCACAAAAAACGAGAGGGGATCTGGTCTCGGCCTGGCCATGGTTCACCGGATTGCCCAGGAGAGCAATGGTCACGTTGTCTGCCTCCCCACACCTCCCGGCGAAGGTGCCGTCTTTCAACTCATCCTGCCCGCAGCCGACGGCGTTTGCTCAATCGACCCCGAAAAATCCATTACCGGTGACGCCATTGACGACACTGCCGGGAACTTGCCCAATCGCACAAAGAAATACTGCCACACCCTTCTTCTCATCGAAGACAACGCGGAACTCTGCAATCTCGAAAAATGCGCTTTTGAATCCCGGGGTTGGCGGGTCTTCGAGGCAGCCTCCATCGGAGCCGCCCGCAAGGCCTTCGCCGCGCACCACCGCGAAATCAATGTGGTCCTTTGCGACTGGGATCTGCCCGGCGGGTCCACCCGCGAACTCCTCGATGAGTTTCGCGCCCGCACTCCGGACATCCCCATTCTCGTCATCACTGGTCTTCTCACCACCGAGCGGATACGATCTTTCAAGGAGAGCGGTGCCCGCCGATGGCTCGCTAAACCGGCACCGGTCAGCAAGATCATCGAGACAACCGAAGCCCTCCTCCCCGGATCACCCCACCCCAAAGAATCCTCCTCATGAACGCCATTGAACAACACGCCCGGGAAGTCGCCGCCATCGTCTATTCCGGTCGCGACCGCGCATCCATTCTCAACGAGCTCTCCCACCGCATGCGCTGTGTCATGGAGACCCATCAAACGTCCCCCACCGTCGCCTCACCGCTGGGCGACGAATGGACCGCGCATCCTGAAAACCCGCCTATCAGCCCCGCCGCGTCCAAAGCCGATGCGCCCTGCGGCGGTACCACAGCCGGCCTCCGCTCCGGCGTTTGCCCCCGCTCCGGCAAGACGTGTATCGGTGCCGTCATTGGCAGCCCCGGTCACTACAACGCGGGCCTCCTCATCGGCCGGACCATCCGCGAAGCCCTCGCGGGCAAAATCAACCGCACCACCTTCACGCATCGGCTGATTGAAATTTTCGAACGCCCTCCTCAGGATCTCGCCCTCCACCAGCCGAACGACTAAACCCATCCTCCGGACTCCCTATCCCGGTGAAGCCGCACTAAAACCGCCGGCTAGATTCAGGCTGAACGGATGAAACTTCTCGACCCTGTTTTCTGCATTACGACACCACCAGTGTGAGCGTGTATGGAGACTCAGCCACCTCAAAAAACACGACCTCGACCCGGCCGCCTACATCTACATCGCCGACTCCGCGCTGGTCAGCGCGGACAACCTCGCCGCCCGGCACGACCTGCTCTTCATCACCCGTCTGCCCGCCACCTACAATGCCGAACATGCGGCCATTTGCCGCTGTCGACACCGGCAAATGGCTGTGCCTGAGTACGCTTGCGAACAACCCGGACCCGTCCGGAAAGCGCCTCAGCGCGCGCTACAAAATCGCCGAAACCACGGTCGAAATCGACGGCACAACCTACCGCGCCATCGTCGTGCACAGCAGCGCCCACGACAATCGCCGCACGCGCAAACTCGTGCAACAGCTCAGCGCCGAAAAGGAAGCCTTTGCTAAACTCGAAAAAGCGACGCTGCGCGAAACCCTCGCCCGTGCGACCGATGCGCGCGGTCGCCCCAAACAAGGCGAGGCGCGCGGGTCGGCGCGGGCGGGCCCTCACCGGGCGCACCCGCCGCCGGATCGGGCACGCGAACCGAAACCGCCACTTCATCGGCGGCTTCCGCAACGCGCCCTTCCGTGTCATCCGCCCGCTCCCCCATCGCGGCGGGCATATCGGTCGTCGAGTGCCCGGCGCGCCAGGCAATCAAAAAGAGGATGGAAACAATAGCCGCCGATAAGACGGCACCCAAGGCAGGAATCCGGTAACGCTTTTTTTGCAAGAGGTGTTGGGATCACCTTGGCTGCTTGCTCTTGCATATTGCGAGACGGCGTGGGTCCGCTATGGCGTGTTCCAGCTACGGTTTTGCGCGGGGCAAACGGCTAAATGCTGCCACCGCTCCCCGGAACCAAACTCCGGATGGCGGGTCTGGGCCTCAATCCGCTGCGACCTCCCCCTTGGCGGCGGCAGCGGCAGCGATTCCGCACATCGCATCGTTTGAGCGCCAGCGTGGCAAAGATGGGGTTTAATCACGAAGTTTTCATGGCGCTGCAGCCCCTTGAGTTGAATCAGAATCTCCAGTTTTTTTAATGTTCTGAATATTTTTGCGTTGACAGTCCATAAGCAGGTGTTTGAGTCGCTGCATGAGTCGGAAATTTTGCCGTAGGTTGCGTTATCCGCGGTTGGCTTGCCACCACCTTATTTCGCGGGTGGT
>JAFIGE010000248.1 GCA_020831585.1 Opitutales bacterium | reverse complement strand
ATGCTTTTTCAGAGAGCGGATCGCTGGATGGAGACGTCTGCGTCTTGCGTGGGCGTTCCTGACAAAAAGGTAGTTTCCGGTTCTCAGGGATTTAGCCGACGGCTTCGCTGGATGACGTGAAACGCCATGCAAAGCAGGAGCGTCGAAAGGATGATGGACGGGAGCGTCGCCACGACAAAAAGTAGAGCAACGGCTCCCGCAAGTGTGAGGAGACGGAGCACCCGGTCGGTTAGGGTGTCGGATGAGAACCCGCCGTAGAGGCAAAGAAGGATACCGGCGCTGACCGCGATAACGGGGATGGCGGCGGGTATTTGCTGCCAACCAGGCTGGGCGATGAGCTCGGGGCGGGTGAAGATCCCCGCCATCAGCACGATGAGAGGCGAACAGAGACCAAGGGCATAGAGCATCGTGCGCAAAAAAGAAGCGTTGGCGATGCGCGAGGTGACCGCCGCCGTGACGGATGTGGGCGGCGAAAGCTCCCCGAAAACCGCAACAAAAAAAGCGAAGAAATGGGCCACCCAAGGATCGATGCCGGCCCGAACCATGAAGGGAACGGTGACAATCGCGAGGACGATATAGGTCGGGGTCACTGGCAGCCCCATGCCGATCAGGTAGCCGAAGGCAAAGGCGGTGAGGATCATGAGGAAGACATTGAATTCCGCCAGTTGCAGAAGGAGCACGCCCAGTTTATCGGGCACTCCGGTTATGGTAAACGCCGCCGTGAGGATACCCAGGGACGCGAGCAGGAGAGTGAGTTCGGAGGTGGTTGCGGCGAAGTTTCCAATAAGGCGTCCGTATGGGCGTATCCAGAGCCGGGGCTCCCGGCAGCGTTGGCGGATTAATCCGTAGGCATGGGTAATTGTGAAAAAGAGCAAAAGGCCCGTGAAGACATATTGCGCGGCCACCATCGCGGGCCAGCGGACGACCCCCATGAGGAAAACAAGGGCGGCCACGGAAGTCCCGTAAGCGGCGATGTTGAGGAAGTCCTGCCGCCCCATGGGCTCGATGGGGAGATCGATTTTGCCTTTCTGAAAACGCGCCGAGAGCAGATAGACGGCAAGGGACACGCCAGTAAAGTAGATGAAGGCGGGGACAAAGCCGCGCAGCATCACCTCGCCGTAAGACACCATCATCATTTCGGCCATGATGAATGCGGCGATTCCCATGAGCGGGGGCATGAGCTGACCACCGAGGGAAGCAGCCGTCTCGACAGCAGCAGCGTGGGCGCGGGGAAATCCGGCGCGGATGAACAGCGGAATGGTGGCCGAACCCGTGGTGGCGGCGTTGGCGGCGCCGCTTCCGCTGACTGCCGCGACTCCAAGCGAACCGACCACGGCGGCTTGCGGCAGGAGGCGCGGTGACTTGGCAGCCATCCGGGCGCTGCCGCGCAGAAGGGAGTCGATCCCGCCAAACGCCCGCAGGGCGGCGAGGAGGAGCAGGAAAGATCCGATCAGCGTGAGGCCCAGTTGAGGAAGTCGCTCGAAGATGCCTGTGCTCATCTCCAGGCTCAGGGAACTGCCCACGCGTTGCCAGGAAATGCCCGGGTGCCGCAGCATTCCCGGCATGGCCGCCCCATAGACGCAGTAGAGAACAAGGATCAGATTGATAAGAAAAACGGGAAAATAGCGTCGGCGGGTATACTCGAGAACGAGCAGGGCAAGCGCCGTCCCGGCAAGGTAATCGAGCGGCGTCCATGCACCGAGACGGGTCGAGCGGATGGCGTCAAATTCGATCCGAATATAGAGCGCTGCCGCGAGGCACACAAAAACCTGCGCACCAACCAAAACATGACGCGCGATCGCGGGGAGGCGCGGGTAAATCTCTCCGGCGCGCAAATCGCGCAAGTTACCCACGATCAGGGCAAGAGGAACCATGATCACGGCGAGCTGCGTGGGTCCGCCGAAGCCGCTCACATAGTAGCCAACCAGCACGCTAAAAAAGACAAACGCTGCCCCACCATAGAGCCGGTTTAGCCACGGGGGGGTGGTCGGCTGGCTGGACGGCGTGTCTTCCATTGAATCAAAAATCAGGGCAGTTGGGCGATGCGGTCATCCCAGGCGGAATCCCACTGACCGCGCTCGCGCAAAAACCGGGCGAGCCCCGGATGAACCGGGACATCGGCGACGGCCCGCGCGACGCCCCGTCTTTGCAGGCCCGCCATATCCGCCGCCAAGACCGTGAAAACCGGATCGAGGGCGGCCAGGTTCGGTGCGAGGCGCTCCACGGTGACGAGGAAATCGTAAACGAAATCCGCCGACTGGCTGGTCCCGACATGGAAGCCATAGTAGAAGGGCGAAAAGACAGCTTCGGCGGCCCCCACATTCGTTTGAAAGACTGCGGTCGGAATACGCGCGACTTCAAACCCCGCCTCGCGCAGGCGGGCTTCCTCGTCGGCTGAGGGGGCGAGGAGCCTGAGCGGTGTGACCCGTTCCGCTTCGGCGACCCAAGGGGCGAGAGCGCGCCTGCCGGTGGTATAGACGCCAAAGGCATCGAGCGAACCGGCCGCCAACTGGGAACCCACCACACCCAGGTCCATGTCGGCGTAGCGATGCTCGACCCCGAGCGCGCGGAAGAGGCGTTCGAGATGGGCGCGGGTATCCCAGGGGGCCGGGCCGGTGAAGACGCGACGCCCGCTCAAGTCGCTCCACTGGCGAAGGTTTTCGGCATCGGCGGCGCGAATGGCCAGGCCCATCTCCATCGAAAATGCCCAGAATGACTGCACTGGCGGACGGCGCAGGCTATCGCGCGTGCCTTCGAAGCGACCGCTGTTCGAAGCCCATTCGTGAAAGGCCACATCGGAACCGTAGAAGGCATCGAGATTGCCGGCACCGTAAGCGCGCATCGTCATGATGGCTCCGGCCATAGGGAGGACGGTGATGGACGTGTCTTCCCATTCCCGGTTGAGGGCGGCGGCCAGTTGGACAAGAGCGCGGTGCCCGGAAGACCCCACAGCCGAGGTGCCCCAGCGGATATCCGTGCGCTCGCCGCGACCCGCCGGTGCACATGCTGAAATCAAAACAACGGCAAGCGCGACCGCCAAACCGGCAAGCGCAGCAAACGGGGGCATCCAGAACAGGGGAAATCGGTGTCTGAGCATGAAAGAAAACTTGAAGAGAGCGCCAGATCTGGGCAAGTCTCATTAGAGAGTAAATTGTTCTGAACATTTAAATTGACAATCTTTATTACGATTTTGGAATGGTGGGATGAGCATGAGCAGAAAGTATTGCCGGCGTTTGAAGTATCCGCGGTTGGCTTGCCACCACCTTATTTCGCGGGTGGTGCAGAAAAGGCGGCTGATGGATGAGGAGGCGATGGAGGCGATGCGCCATATTATGCGCTCGC
>JAFIGE010000247.1 GCA_020831585.1 Opitutales bacterium | reverse complement strand
TTGTTGAGAGTCTAACCGATTAGTGCGACAGAATACGTCGCGAAGGGACTGAATCGGAGGCGGTTAAAAGTGCGGGGTCAGCATTGGCGGTCCCGTCGGGTGGGCGCAGGCGATGGGCAGCGGGACCGGCTAAAGCCGGAACTCCAACAAGACGTCCCTAATGGGTTGCCGGATGACTATGGTTCTGCCGCATCCGCCTCGTCGGCTTCCTTCACCCAGCACCGCTGCGGGGTGATGTCGTCCCCTTGCTCGTCGAAGAGGTCGCCGCCAAAGTTCCCTTCCCGCCTCTGCAGGATCACCTTACGGAAGCGTGCGGATTCATCCCCGGTGAAATCCTCGATGGGCAAGCCCTCGATCTCGAAAAGCCGCTTGAGGTGATGAGGCGTCAGGATCACCGGGTAGTTCCGGTCCTCGTGAGCAATCCAATAGAGGCCGCAGGCAATCGATAGCTCGAAGTCGGTGATTTCCCGAATCCGAAAAATGCCCGCACCGCCTGATGGTCGGTCTGTGTTTTCTTGCATGATGGCGAGTATATCCGCCTGATGGTCGGTCTGTGTTTTCTTGCATGATGGCGAGTATATCCGCCTGAGCGACAAAATGGGTCGCGGTTGGCAGATTCCGTGTATGAGTAAGTTCGGAGTTGCACTCGGAAAATCCTCAATCGTTTGCCGGCAAATTAAAGGCGGACGTCAGGCTGGTCCGGATGAGGTGTTTTCGCGCGCGGACGGGCGGTAGGGTTTTGCCGCTTCGCCGACGGCTGCGGGAACAGCGGTGTAACGCTGGATCTGGGCGGCGTATTTGCGCTGATCACGGCGCAGGGCGGCGATCACCTTTGCCGGATCGTGATTGGCGCTTCGGGAGATCTCTTCTCGGCTCTGCCGGACAAGGGAAAGGGGATCGGTGGATGAAAGGCTCATGATTCGTTGTCTCCGTCGAGAAGTTCCAAAGGTGTGGTGAGGATGGGAATGTGAAGCCCGAGAAGGGCGTTGACGCGTCGAATATGACCGAACTTCCGGGCATTGGCCAAATGACGGCAATTCCATGTAAGCAGGTAATCGCATTTGTGGATTGAAGCCAAGGCCAAGTGCAGCGGATCGCCGACGGGATCATTGGGCATTAGTTTGTGACGGATGTAAGCGCCGACAATCTCCTCGACCGACTCGTCAAGGGGAATCGCTGGCAGAGCCAAGGCCATTTCCAAGGCGCGATTGCGGTGGGGCAACTTCCCTTGATCCAGTTCCGCCAGCACGGCCACACTGGTTAGGATCTCGAAGTCGTGACGCTGGTTCTCCCACCATTCGCGGGACCACTGTCGCATGGCGACAACGGCTGCTTCGGCTCGTTCGTCATGATAGAAGCTGAAGAAGGAGGTCTCGAGGTAAACCGTCTGTCGAAGATAGGCCATTACTGGAAGTGGGGGCCATCCGTGGTCGCAGGGGCCGTGGTTCTGGCTTTTCTCGGCTGTGGATTCCCGGTGTTCAAGCGAATGGATGGCATGGTTGTCGGTAGTGGAGAGGCATGGAGCACCTTTCCTTCTTTGGCGGCGTCATGGAGAACCGTGCCGGGGATGGATGACCAACGATCAAAATCGGCTTGGCTGAAGACGAGGACGTCGGCGGGTATGCGCAGGGGCCGCAGAACGCGGGCGAGGCGGGCCATCTCGCGCCGCCGGGAGGTGACCTGTGGCTGTACGACGAGGAAATCCCAATCGCTTTCGGGCGTGGCATCCGCCCTCGCGCGCGAGCCAAAGAGCCGGATGGTGGCATCCGGAGCGGCTTGGCGGAGGCGGGCCACGATTTGGGAAAGACTCTCTTCCGTCACGGGAGGCATGTTGGTTATCATTTAGGTCATTGCGGGTGGAAGCAACCTGATTTGGAAGGCCGTGTGCAAGCCGTTCAAGCCCCTCTCCACATTGCCCATTGATTTGGCCAAGCTCACGAAAATCCCGCTTTCCGGGTGGCGGATGCGTTTTTGGCGACACATTCGCGTTCGACGGCGGTGAGGAAGGCGGCGGGTGAGGGGAAGGGTTGGAAGGTGTGTTGGCGGGCGGCGTTGGCGAAATCGCCGGGGGTGGCGTTGGCGAGGGCGGCTGCGGTTTCGAGTCCGGCGGGGGAGGGACGGCCGAGGCCGAGGTGGCGGCAGTGGGCGGCGAGGAGCCGACGGGACTGGGGCGGTTCCAGGGGGCCGAGGTGCACCTTGAGGTCGAAGCGGCGCAGGCAGGCGGGGTCGAGGGTGGCGGCGAGGTTGGTCGAGCAGAGGAAGATGCCCTCAAAGTTTTCCAGGCAGGTGAGGAACTCGTTGACCTGGGAAACTTCCCATCCGTGGCGGGCGTCGCGGCGGTCGCGCAGAAAGGTGTCGACCTCGTCGATCATGAGAAGGGCGCGTTCCTCCTCGGCTTCCCGGAAGGCTTCGGCGAGGAGTTGCTCGCTCATGCCGTGAAAGGGGCTGAGGAGGTCCGAAGCGCGTTTGATGTGGAGCGGGGACCCGCGTTCATGGGCGAGCCAGCGGCCGAAGGCGGTCTTCCCCGTGCCCGGCGGGCCGTGGAGGAGGCAGCGGCAGGACGCGACCTTGTCGAGCCGGGCAATGAGTTCATCGAGGGGCGGATCGGGATTGAGGTAGGTGTGGTCGAAGCGCAGGGGTGCCGGTTGCGCCGACGGGCGGAGGCGGGGGGCGCTGTGACCCTGCGCGTGGAGGGTGGCTTCAATGAGACGGGAGAAGGTGGCGTCGCGGGCTTCGGCGCAGGTGTGGAGTCCGGCGGCCACGCTTTGCGCCCGCGCCACGACCGCAGGCGTGACCTGGTCAAGGGCAGCGAGGCGGTGGAGGACGGGTTCGCCGACGGTCCCCGCGCACATGCGCCGGTAGAGGCGGCGGCGCTGATGCTCGGGGGGTGAGCGCACTTCCGCGATGATGTCGAAGCGACGCGTGAAGGCGCGGTCGAGGCAGCCCTTGGAGTTGGAGATCCAGATGACCGGCATGGGATTGTTTTCGAGGAGGCGGTTCATCCACGCCTTGCGTTGGTTGGCGAGACCGGTGCGAAAGAGGCTTTCACCGCGAAAGACATCCTCGCATTCGTCAAAGAGAAGGATGACGCGGCGGTCCCGGAGAAGCTGTTGGGTGGCGCGCAGGTTTTCGAGCCGCTTGGCCGCAACAATCGGGTCGCCCTCGGTGTCGGCTCCGAGGATTTCAATGAGGGGACAGCGGAGGCTGCGGGCGAGGGCGCGGGCCAGTTCCGTCTTGCCGGTGCCGGGCGGGCCGTGGAAGAAGCAATTGCCCCCGCTCCGGTGGTCGCGCAAGAGCCTCGCCATATGCGCGCGGAGGTCGCCGACGAGGGGGCCGAGGTGACGGAAGTCGCGCAGGCCGA
>JAFIGE010000067.1 GCA_020831585.1 Opitutales bacterium | reverse complement strand
TCTGCGCGCACGCGGAAAGACCTACAAATGGGCCATTGTCGCTGCCATGAGAAAAATCCTCATTCACGCACAAAGCTGCCTCAAAAAACATGAGATTTCCCTTGCCTGAGATACAGTTGCTCCAACCGTGCAGCGGGGCCAGGATGGTTTGATTTCGGTTTTAACCACTGATGAACACGGATAGACACTGATTTTTCATCGGATCATCCGTTTGCCTTCAAAACATCCATCGCAGATCGCACATTCTGTTCCGACTCCGCTTTGTAGAGGGGCTCCTCCTTATCCGTGTTCATCAGTGTGCATCAGTGGTTGAATGCTTCGGATCCCCTTCGCCAACTGTCGGTTCAATTTTCGAAGCGGGCGTTTTTAACGTCGGTGAGGGTGAGGTCGAGGCCCCGGCACTCTTCTTCGAGGAAGCCGGCGAAGTAGTCGCCGAGGCCCATGCCGTATTCGGGGTCGGGGGTGTTGTGCCATTGGTGGAGCCAGGGGAGGAGGTCGGCGAGGCCGGCGAGGAGGAGCTGGAGCTTGGGGGCGGGCCAGCCTTGGGCGGTTTTGGCGTCGAGGTAATACTCGGCGAGGGCCTGCGCCTGTTGAAGGGGGTCCCACCCGGCCCAGGCGATGAGAGGAGAGGGGTCGCCGTCGCGCTCCGCGCCAGTGTAGATACTCCAGCGCTCCTTGGGCACGTCGAGTTTGCCGCGCAGTTTCCAGTAGTGCGCTTTTTGGAAATCTTTGCTCGCGTACTTCGGTGGGACGGGGATGTCGCCGACCTGCGCCTTTTGCGCTTCGCGGATGAGGACCTTGAGTTCTTCTTCTCTGACCTCCGACCTCCGGCTTCTGACCTCTGCCTCGACGGCGTCTTCGCGGCGCTGGAGGTCCCAGGTGGCTTCCCAGTCGCGCCGTTTGCGCAGGCCGGTCTCTTTGTAGCGGTGGGCGGGGAGGTTGGGCACGGCCTCGGCTTCGACGAGTTCGCGCACGAGCTTGGGTACGGAAAAACCGCTCCGGCCCATGAAGACTTCGGCCGCTTCGAGGAAGGGGGCGTCGGACTGCACGGCATCGGCCAGCTGGTTGACCGTCACGAGGTGCGGGCGGCGGGCGGCGGTGAAGCCGTGGGCGGCGGGGTCGAAGCTGCCCCGGAGGTCGCAGACCCGGCTGCCTTCAAAAAAGTAGCCTTCGAGGCGCGCGAGGAGCCACTGGCGCAGGGCCGCTTCCTGGCGCTTGGCCCAGGGCTCGGTGTTCCAGCGGCGCTTGAATTCGGGGCGCTCGATGAGGTGGAGGTTCGGGTTGGCCGCGATGGCGGCGAGGCGGCGCCCGACGAGCGCGCGGTAGTCGTCCGGCCAATGGGCGGGCAGTTCGGTGACGGGTTGCGAACCGGCCTCCTTGTGCCGCTCAAACCAGGTCGTTTCGAGTTCGCCCGCCGCCATCTGCCGGGCCAGGGCGATCTCGAAAGCGCGCTCGCCGAGGGTGAGGGGCGGCAGTTCGCCGAGCCGGTCCTCCGGCCATTCGAGGGCATCCGCGGGGTCGGCGAGGCCGTAGAGGCGGTAACACTGCCAGTCGAGTTCCTCCTGGAGGGCAATCATGCGCGCGCGGAGCCGGGCGGCGGCCGCTTCCGCTTCGGCGAGGGCGGCGGCGGTGACAGCGTCGCGCGCGGTGAGGGCACCGGGGGAGTGGGCGGCCAATGCCTGGGCGGCCTCGTCCAGCGCGCGGGCGAGGGTCAGGGGCGATCCGGCGGGAAGGGGGAACTGCTTCAGTTTGGTGCTGTCGAATTCGAAGCGTTGGTACTCTGGTGTGGCATGGGCGGAACCGCCGTCACCTTTGTGTTTGCCTTGCATTACTTGCTTCATCCAAAAGCAGGCGGTGGCGCTGTTGAGGAGGCCGAGCAGGCGCAGGTGATCGTCCTCCGTGGCTTCGCCGGGGAGCTTGACCACCGGGGCCGACTGCTTGAAAACCTTGCCCCCCCGGTCGAGGACGAAGTGGTTGTGCGTGGCGACGAAAGCGAAGGTGATGGAGGGTGGAATGCGGAGTTTGCCGTCATAGAGTTCCTGCCATTCATACCAGGTCAGCCCACGATCCAGCATCGGGGTTCCAAATCGCTTCCTTCTGGAAATCGCGGCGCGGTAAGCCCAGAAAATTTGGTTTGTCTTCGGCAGGTCCTCGAGGGAGAGCAAGTTGAAATCGCCATCATAGAGCCAAGATGCGGTGAAACCGATCTGTAGATCCCAATCTCGAATGGTATCTCCAGTCACTAGCGGTCGAGACATTTCCACCCCTGATCTCGAGAACGCTGCTCTGTTTGGCCAGAGGTAGAGATCGTCCTCGCCGGTAACCGCTGTAATTCCAACTTCAGATATGATTGAAACCATGAGATGAGCAGATCCGCGGTTGATCTCTTCTTTTAACTCTGCAGCTCCGCCTCCACCAATGCTCCAAGGATGCTTATGAAACTTCGCGCGATCTGAGTCGCCCGCACTGACGAACTCACTTTCTGAGCCCGGTCGATCGACCTGGTCGACAATGGCACTCCAGACCTGACCCTTGGCGGGATCGTCCGGACGACCGGGTTCGCCTTTGATGCCCATGACGGTGCGCACGGTTTTGGCGACGGGAGAAGTATTTCGCCCGAGAAGTATGACGGTGGGGGTGCCGTGGCCGGGGATGGAGGCCCCGCTGGTGTCGAGCACATGGGTGAGGTCCCATTTCGGAATCTGTTCTTCGATGAGCTTTTTGCCAAACTCCCGCTTCATGAAAGAATTGGAGGTGATCTGGCCGGTAACGCCGGCGGGCTTCTGCCCTTCGCCGGAGCCGCTCAGGGCGAGATCGAAGAAGCGTTCCATGAAAGGAACGGAGAGGACCCATTTTCCGTGGCAGGATGCGTAGCGTTCTTTGTATAGCTTCTTGAGAGCGCCGTCATTAACCGCGATGTAGGGCGGGTTGCCAACGACGGCGTGGTATTGTTGGCCGAGGATGCGCTGGAGGGCTTCGCTGTCTTCGACCTCGTAGTGGTGTTTCAGTTCGTCGCGAAAGGCTTCGTCTCCGGTGTCGAACATGGTTTGGCCGACGCCGACCTGTTTGAACTCCTGAAAGCGTTTGCCGTGGAGGAGGGAGTCGCCGACGGCGAGGTGGAGGGAAAAGGCGGGGGCGTTTTTGAGTTGGCGGACGCCGCAGGCCTGGAGGGCGGCGAGGAGGAGGCGGAAGCGGGCGATGGCAACGGCGAAGGGGTTGAGGTCGACGCCGTAGACGCCGTCGAGGGCTTTTTGGGCGAGGACGCGCGGGTTGGTGCCGGGCTCGTGTTGCTGCCAGAGGCGGAAGAGGCGGTCGAAGGTGCCGAGGAGGAAGTGGCCGGAGCCGCAGGTCGGGTCGATGAGGCGGACCTCGCGGTAGCCGAAGGTGCGGATGGCGGGGGTGAGGGTGCGGTCGAGGATGAATACCTCGATGAAGTCGGGCGTCTGGAGGAGGGCGAAGCGTTTGCGCGCGGCTTCGGAGAGGTCCTGGTAGAGGTCGCCGAGGAAGCGGGTGTTCCAGGCGGGGTCGGTGAAATCGTGGGCGAGGGCGCCCGTTTTGGGGTCGGCCTTGCGCCAGAAATTGAGGAGGGCGGAGGCGGCATCGCCGGAGGGGGCGATGAGCCAGAGGGGGTTGTGGCGGCGGTCGAAGAAGTCGACCATGCCGGGGAGTTTTCCGGTTTCGGTGAAGACCTCGGTGAGGTATTCGCGTTCGGTGAGGGTGGGGTGGCGGCGAAAGAAGAGTTCATGCTCGTCGCGGGCGCGCTGGAGGCGCGGACCGGGCCCGGAGAGGCGGGGGACCTCGACGAGTTCGTTGTCTTCGAGGAAGCGCACGAAGACGCAACTGAGGACCCAGGCGACGGCCACCTGCGTGAGCTGCTCGTCGCGCCAGGCGGCATAGGTCATGGCCGTGCGCTTCTGTTTTTTGGCGGCGGCGTATTGCTCGCGGAGGGGGGCATCGACCTCGCGGGAGGTCTCGCAGCGCGTCCGGAGGTCGTCCTCGAGGGAGGTGACGTGGGCTTTGAGGTCGGTGAGGAGGGCGCGGGAATCGATCATGAAAGCGGGGAGGGGCGGCTCAGGCGCGGTGTTTGTTGGCGAGCCAGGCCTCGGTCAGGCGGACGTGCTGGGCGGCGTTGCCGGTGATCATGGGAATGGCTTTGCGGTTGAGGGTGGGGAGGGGATTCTGGTCGCTGGCGGGGAGGAGGACCCAGATGCCGTGGACGCCGTTGCTGCGGCCGACCTCGCCGGCCAGTTCGGCGAGCACGTGGAGGCGGTCGTAGCGGGCGAGGAGGCCGGGGTTGACGAGGAGCCGGGTCTTGTCGGGGGAGCGCAGGGCTCCACGGACGGCGGGGAGGGCGCGCTCGACGAGGAGGTTGAGGTTTTTCCAGGGAAGGGAATCGGGGGGCGCGGCATCGGCCTCCTGCACGACGGCCCAATCGGCTCCGCCGAGGGCGGCCTGCCGCTTCATCTCGGTGAGGAAGAGGGCATCGAGGTCGCACTCTTCCACGGGGAAGCGGCGGCAGAGGTCGGCCCGCGCCTGTTCGACGCGGCCGGGCGTGACCGAGAGGGCGAGAAAGGCCCCGTGTTTGGCGGCGTGGGTGAGCTTGTTTTCGAGGGTGAGGGCTTCGGCCAGTTGCGGGGAGACTTCGGGCGGGCGGGAGGCCGTCAAACGGGTGCGGTAGCGGGAGGTGAAGCTCTCCGAGGTGTCGAGCGAACCGCCCCCGGCGGACGGCACCTCGTAGGCCCCGGCACCTTTGGCGGCGGCGGGATTCCACTTGAGCTCAAGGCCGAGGGAGGTGATGAGGCGGTCGAGGGCGGGGCGGTCGGGGAGGGGGGCGGCCTGCGGGTAGCGGGCGGCGATGCGGCTGCGGATCTCTTTGACGGTGAGGCTGCCCCCGAAAAAGGCATTTTGCGCGAGGGTGAGGGAGCGCCGGGGCTCGAGGCCGACGGGGTAGATCTCGCGCCGGCTGGAGAGCGCGGCCCCCCTGGAGGCGGCGGCGGCGAGCTGGCAGAGGCGGTTGTCGGAGGGGGCGGCGACATCCTCCGGGAGCGCGGGAATCCGCACCGCCTTGAGGGTGGCGAGGACGCTGGGCGGGCTCGGCAGGGGGTCCTGTGCGGCGAGTCTGTCGGCGGCATCGCCGAGGGCCTGGGCAAAGGTTTTCAGCTCGGGGATGCGCGCGATGAAGATTTTGCCGTCGCTGCGGTATTCGAGGAAGCGGGGTTTGGCCGCGTGGCGCTCGGTTTCCATGGCCGCCCGGACGGCGATGGAGGCCATTTGCGTGCGCCTGGGCTCTTCGAGGGAGGAACCGCGGGCGGCGAGGACGGCCTCGATCAGCTCCCCGTGGAGGGCCACGCCGCCGAGGGAGCCGAGGAGGGCGTGGAGGGAATCGCGGAGCGCGGTGATCGCGGGAAAGCGGGTCCAGCGGGCGCGGGCTTTGGTGAGCACCTGACCAATGCGCTGGCGGCTGAGGCCGAGCGCGGGGGCGAGGTCGCTCTGGCTGATCCAGGTGCAGGGGGTGTGGCCTGCGGCGGGTGCCCAGCCGAGGAAGCGCTGCAGGACCTCCTGCTCCGCGACGCGATCCGTGCCCCGGCCGAGGATGGAAACCTGCCGGGCCATGAGGTCGACGCTGGCGGCTTCGGCGTCGGGCGTCGTTTCGGCGGCCTCCTCGTCGCTCCCGTCGATTGCGCGGGCCGTGTCGATCTCGATTTCGGGCAGGCGGTCGCGCAGATCGGCGACGAGTTTGCCGAGTTCGCGGCGGGTTTTGTTGCCCACGCCGGGGAGGCGGTAGATGCGGCGAATGTTGACCCGCACGAGGTCGGCCACGGTGACGAGGTTGAGGCGGTCGAGCGTATTGAGGAGGCGCGTGCTGAGGCCGAAGAGGACGAGTTGGGTGCCGGCGGTGACGTTTTCCGGGATCTCGAAAACGGAGGGGTCGTCGTGCTCGGTCTTGGGCTTGTCGACGGCGGTGAAGATCTGGTCCCAGGCCTCGAGCATGGCGGCGGGATTGTCGAACCGCTTGCGGTAGTCGCGCTGGAGGCTCCTTTGAAAAAAGGCGACGAAGCGTTCGCGCAGGTCGGGGTCAAAGAGCTCTCCGCGGATGGTGACCTCGTGGGGGAGGGAGGCGGGATCGCTCCGGCCGTCGCCCCACTGGGGGAGGACGCCGGTGGCCATCTCGTGGAGGGTCATGGCGGCCGAGAACAGTTCGGAGCTGACATCCCAGCGCTTGACCTTGCGTTCGGAAATGAAGGGGTCGAGGTAGGCGAGGGTGCCGACGCGGATGTCGTCGGGCGAGGTGTTGGCGAGGGAGAAGTCGAAGATGCAGAGCTGGTATTCCTTTTTGCCCGGCACGCGCAGCCCGATGTTGTCGGGCTTGATGTCGCGGTGGGTGATGCCGTGCTCGTCGAGATCGCGCACGGTGCGGAGGAGGTCGTCGCCAAAGCGCTTCAGCCAGGTGAGGTCGAGGGGGCCTTCGCGCTTGATGCGCCGGGCGAGTGTTTCCTCGCCCGCGCTCTCCATGGTGAAGCCGGCGAGGTCGCCAAAGCGGTGGAGCTTGTGCGGCTTCACAATCTCGCGGAAGCGCAGATCCCTGAGCTTTTCGAGGACGGCGAACTCCCGCTCGATGCGCTCATTGTATTTCGCTTCGCGCGCGAGCTTGAGGACCCATTGGCCGTCGTGGGCGCGGACCAGGAAGACGACCGAGACCGCGCCGCTGCCGAGGCGTTTTTCGATGACGAGGCCGCCGGGGAGGCGGTCGCCGATGGTGGCATCGAGCGGACGGGTCTTTTCCTCTTCGTCGGGGCGGGTCAGCTCGTCTTCGATGAGGTCGAGCGCGGTGAGGCAATCCTCGACCGAATCGCGGTCGCTGGCGATGGCGTTGGCGCTCCCCTTGACCATTTCGACGAGCGACTCGGCGGCGCCATCCATGTCCGCGCGCACATCGAGGCCGTTGCTCAGGCTGGACCGCAGCTTTTGCTGGAGCTGGACGACGGACTCCGCCGGGGGCTTTTCGGTGAAGAGCAGATAGGCGAGGGCCCCGAGGGAAAAGACATCCATCTCGCCATCGCCATCGGCCCCGCCGGAAATGGCCTCGGGGGCGAGGTAGACCATGGAGGCGTCTTCGATCAACTGGCCCACGTGGAGGGTGCTGGACCTTTGCAGGGAGCCGGAGCCGAGGGAGCCGCCGAGGCGCGCGCCGGTCTGCCAGTTGCAGATCTGCACGACGGGCTTGCCGTCGGCATCGCGCCGGAGAAGGACGCTCTGCGGGCTCAGGCTGCGGTGGATGACCTTTTGGCCATGGGCGTATTGCACGATCTCAATGATCTGGCGAAGGATCGCGAGCCGGTCGTTGACGGTGAGGGCGGGGCCCTCGTTGCGCAGAAACTGGTCGAGGGGAATGGCCTCGGGGGAGCGCCGGAAAAAGAGCACGGGGCCGTGCTCGGAACTCGTCGGCGGGTCGGCTTTGAGGATGCCGGGATGGTCGAGCCTTTCGAGGAGGAGAAACTCCCGGTGGGCGGCCTTGGTGATGACCTCCCGCTCTTCGGCGGTGACCTGGCGGGCGACCATGTAGATGCGCGCGTAGCGGGTGGTCGACTCGATCGAGGCATGCCGGGCGGTCCAGTCCTGGTAAGCGCCCGTGGGGCTGTCGTAGACCAGTTTCTCCAAGATGAAATCACCCACCCGGCGCGAACCCTGCGCGGGGCGTATGCCGGCCTGATCCATGGCCAGGGCGACCGCGCGGATCACGGGCCGGTTCACCGGAGGCGAGGAAAAGGCCTTCAGCCCGGCACATTCGCGCCGCCGGAGCGCGGCCATGATCCCCGGCCGTTCGGGCGCGCCGTCTTTTCCGGCGACATCGCGGAGCGCCACATTGTGCGCGGCTGTGCCCGAGAGGCGGCACTTCACATCGGAGTGCGAGACAAAGATGAGGGGTTCGAAATAGGGGGCGGCGAGCTTCCGGAAGGCGCTCTGCCGGATGAGCAGGCTCTTGAGGCGCTTGCATTTGCGGTTGGCGAGGATGCGCGGGTTTTCCACCGTCTTTTTCCGGCCCTCGTGCTCCCAGGTCCAGTTCATCGTATCCCCGCTCAGGTTGCCGGGGTTGCTCTTGATCTCGACCACGAAGATGCCCTGCGGGCAGGCCACGAGCAGATCGATTTCGTTGATCGAGCCATCGTCCGCGATGAACTCAAAATTGGACCAGGCGCGGTAGGCATCCCCCGGCGGAAACCGCTCGAAAACAAAGTCCAGGGCCTCCTGTTCCCAGGGGAACAGGGACGGGGAGAGGGTCTTCCAATTCTTCTCAGATCCAGGCATTTGACACGTTCGCGAAGCTTATCTTTTCGACGACGCTGTTGTCATCCAAAGGATTCGGCGAGGAAAACGTGAGAAAATTTGCGCTTTCGGGGCGCTTTTTTTTGTTCGGCCGGACGGGAGGGCGATGGGTTTGGAATGATGAAGGATTCGCCATAGCTGCACACAGCTCGCTGAAGTTCACGCCCTCTTGAAGGCTCTTTAAGGCAAAATTCATACGTTCGTCTATCATCTGGGTTTCTTTCCATGGCATCACTCCTTCTTGCCGAATGTGTTACCCATGTCCTGAACCCGCACCGGAGGAAGAAGGAAGAAGGAAGAAGGAAGAATTAGGAGCGGGAGGATTTGAGAATGGTGACGAAAATGGCGGTGAGTTGGTCGCACTCGTCGCGGAGGGCGACGAGTTTGGCGGCAGGTACGGTGCCGGACTCGACGAGGAGTTCAAACCAGTAGCCCGTCTCTTCGATCTCCTTGAGGCAATCGCCGATCTTGGAAATGAACTCTGCTTTGGAGCGGGCTCGGTAAGCCTCACGGTAATTCGCGCCAACGGATGTCGCGGAACGGAGGACCTGTTTGCCGAGGACCTGCGCGACGGTGGTCTTGGGCAAAGCCGCAAACATCGTGATCACCCGCAGCGCAAAGGCCTTCGTCCGCTCCCGCAAATCCCGCCGTTCCTCCTCGACCATCCATGGTTCGTCTTCCTTCACTTCATAATTCATAAATCTTCCTTCCTAATTTGCACCACCATCCAGGGCTCGTCTTCCTTCACCTCATAATTCATAAATCTTCCTTCCTAATTCCAACAGCGGCTTCGCCGCTTTTGGTGAGCCGGTACTTCTGGAGGCGGCTGTTGGGTTTGTCGGGGAGGGTGCGTTCGATCAGGCCGAGATCGAGCAATTGGTTCACCCGGAGATTCAGTTTGCTGGAAATGCTGGCGTGTCCCAAGGCGGTGGCCAATTCCCGTTTCGAAAGTTCGGATTGCTTCAGGCAAAGGAGAATTCGGTCCGCGAGTGACTCTAGCCCCGACTCTAGCCCCGACTCTAGCCCCGACTCTAGCCCCGAGTGGGCCTTTGACTGGGCCTTGACTGGGCCGGGTTCTCCCTTGCGCGATTGCTCGCGGGTGAGGGGGAGGACTTCGCGGAGGTGAATGGTAAAGCGGAGACGACCGGGGAGTTCTTCGATGATCGGCTCCGGGAGCTTCCCGGCGGCGGCTTGGCGGAAGATCCCGGGAATGCCGCTGCCCCATTGCTCGATGAGGTCCAGCTCGCGGAAGACGCGGGCGATGACGGGATTGCGGATTTGGGAAACGCCGAGCTTGATGTCCTCAATGGTCAGTCCGGGCAAGAGTGAGCCCGGACTCTCGACTTCGATCCGGTTGTCATAGAAGGCGACGCGGATGGGGCTGCCCCGGCGGGAGTAGTCGGCATGAACGAGGGCGTTGATGACGACCTCGCGGAGTATGTTCACCGGAATGCTCCAAATGTCCTTGCGGCGGACTTCGGAGAAATCCGCTCCGCGCATGGCATGCTTCTTCAGGAAGAGCATGATCTCGTCGACCGCCTTCGGCAGCGGATCGTGAATGTCGATATGGTCGAAAATGTCGGCTTTGTCGTTTCCGATGAAGCGGCCGCACTGGATCCACGCATCGTCGAAATGTTGTCGGCGTTCGATACCGTAGAGGAGGACGCCGCCTTGGCTGGGCACTTTGCGGCCTTGGTCCGGGACGAGAACACGCAGGCTCTGCAACATTCGCTCATCAACCGTATTCCGGCCCTCGAAGTCGCTTCGAATGGCCTTCAGGTCGAGCGCATCCAGCGTCAGGCCGGGTATGGGGAGGGCGTCGAAACTGATACCGGAGACCCCCCGCTGCAATTCGGCGACAAGGGGGGCATCGGCAACGCGGTTGGTCGAACCCAAACGGACATAAACGCCGCCTTCCATTCCTGTGGGCTTGAGGAAATGAGGACGAGAGCCGCTGAGGAAGACCTCAACGATCAAGAGCGTTTTGCCCTCTAGGGTGATCATCTCAATATTGGGGACCAATCGGGGGGAGATGCCGTCGGCGATCAAATTGGCCAGCCGCTCTTCTTCATCAAGAGGATTATCGATGCCGAGCACTTTCCGGTCGTCGGAGACCCCCAGGACCAAGCGTCCCCCGGCCGAGTTGGCAAAAGCCACCAAAGTCTTGAGCAACGGTCGCGGCGAAGACAAATCCCGCTTGAACTCCAGCGTCTTGCCTTCCGGTTTCCGAATCAAACTGGCGGACCCTTCACTCATAACTCATCCTTTAATCGGAATGTTGTCGTTCGCTTCTTTGAACTCCACGCACTCCCCTTCCCAGCGCTTCAGCAACTCGGATAGGCGTGTTTCCAGTTGGGCGGGTATTATCACAGCTGGTATTCGGTGAAGGCGGCGATGAGACTGGCGAAGGTTTTCGGAGGGTGTTGCTCAAAGCCTTTCTGATCGACATAGACGAATTGGTAGCGGGAGGGTGTGCCGGACTCGGCTTGGGCGGCGGTGGCGTCGGCGCACCAGTGGGCGAGACGGTTCATTTTTTGCGGCAGGTCCAGCTCTTCGCGGCCTTTGGTTTCGACGCTCCAGACGGTGCGGTCGGTGGTGCGGACGATGAAGTCAGGTGTGTAAGTGGAGAGTTCGCCATCGGCGCGGACGTAGTCGATGCGGAAGCCCACCGCGAAGTAGTTTTTGGCAAAGGCCTGGACATCGGCGGCGGTGTCGAGGAAGTCGGCGAAGGCGAGTTCGAATCCGCCGCCGGTGGCCTCGCCAACGATGCGGTTGAAGAGGGAATTTTTCGCCTCAATGAAGGGACGATGCCCGGTGCGGAAGGGACGGGTATCGCTCAGGCGGATGGCTGGACCTGAGGCGTCGGGAGCGGCGGGTCCGGAGTCGCCAAGAGTGAGGGCATTGATCGCTTTTTTGAAGCCGTCGAAGAGGATTTTGGCGACTTCGGGCTCAGAGAGGTTGCGCAGAACAACCGGGTCTTCGAGGTCCACTTCGCGTTCGAAGAGGTGGAGGCGGAGGAACTCGCGGACGCACGGGTAGATCACTTCGTAGCCGCTGACGAGATGGAGGTCGTTGATAAGCTGACGGGCGAAGAAGGCGACGACCGAGCGATAGTCGCCCGGGCCGGTGCCGTCGAGTTCGAGGGTGTGGTGGGTGGAGCCGTCGAGCATGACCTTGAAGACAATCTCGCGGGTTTCCTCAGCGGAAAAGGGCTTGAGCGGAAGCCGCGGCGATGCGATGGCGGCGGGATCGAGGGTGGAGAGATCGTGGAACTGACGCTGGAAGCGGCGCCTGAGCCGGGGCAGGTGGATATCGAGGGCGGCGAGGTCCTTGCTGGGGTTTTCGCGGTCTACCTCAACAATGAGCGAGTCCTTGCGTTGACTGCCCGCGCCCATGCCGACCCGTTCGAAGGTGACGCCCTCACTCTGGATCGACTCGACGAAGTCCATGAAGGCGGGCGTGCCCATGACGGAGACGGTCTCGCGCTGGTCGGTGCCGAAATACATCCGGCGGAGGCCGCGGCCAAGGGTTTGCTCGGGGAGGATGTTGGATTTGGCAGCGTAGGCGCGGAGACCGACGATGGTGGTGACGTTGCGGACATCCCAGCCCTCTTTGAGCATCAGGACGGAGACGATGGCCTTGTAAGGGGAATCCCAGGAGTCGATGGCGTTGGATTCGCGGCGCAATTTCTCCAGTTCCTCCAGGTTCTTGCCGCTGGCGGCCTCCGAGATTTCGCCGTTCTGCTTGGTGTGGATAACGAGAACCCCGTTTTCCAGCTCGGGGCAGATTTTCCCGAGATAGGCTCCGACTTCGTCGCAGTTGCGGGTGTCGTCGACCATGACGAAGAGGACGGCCTTTTTGCCCAGTTTTTCGTGTTCGGCGTAGGCTTGCTTCCACTCCTCGATGCCGAGGCGCAGGTAGTCGTCGAACTTCTCAGTGAAGATCGCGCTCTTCTTTTCAGAGAGCTTGGAGCGGCTGGCCTCGTCCGGCAGGATGGGGTGTTTGACGACGTTTTGGTGGATCGCTTCGACAAGGGGATAGTCGGAAACCGTCTGCACGAAGATGGCTCCGTTGTCATGGCGGGGGGTGGCGGTGACGTCTATCTGAAGGGAGAGCCGGTGATCGCGCTGGAGCATCCGGTGGTGGATGTCTTCAATGCTCTTAAACCAAGCCATGCGGCTGTCGTGAATGTGGTGAGCTTCGTCGTTGAAGACGGCGAGTTCGTCGATCTCGCGGATGATTTCGCCGAGGTCGGTTTTGGAGTCATTGGTTTTTCCGCGCGGTTTATCGCCAAAGGGTTCGAGGAAGTAGTCGCTCAGATCGTCGTCTTCGAGGGAGGGCGGGACGTATTCGCCGAGAAAGACGCGGTGGATGTTTGTGAGAAAGAGATTTCCGGTCGGGCGGAGGACGCGCACGTCGTCCTGGAGGTGGAGGGTGATCTGGAAGTCGTCCCGCCAATTGCGTCCACCAACGCCATTGGCGGGAAGGATCGGATCGTTGAAGAAAATGCGCAGTCCGTCAAAATCGGCGCGGAGGCGATCCAGCACGATGATATTGGGGGTAATGAGCAGAATATTGCGGGCGAGGGTGGAGTCCGGCTCATAGAGGCGATGAAAGAAGCTCCAGGCAATGAGGAGGGAGAGGACTTTGGTTTTTCCCGCGCCGGTTGCCAGCTTGAGGACGTAGCGGGGCCAGGCCTCGGCAAACATCCCGGCGGAGACGGCTCCGGAGGCATCGAAACGCAGGAGGTCAAACTTATCGCGGACCTGTCGCACCTCGTAGAGCCAGATGACGGTTTCGACGGCCTCGCGTTGGGCGAAATAGTATTGGAAAGGGGAGAGGGAACCGTCGGCGTTTTCCAGCAAATGCTCTTCCTCAAACCAGTGGAGGAGGAGGGTCTTGGAGGAGGTGGCCGAGGCCCCGGCATAGCCGCTCTCCCGCCAGGCAAAGACCGCCTGGCGGACATTGGCGACCAGAGGAGGCAGGAGTTTTTCGTAGGCGGTCTCCCGCAAATCCTCATCCGCCGGGAACCACCGGTGCTGGGGCAGCAGCGGAGCATAGGGAGAGGAGGGAAATTCGGGGTGGAGGGCCATAGGGTCTTTGATTTCAGAAAGGCGGAGTTTCGGTGAAAATTAGCAACACGGAAACCTTTATTCGACAAAGCAGCGCAAAGGCCTTCGTCCGCTCCCGCAAATCCCGCCCATCTTCCTCGACCATCCAGGGCTCATCTTCCTTCACTTCATAATTCATAAATCTTCCTTCCTAATTTGCACCACCATCCAGGGCTCATCTTCCTTCACTTCATAATTCATAAATCTTCCTTCCTAATTCCAACAGCGGCTTCGCCGCTTTCGGTGAGCCGGTATTTTTGGAGGGGACTGCGCGGCTTTTCGGGAATGGTCATTTCAATCAGCGAAGCAGCCAGCAGAGGTCCCAGCACTTGGTTCCGGAACTTGGTGCGATCAGATCGATCCGCGAGTGCCATGAGTATCGTAAGGGGTTGTGGTTCAAGACATTTATTAAGGATCGAAACTTGGTGCCGACTTAGTGCCAGCTTGGTGCCGGCGATTCTCTCCGGGACCGAATCCCCGTTGCTCGTTTTGTCCAAGCGGCTTTCGCACCTTGGATGGACCGGGAGGCGGATAAGGAAAAACGTTCGGTCTTCATCCGTCTCGAACTCGGGTGCGGGTGAGCCGTTGTCGTGCATGGCCCTAAGGATTTTCGGAATTCCGGTGGAGCGGCCTTCCGTAAGGTCCAGTTCCTTGAGGAATTCGCCGATGCGGCGGTTGCGGTAGCGGCGGCTGACGGCACGCCCCTCGCGGAGCGCGTCCATGCGGATGGAGCGGTCGGGCCCAGGAAAGCTGAGCACGACGAGGTCATCGCGCGTGATGCGAACCTCGATGGGTTCCCGTTCTTCGTAGCTCCGGTGGTAAACGGCGTTCACGATGGCCTCCTCGATGGCTTCGTAAGGGAAATTGACGATGCGTTTCGCTTCGGCGCGCCCGCGTTGTTTGATGACTGTTTCAGTGAGGTAGTTGCGCTTGATGTAGTCCAGCGCCTCGCGCGTCATGCGGGAGAGAGGACCTTTGAAAATCTTCTCGTCAAATCGGTCCCCGCCAGCGCCTTCCGGAAACCAAACCACGTCAATCTGAGTGGCCGGGAAAAACCGATCCGGGTGCTCGTTGAAGAAAAGCAGTCCTACATTTTTTGGAAAAGGGGCTTCGGCGGGGCCTCCAACGACGTTCATTTGCCGCCCCAACGACTCGATCGTCAAACTTTGCGCTTCCCGCGCGAGATCACTTCCGATTTCACTCAGGAATTCCCCCATGAGTCGCCGGGAGAGATTGGGAAGCGAGGCTTGCTGGTTGTAGCGGTCGTCGAATGGCACGGTGGCGGCAAGCGAAAGCAACTCCCTTTCATCGGACCCTCTGGCGCGAACGGTACTCGAATGCTTGCGGATGTAGTAGACCCATTCCCGGGAGTCCTTTGCCAGAGCGGCTCTGGCTTTGTAGGGGCGGGTTTCGCCGCCGGGTGCCCAAATCACCAGGATGTCCCTGCTGTCTATTTGATGGGGAAAGACCAGAGGGTTGTAGGCGGGCTGAATGGCGTTCTGGCCGAGTCTGAGGATCTCCTTTTGAATCGAATCGATACTCGAAGGGGTGAGGCCTTTCGGGGGTAGGACGGGGCGACCTTCCTTTTCTTCAACGCCGACAAGGATGTAACCGCCGCCAAGGTTATGGAAATCATTGGCAAACGCGCAGAGCGAATGGAGGATGTCTTCAGGGTTCCACCCTTTCTTGTATTCGAGACGTTCCCACTCGACCGGGCGACCATGGAGCAAATCGGCGATGTTTATGGGCAGAGGCATGGATGAAAGCAGAGTAGACGATGGTTTGGGGTGGTCAGTCTTTGCTCTTGTTTGTAGGCAGGAGCACGTAGATGCCGAGGACGTCTATGGGGAGGACGGGGAAGACGACCTGGTAGCGGCTTTTGCTCCCGGATCGGAAGATCCGCTCCGGCCAGATGCGAAAGCGACGAAAAGGCGGTCACCGTCGTAGACGTGCTCCGCCCCTCCGCGCCGAGACTGGCGAGTTTGGTGTTTTCCTTGGTGTTTCCGTCGAAGAAGAGTCCGGCGGAGGGGTCAAAGAGGAGAGGGGTGGGCATGAACCAACCGCGCAAAGGCAGGTCATCATCTTCGGAATAGGAACCGTCGGACCCATAGCTGATGGGCCGGGGAAGCCGCCGGGCGTAGGCTTTGACCGGTACGAGTTCACCGCTTTTGCGCTGGCGGACCCATGCCGGAGGAAGGCGTTCGAGGTCTTCGATGATCGCTTGCACCCCCGGCCTCTTGGGACGTGTTAGAATGTGCTGGAAAATCGTCGCTATGTAGGTGAGCGATTTTCCCGATCCCGTGCCCGAGGTAACCACAAAATCGCGCCCGGCGAGGCCAAGGCGAATGGCATCGGTCTGGTGCTTGAAGAGGGTGTATCCCCGGAAAATGTGCGCAAAATCCGGGTGAAGCGAATGCTCTTCGAGGATTTTTGTGATCGCCCCCGCTTCCTCGAACGAGGGGTTGAAGTGAAGCAGGGGTTCGGGCCAGAGCTTGCCCGTTTCGAGAGCTTCATTGACCACTTTCCCCATCACTGGATCGGCGATGTTGACGAAGCTGCCAATGTAGTTGCGGTCGTCTTCGACGATGGAGCGGTGGACGGAAAAGATGTTCATTCTCGCGAGTTTTTGGGGGCATTGAACGGCCGCCCGTTTACGAAGAGAGATAAGAAACAGGATATTTTCAATGGCAAAGCAACGGAACTGTCGTTAAAAAGCTTCTTGAAACGACTTACCTCATCTTCTCCTCCGACAATGATGGTGCCAGCGCGGAGCCGGACACCTGGTTGCAGGTAATGGATTCCCAATCCCTGGATGCCTCCGGTGCCGCCCGCTTTCTGAGGCTCCGGATCAGTGCCGTTTCAGGGGAGTGAAGGCGAGGCCGGCTACGAAAGCGCCCGACCGAAAAACCGCGAAGAGTGGTCGAGATCAGGGCATTTGCTCCGCTTCGAGGCGAAGGAAGGCTCGGGGATGGTTTTCAAGGGAGATGGAGACGCGGAACAATCCGTCGGGGCCGGGCGGGGGAGGGGGCAGGATGGGCGCAAAGGGCGTGTTGAGATCGGTCGTAAAGGTCGCTGCGAGATGGAAACGGGCGGATGAGGGAAGGCGCAGCGGATAGCTCAGCTCCAGCCTGCGGCCGCTTTCGGTGGCGCGCAGGCGATACGAGACTTTGCGCGAATCATGGAGGAGGGGGTTGAGGCCGAGGGCGAATTCGACGATCGCCGGGAGGCCGTCGCCATCGGAATCGTCCTCCGGTCCGAGGCCCGCGAGCCCGTATGAGGCCATCCACGCCTCGAAGGTCATGTCGATCTCCGAGGGGGATTTGCCGAGCAGCCCACCGAGAATTTCGGTGGCGGTGAGGGGGGCGATGCCGGCGTCATAGCGCGTGTTGAAGGCGTCAATGATCTCGTTGGCGATGACGGCCTGGCCGTTCGTATTGGGATGGAAATTCGCGCTCAGGCCCCCGTTGAGCCAGACGAACCCGAGGTCGCCGGTGTTCGAGCCGCTGTTCGCGAAAGGAATGCCCTGGATGGAAAACGGGGCCTCGGCCAGCATCGGCAGGGTCGGGGTGAAAATGTCGGCAAATCCGTAGCCGCGGGCGTCGGCGAGGCTCTTCAGCCGGCGGTTGAGTTCGGAGAGCGCGGCGGTCACCCGCCCGGTGCCGACAGGGGTCGTCGGGAAGCTGCTTTTGATGTCCGGCGTGATGCCGATGTGCGGGACGCTGACGACCACGACGGGCAGCTCCGGGTTGAGGGCCAGGAGGATGTCGAGGATGGCTTCCGCATCGGCTGCAAAGGCCTCGATGAAGGCGGCGGGTGAGTTGCCCCGGTAGATCGAGCGATAGACCGTGCGCACGTCATTGCCCCCGATGAAAAAGACAAGGCGGTTGGCCGTGTGGCGAATCTGTTCTTCCAGATCGGCGAGCTCGAAGGCCGTCGTCTTGTCCAGATCGGAAAGGCTGACGAGGGGACCGAGGAGGGCATTCACGGAGAGGAGGTCGTCGAAGGTGAGGGTGCCCTCGAGGAAGCCGCGCAACTCCCCAATGCGCAGGCCGGGCAGGGCCCAATTGTATTGGTGGCGGAAGAGAACATCCTCCTCGTCGCCATCGGGAATCGAAATCCGGTACATTTCGCGCGCGCCGAAGTCGAAATGGTCTCCCCGATAAGCGGGGTCCCGCAGGATTTCCATCCAGTTTCGGACCTCCGGGCCGAAGCCATCGCCAATGCTCCCGAAAGACGGAACTTGCAGGCGAAAACCGAAGGCCGCCTCATAGGCAAAGGTAAGGGAGTCCCCGAGGGCAACGCAGGTGGCCGCGCCCGGCAAAACACCGTTTCCCGGGGATTCCGCATGGGCCGGCGTCAGCAGGCAAAATTGCATCGCGGCGAACATCCCCATCGCCCCGCCAACCTTTCGGGCAATGACGCGGAACCTTCTTCGTTTCATCGCATGGAGGAGCAGGATAAGGTTCGGGGAAGACAAGGCCATCCGTCTGGTCTTTCCATCTGACCAGTGCCCGGGCGCTTTGTCCCGGTCGCGCGGGAGCGGGTTTCCCTTACCGCTTCAGGTTGAGCTTACCGAAATGGATGTGGGTGCGGGGCGAGTCTTCCGTCCCGCTGTCCCAAACGGCGCGGAACTCACCGGGCGCGCATGGCAAAGAGCCAGAGGACGTCCTGACCCTCGGGCTTGAAGAGAACCGCGTTGGCATAACCGAACTGCAGCGTGCCCTGCCGCTCTGGTCGCGCCCTTTTCCCGGCGCGTTTTCCTCAATCCTCCCCGCAGAGCCACTCGGGCGGGATGTGGGCGAGGCGCAGGACGGCGTAGGGCCAGTCCCGGCCCTCCCGGATGAGGTCGGGATGGCCGCTCTCGTAGAAGCAGAGGATCGTGCCGTCGGGCAGAACCGCGAGATCGCTGTAGGCGCTCGGGCCGTGCTCGAGAATGCGGTGCACCGGCCAGGTCTGCCCGCCGTCCCGGCTGACCTTGAGGGAGACATCCTTGCGGTTCCGGTTTTCGCGCAGCGTGGTGTGCGGGTTCGAGAAGATGATGAAGGGCCCGGGGTGGTCCGCTGTGCCCGGATGGGTCACGAGGGAGGCCATGCAACCGGGCTCGAGCAGCTCCTCCGGGTAATGGATGGGCGTCCATCCGGTCACGCCGTCCGGGCTGGTCGTGTGGGCTTTGCGGCTGCGGGGATTGCGCGCGGTGAGGAGGACGCTCCCGTCGGCCCGCTCCGTGAGCATTGCTTCGGAGGCCGGGCGGAGGGCGATTTCGCCCCGTTGCCAGGTTTGGCCGCCGTCATCGCTGAAGATCGTGGAAATGAAGCCGCGGACGGCCCCGGTCCGGAAGTCGTCCACGCGGATGGGCACGAGGAGGCGCCCGTTGCTCAGCTCGATGCCGTGGCCGGGACCCGTCGCGAGGTATTGCCAATCGCAATCCACACGGAACTCGTCGAAGACGTGGGTGATCTCCACCGGCTCCGACCAGGTCAGGCCATCGTCGTCGCTGCGCATATAAAAGACGCGGTAGTATTCGACGCAGTAAACGAAGTGCACCGTGCCATCGGCGGCGGCAATGGCCATGGGGTTGTTGACCGTTTGCTCATCGGGTTCGCCGAAGTAACCGCCCTCCTTGCCCGGGGGCACGACGGGGTTGCGCGGGAGACGCGGCCCCCTGTGGGCGATCTGCACGGGCTCGCTGAAGGTGCGGCCCCCGTCGGTGCTGCGGCGCAGGTGGATTTCGATCTCGCCAAGGTCGGCTCCGGAGAAGACCCGTGCTTCACCGTAGGCGAGCACGGTGCCGGCGGCTGTCACGACGATGCCCGGAATACGGTAGGAGACAATGCCGTAATCCCCCTCGCGGAAGAGGTCGGTCTTGATCACCTGCGGAATGTCCGTGGCGAGGGTGCGGTAAAAGGCGGCGCTCCCGGAGAGATGGACCGGGTCCCCGGAGATTCGGAGGTTGGTGTCCGTGCCGTCAAGGCGATCCCCCCGTTCAGACCACTGCACGAGGTCGGGCGAGTGCTCCACGCGATAGCGCGAGCCGATCCGGCTGCGAAGGGAAAGGGTGAGTTCGCCGTCGCGGAGCTGAGGATCCAGAACCGGTTGTGCCGGCTGCGGCGCCGGGTCTGTGAAATCGCCCGTGCGCTCGATGTCGAGGTAGAGTTGCGTGCCGGTCCGGCGCAGCCCGACGGTGTAGTTCGCGGGGAAATCCACGTGGCGTGCGGTCTTCGCCCAGTCACCTGTGATCGCGGCAGCCTCGACGAGGAGCAGGCTTGCGGAAGTCCCCCGGTAGTCCCGCCCGTCGATCTCCAGCGAAGCTCCCGGCTCGAGGTGGAGGGT
The DNA here is from genome assembly GCA_020831585.1 of Opitutales bacterium. Taxonomy (GTDB): domain Bacteria; phylum Verrucomicrobiota; class Verrucomicrobiia; order Opitutales; family Oceanipulchritudinaceae; genus JAFIGE01. Next base: position 6,588 of record JAFIGE010000067.1, on the reverse strand, counting down.
GCCGGCAATCTGCAGCCGGCTCATCCCGTTTGCGTTTGCGCGCAGGCGGAGGATGGCGTTGCTCGCAAGGTCGAGATCGCCCGCGAGGGACAGGGTCCCCGCGCCCGCGTGTCCGGGAACGAGCGCACCGCGGACCGTAACGGCGCCGCCGATACGACCGGTGCCGCCCAGCCTCGCGCGTTCGCCGACCGTCACTGCGCCCGTGGCGGCGGACTGGTCGCCGTTGATCGCGAGCAATCCCTCGTTTACGGTGGTCGGTCCGCCGTAGGTGTTTGCTCCGCCGAGGACGAGGGTGGCGGGACCGTCTTTGGTCAGGCCGTGGTCCGCGCCCCCATCGGCGATGCGGCCGCTCAGGGTCAGGACAAGGGGCAAAAAACGCGCGTCTTCATCGGTGGGGTTGATGATTTCCTTGTATCCGGAAACCGATACACGGGCCTCACCGGACAGGGTAATCAGTCCCGAAAGCGAAAGATGGTAAAAACCGTTCAGGCCGAAATCACCGGCGAGGGTCACCGCGTTGGAAAGGGACCGGTTGTCATCCAGCGAGGCCAGGCGCCCGCCGCTGATGACGAGTGGGCCGGAACCCAGGGCGCTGTTGTGGCCGACGACGACCGTGCCTGCGTTGAGGGTGAAGCCGCCCGTCACCCCTGAGTTGCTCCGGGGAAGGAGGAGGGTGCCGCGGCCGTCTTTGCTCAGTCGCCCGCCGCTCCCGGTGATGGCGCTGAGAAATTCGATTTCGCCCGCGCCATCAAAGGTCAGGGTGTGGCTGCCGATTTCGGTGGCCCCGCCGCCCGCCATCTTTGTCAGGCGATGGGTCGACTGGTTCATCCATGTCTGGCTCGCGGCGACGATCACCGGCACGCGCTCGTTCGATTCGTCGACCCCGATGATGAGCGGCCCGGCGCCGGGTTCCAGACGGATTCCCTCGGCGCCCAGGGTCAGGCTGCGGTTGCCTCCTCCGCCCGCCCGCAGGACCGTGTTCCAGCGATTCGTGATGCGCATCCCAGCCACGGTTTGATGGGCGTTCAGGCCGATCGTTGTGTCCCCCTGCACCTCGCTCAAAACCGCCACCTCGCTCGCGCTCGGGAGATTTCCGCCCGACCAGTTTGTCGCGACATTCCATGACGCTGATCCCGTCCCGGTGAAAGGAACCTCGCCCGCCGCCAGCGGGAGCGTGCAAAAGGCCAGCAGGCCGCACGCGAAAAGCCCTCTGAAGGGCGCAGACAAAAGGCAATTCCGGAAGCGGGTGGGGTGGGGCATTGGAGAAAGGGACCCTTTGGCACCCCCTCCCCCGGCGGCAACGGAATCCGACCGGTTTGGCAAGGTGACCAGTTTTCCCACTTTGCACAGCGTATGTCCCTACAAGTTCAATTAAACCCAAGCTACACTCCACGAATGCTCGACACCGCCCTCTCCATAATGTCCTTCCGCTGCCTATGCCAGCCCCGGGCGACGCCCGCCAAGGGTGGCCCGGGCCGATGCCGCTTTACAGCCCACTGAAAAGCCCGTAATGCATGAAAATGGATTTTCGGAATCGCCATTTTGGGGGACGTTTGGGTTTTGCCGTGCGTCTCTCCGGGGAAGCCACTTCGACGGGCGGTCCGGACTCCCTCCTGCAGGCGGCTCTGGGGGAAATCCATCCGATGCCCGGCACCGCGGGTTCGCCGGGGATGGGGTATGCGGAACGCGGGAACCCTCCCGGAGCGTCCGCGGAGGATGAGCTGGATCGGCGCACGCGGCGGCAGCAGATGCAGCGAAGGGAACGCGAGGCCTACGCCGCCTACGGCCTGGAATGGCTCGCCTTCGCGCGCGATCCGCGGCACAGTGCGAAGGAGAAGCTGGTCCTGTTTTTCCAAAATGTCTGGGTTGTGGCCTTTCAGGGTGTGCGCACGGCGTCGGCCCTGCGCGATTACCATGCACGCATTCGCGGCGGACTGGGCGGCAGCTACCCCGCCTTGTGCAAGTCCCTCGCCCGCTCCCCGGCCATGGTGCGCTGCCTCAACCTCAACCAGAGCCGCAAGGGCGCCCCCAACGAAAACTTCGCCCGCGAGTTGTTTGAGCTCTTCACTCTCGGCGAGGGCAACTACAGCGAGCAGGATGTCAAAGAAGCGGCCCGCGCCTTGACCGGGTACACCTTTGCTTCCGACGGCGCCGTGCGCTTTGTCCGCGGGCGCCACGACGCCGGGGTGAAGACCATCTTCGGCCAGCGGGGTGCCTTCGATTTGGACGGTTTGATCGACCTGATCTTCCGGCAGTCGGCGGCGGCCCGCTTCCTGCCCAATGAGCTGGCCCGCTTTTATCTGGCCGAGGAGGGCTTGCCCGATGAGGTTCTGGCACCCCTTGCCGAGGGCTGGCGGGCGTCCGGCTACTCCATTCCCTGGCTCGTGCGCGCGTTTTTCAACGCGGACGTCTTCCACGACGAACGCTATCGGGGCAACCTCATCAAATCGCCCATCCACTTTTATCTCGGCCTCCTCCAGGACCTTGATCTCGATGTTTTTCCCTCGCCGCGGCTGAGCCTCAACCCCTTGCGCACGATGGGCCAGGCGTTTTTCAATCCGCCGAATGTGCGCGGCTGGGTCGGGGGCCGCCAGTGGATCAGTTCCGCCACCCTTGCGGCCCGCACCCAACTCGTCCATGCGCTCTTCGAAGACCCCCGCCGACTGCGCCTGAATGCGGACGAGGAGGAGGCCCTCGCGCGCGCCCGGGCGGCCGGAAAGGGCCGCTTCACGGTCGACCCGCAATGGCTCGCCGAACTGGGGCGCATGGATGACGCGGAACTGGCGCGGGTCCTGGCCGAACGCTTGCACGCCGATCCCCAACCCGAGGCCTTGCAGCCCCTCCTGCGCGAGGTCGCCGCAGGCCTGCGCGGCCGGGCGCGCGGCATCGCCTGCCTCACGATCGCCCTTTGCTGCCCGGCCTATCACCTTTGCTGAGCCCCCTTGCCCCCAAACGCCATGAACTATCCCCGAACACGCCGCGAATTCCTCCAGCTGGCCGGTCAAGGGCTCGGCCTCCTCGCCTACGGTGCCGTCGCCCCGTCTTTCCTCGCGCGTTCCGTCATGGCGGGCACCCCGCTTCCGGAAAAGGACCGCAGCATCCTCGTCCTTCTCCAGCTCGCCGGCGGTAATGACGGCCTGAATACATTCGTTCCCTGGGCGGACGACCGCTACCATCGCCTCCGGCCGCGTCTCGCCCTCGCGGGCGCAGACGTCCTCAAGATAGATGACCACCACGGTTTCCACCCCTCCTGTGAGGGCATGCACCGCCTCTTCATGGACGGCAAACTCTCCGTCATTCAGAATGTCGGTTACCCCAACCCCAACCGCAGCCACTTCCGTTCCATGGAAATCTGGGAGACGGCCGCGGAGAGCGACGCCTATCTGCCGGATGGCTGGATCGGGCGCTACTTTGACAACTGCTGCAGCGGCACGGCGGAGCCGGATCCCCTCGCGTTGAACATCGGCAACGAGCTGCCCACCGCCTTTTTGTCGGCCCATCCGCACGCGCGCCATACCCTGCAGGACGGCAACCGGCGCTCGCGCGGACGACCGGACGGCCTCCTCGCGGCCCTCGAAGCCATGCCCGCTTCGGCGGGCGGCAACGCCGATTTTCTCCGCCATGTCCTCATGGACAGCCTTGTCACCGAACGACGCGTCCTTGAGCGCATTGCCAATTACCGGGCGCAGGCGCGCTACCCCCAGGCCCCCCTCGGACAAGCGCTGCGCAATATCGCCGGCCTCATCGCCTCGGGTTTGGAGACCCGCGTCTATTTCGTTTCCCACGGCGGCTTCGATACGCACGCCAATCAGGCCGATCGCCACCGCCAGCTCCTCACCGTCCTCTCCTCCTCCCTGCAGGCCTTTCAGGCCGATCTCGAGGCCCACGGCCTGCAGGATCAAGTGCTCACCATGACCTTTTCCGAATTCGGGCGGCGGCCCTCCGAGAATGCCTCCGGGGGCACCGACCACGGCACCGCTGCCCCGCAGTTCATCATAGGCAGCCGCCTCAAAGGCAGTCTGCACGGGCAGGCCCCGGACCTCAAGGTCCGCCCAAACGCCGATTTCACCCATTCCACCGATTTCCGGTCGGTCTACGCCACCGTCCTCCAACAGTGGTTTGGCGCCGACCCCCTGCCCGTCCTCGGCCGCCCCCATCCCCCGGTCGATTTTCTCACGTAAGTGTCCCGGTGCGTCCGCGCCTCGCGAAAGCTTCAGCCTGCATCCACCGTTGCCCTTCAAGCGAGGCCGGGAACACGGCACATTTCCGGGCTCATCCTTTCCCTCCCGCCAGCGCCCCCCCTCCTTTGACCGGGCGCCCTTGGGGCTCGGTTTTATGGAACCGCAGAGAGCGCGGAGGACGCGGAGAGGAGACAGCTGTTGGGAAAGAAGATAATCGATTTCGATCAATGCGGAGCCAAAGGTGGTGTGCTTGCTTGCAAGCGCCTGCGGAGCCAGAGTCACCGGAGCGTGAAGCTTCCGCGAGTGACCGCCATTCGATCGGGAGATTCGTAGCGGAAAAAGGCTTTGGCTCGGTGGGGGGGGGAACTGCGAAAGGAACGAATAACACGAATGCGGAGGCTCTGTGGGGCTGGTGGAACGGGTGCGGTTGAAGAGATTCGTGTAATTCGGGTGATTCGTAGTGGAAAAATGCCTTGGCTCGGTGGGGGGAACGACGAATGGAACGAAGGACACCAATGCCGTGTGAATCCCCGTGATCCGTGGTCAACGCCGTGTCCTTCTCCGTCCGCACCCGGACAAAAAAGGAGGCTTACGCGGAGGTGGAAAAAGCAGCTTCATTCGGGCCATCGAGTTGTTCCTTCCGCCATCCCATGCGCCCTCAATCTTGACTTAGCCCGTAACTTAGTCCACTTGTTGATGAATGGAGGTAAATGTTCACGAAGCCAAGACGACGCTTTCGCAGTTGCTGCGCCGGGTGGCGGCGGGGGAGTCTGTTGTGATTTCGCGCCGGGGCAAGCCGACGGCCAAGCTGGTTCCATGGAGCCCTCCGCCGGAGCGGCGCCGGGGAGGGGCCGACCGGGGCCGCTTTCGCGTGCCGGATAACTTTGATGAGGAGGATCCCGCACTCAACCGGCTCTTTGAGGGATGAAGATTCTCCTCGATACGCACGTTTGGCTGTGGTGGTTGACCGAGCCGGAGCGGCTGCCCGCTGGGATTCAGGCGGCCCTCGAGGACGGTGAAAACGCACTCTACCTCTCGGTCGTCACGTCCTGGGAAATCGCCATCAAATATGCCGTGGGGAAGTTGCCCCTGCCGGAACCGCCCGCCGCGTTCGTCGGTGCGCGCTTGCTGCGGGATGGTCTGCACACGCTCCACATTGAACACCGGCACGCCTTGGCTGTAGCGGAGCTTCCCTTGCACCATCATGATCCCTTCGACCGTCTCCTCATTGCGCAGGCACGGGGCGAATCGATGGTCCTGGCCACGGTTGATCCGAAAATCAAGGCCTACGATCTCGACCTTCTTTGAGCCGCAAAGGATTTTTGAACCGCAGAGAGCGCAGAGGACGCGGAGAGGAGACAGCTGTAGGGAAAGAAGATAGTCGATTTCGATCAATGCGGAGCCAAAGGTGGCGTGCTTGCTTGCAAGCGCCTGCGGAGCCAGGGTCACCGGAGCGTGAAGCTTCCGCGAGTGACCGCCATTCATTCGGGAGATTCGTCGTGGAAAAAAGGCTTTGGCTCGGGTGGAGGAACTGCGAAAGGAACGAATGACACGAATGCGGAGGCTCGGTGAGGTGGATTGGATGCGGTTGAGGAGATTCGTGTAATTCGGGTGATTCGTAGTGGAAAAGGGTGTGGAAGAACAGCCGCTTATTCGCCTGGCGGGGTTTCAATCTTGGCTGGAAGGAGAAAACGTTCGTGTTCGATCTTTGGGAAATGGCCGAAGTTCACCAAGAGCGCGAGGGGCTTCCCGGTGGCCTTGAGGTAGTTGATGGTCTGAGCGCGGTGCTCGGGCGTGAGGTGTTTGACCGCTTTGATTTCGAGGAGGATCTCGTCGAAGCATAAAAAATCCGGCTCATACTCCTGCTTCAAAGGGTGCCCCTTGTATTCGAGGTGCAGACGGGGCTTCTCGACGAAGGGAACTCCGCGTAGACCCAGCTCGATGGCGAGGCATTCCTGATAGACGGCTTCGAGAAAGCCATTGCCCTTCTCGTTGTAGACCTCAAAGCAGGCACCGATGATGTCGTAACTCTCTTTTTTGAATAGGATGGTCATGGCTCGATTGGATGATTCGAAGGGGAAAAAGGCCTTTTGCTTGGCTGTGGGGAACTACGAGTGGAACAAATGACACGAATGCTCAAGCTCTGTGGTGGGGGCTCGCTCTGTGGGGCTGGTGGAACGGGAGCGGTTGAGGAGATTCGTGTAATTCGGGTGATTCGTCGTGGAAAAAAGGCTTTGGCTCGGGTGGGGGAACTGCGAAAGGAACGAATGACACGAATGCGGAGGCTCGGTGAGGTGGATTGGATGCGGTTGAGGAGATTCGTGTAATTCGGGTGATTTGTCGTGGAAAATGGGCTTTGGCTCGGGTGGGGGAACTGCGAAAGGAACGAATGACACGAATGCGGAGG
>JAFIGE010000066.1 GCA_020831585.1 Opitutales bacterium | reverse complement strand
CTCTGCAGCGCCCTATTCGCCGCAACCGCATAATCACACACGAACCAAACTCGAGGCCGCCTCCAAGGCGGCGTATTGGCCCTTGCCCGGTCGCCCCGCGAAGGTGTGGAATATCAGGCGGCGCTCCAAAACCGGTTCGCAAACATTCATCACCGCATGGTGGATCACTCGCTCGGGAAAAGCCGCTGCGTGAATCATCCGCTCCTTGGGGTCAAAGACGCGGAAACGCCGGAAGTTTCCCAAAGCGTAGTTTTCTCCAATCAACTGTTCTCTCAGATGCCGCACAATCTTGCGCCCCGCAAGAAAACGGTTCAGCTCTGCCGCCGCCTCAGCGTCACCCATCGCCGGTATCTGGAAAACTTCAATCGGCATACTTGGCAACTCCCCGTCCGTACGTGTATCCACACCCGCCGCCGTTCGCTCCGGTGCCGCGGGCGTTCGCCGTTCGTCCCTCACGGCTCTCCGCCCGCGGCCCCTGCGCTCGCCTCCTTTCTGCCGGCTCAAGCATTTTCAGGGATTGCAACTGAGGGCAAGACGGAAACCGAGGTAGTTGTCGCGGTTGTCCGGCGAGTACAAGTAGCGGAACGCGCAGCGGCAGAACCTGGCGTAGCAGTCCCAGCTGCCGCCCCGGGAGACCCGGTACGAGCCCGTGTTCCGCCCCGCAGGATCGATGTCATCGCCACGGTAGTCGCCAAACCAATCCGCGCACCATTCCCACACGTTGCCGTGCATATCATACAACCCCCACGCGTTCGGCGCGAAACTCCCCACCGGCGTGGTCTTCCCGCGGTTCGGGCCCATGGCCGCCCCGCCGTAGGGGTAATCACCATCAAAGTTCGCCTGCGAACTGTCCAGACTCTGTCCGAAAGCAAACGGCGTCTGCGTCCCGGCCCGGCAGGCATATTCCCACTGCGCCTCCGTCGGCAAGCGGAAACGGTAGCCCGGCGGCAGCTGCTCACCATACTTGCCGTTCAGTTCCTCGCAAAAGGCCTCCGCGTCATCCCAGCTCACATACTCCACCGGAAGCCGGTCCGACCCCTCGGAGGCAGACGGATCCTCTCCCGTCACCGCCTCATACTCCCCCTGCGTCACCGCATACTTCCCCAGCCAAAATCCCTTCGTCAGACGCACCGTGTGCAGGGCCTCGTCGGAGGTTCGATCCTCCTCGCTTTCCGGCGACCCCATTAAAAAACTCCCCGGCTCAATCCACACCAGTTCCAAGCCCAGTTCCGGCACCGTCCAGTCGCGGCCCGCCCGGGGGCCGATGGGCTTCGGTTCGGGCACCGGTGGCGGGAGCAGGAAGGCGGCGAGTTCGGGCAGGGTCTCAAGCGGCGCCCATGCCGCCATGCCCGGCTTCCAGACAAGCGCCGAGGGCGGCAGATCGCCCGCTCCCAGCCGCGCCTCAATGAGGCTCCCGGCGAGAATCTCGCGCCGACCGTCGATATGCACATGCCACTGCGTTTCGGCCGGGGGCGGCGGGGCCGACGGAGCCGGTGTGCCGAGGACTTCCGGCGCACCCGCCGGGCGCACGAACACAAACTCCCCTCCGTTCACATGCGCCAGGCAGTGCAGGTGGTCCACCATCGGCTCCTGCGGCAGGCTTCGCCTCAGATGGGTGTGCAGGTCGAGCACACCGAAACAGTCCTCGTCACCGAAACGCAGGTATTGCAGCATCCTCGTCATGAACGGGCTGTGGCCCGCGCCCCCGTCGTCGGGCACGGGCGCGTCCCCGCTGGCGATGACCCAGCGCGAGGGTTTGCCGTAGCCCCGGGCGGGATTCCAGCCCTTCGCCCGCGCGGGCGGCCGCGCCGAACGCAGGAGCGAGGCACTGTAGCAGGAATCCGAAATGACCAGCAAATGGCGCACCTTGTAGCTCTCGAAATAGCTTCCCTTGAGCAAGCTGTTGTGAAGGAAGTCCACATACGCGTCGTCCCCGCGGGCGGCATCCTGCGGCACGATGTAGCCGTTGCCCGAGAGCGGATCGTGATCGCCGTGCAGGGCGAAGAAAATAACAAGATTGTCCTCATCGCCGAGCTGAAAATAGGCGTGCAAGGCCCGCAGGATGCCCGCGCGGGTGGCCTCCTCGTTCCTCAGCAGGCGCACCTGGTTCTGCGGGAAACGGTAATCCTCCACCAGAACTTTGGCGAAGGTCTCGCCGTCGCGCACCGCGCAGCGCAGCGAGGGCCAGTGCTGATACGCGTCGATGACCACGATGAGGGCATGATTGCGCTCCGAAACATAAGTAAATTCCGGCGGGAGCTTGCGCCCGGCGCCGCTTTTGAGATCGCGGTTTTTTGAGGTTCCAGACATGCTGATCGGTGGTTTTTGGAATCGCCGGAGGGCGGGTGCCGGGACCCGAAAAGAAAAGAGGCCCGCCGCAAAGCCCGCCAAAAGAGGTAAATGGTTATGAAAGGGAATTACGCATGGGGAAAGCCCTTTCTTGCACCTCGCGGCACTTTTCGCCGCGAAGGCATGGGCACGGCTTCCGGAACCTTGGGGGAATTCCCGAAATCGTGGAAAGAAAGGCTCTCTGCGGAGCGTGTTTGTTTTCAACCGAGGAGAGATTTCGTGAGCACCATGGAAACAGTCAAAGCGCATATCCGCGCGCTCGACCGGCGGGAGCAGTGGGCCTTAAGGGAATGGCTCAACAGCCACGTGTCGGCGGACTTTGCCGTAGCGCCGCCACCGAAGCCGCCTCCGCCCCCGACCTTCCGAGGCCCGGAACTGGGAGAGGGAAGAAACCCGCAGGTGAATCTGCTCGTGCGCGCGCTCTTCCGCTATGGCCGGATGGATTATCTGGACGGTTTCTTTCTCTTGCGCGATACCTCGGCGGACCATGTCTTCAAGGAACCGTTCGGCGCGCTTCGCGGCAGGAAACTGGTGAATTTCGCCCTGACCTTCCGCTGTCTCTTCACCCGGAAACTGGCCATCAGCGTCCTGCGGGAAGAACAGTGGCCGCTAGGGTGGCCCGCCACCTTGCGCCTCCCTTGGTTCGACGTGGAGCGCTCTTCCGCCGAATACCATGCCCACGCCCCTTTACTGGTGCGCCAGCAGGCGGAAGCGGCGGCCTTCTCCCTGCGCGCCGACGCCCGTGCGCTGGATCGCAGCGAGCACCTCCGGGCCGCACGCGAACTTGCCCGGCTCGGGGCGGACAGCTTCGGACGAAAGGTGCTTCGCCCGGCAGGCCTGAAGGAGGGCGAACTCGAAGCTCTCTACACCTCGGACCGTCGCAATCTCGACACCCTCGCCCAAATCGCCTTCTTTCTCCGGAAAGGTGACATTCCGGGCTGGCTACGACAAGGCGAGGTCGCGCGCACCCTGCAGCCGGTCTGTCGTGATCTGGGCATCGCGGCGGAGAATCTCCGCGCCCTGCGGGGCTACTACGAGGAAACGTTCACTCCGCAAAAGGCGGAAAAACACTTTCCCCTTGCGACCGTGCGCGCAAGGACGGCCTTTTGGGACGCCTTGCGCACGCTTTTTGCGGAGACCGTTGAACGCCTTTCCGGCGATGAGGAAGCGAAAGCGGGCCGCCTATGTGACGCGCTCAATCGATTTCGCACGAGTTTCAAGCTGGGTGCAAAGGACCGGACGGAACTCAACGCATTCTGCCGCCTATACACCCAACGCCTCGAAACGCTCGTCCCCGACCGCCTGGGCGAGCCGGGAACTCTGGTTCTCGATGAGGCCTTCACCGAATGGGTGGCCCAGAAACTCTGGATCTTTCTTGGCACCGAATGGAACAAACCGCTCATTCCGGCCGATTTGAAGGATATGCAAGCGAGGTTTAACCGCCAGGTGCGGGAAGCATTTGTCGACGAAGTCCTCTCCATTGGCAGCACCTCCCGCCCGAACAAGCGATGAGCTTTGCCCATTGAAAGTTTTGCCCTGTCACCAGCGTATTCATCGAGTATACCCATGGCCATGAAAGTTGCGGCAGAATCAAAACGCTTCCCGGTGGAACTCATCTTCGATGGAGACCACTACGAACGGGTCGTGCAGGCGCTCATCATGGAGCGAGGCCACCACTCGATCTGGATTGCCACGGCCACCGTGAAGGACACGCGCGTGGAAGAGGGCGTGGCCGTCTACAGCCCCCTGCTCAAGCGCCTCGGCACCCTCGCCGGAGCGGGCGCGGACATCCGTGTTCTCCACGGCAGCCAGCCCTCGGCTCCATTTCTCGCGTCCTTTGCGCGCTTCGGGAAGGGCGTCCGGCTTAGGCGGAACGACCGGGTCCACAGCAAAATCGTGCTTGTGGACGGGCATCTGGCCTACCTTGGAAGCGCGAACTTCACAGGCGCCGGACTGGGTGCCAAGTCCCCCGGACGCCGGAACCACGAGGCGGGCGTTCTTAGCGGTGATCTCGACTTCGCGCTTCGGGTGCGCACCTACTTCGAAGAGATCTGGGGAGTGTCGGGCCGCGACACCCCGCAACCCTGCCTACGGCGATGAACGAAGACAAAGGCCAAAGCGTGGCCCGTCTGATCGTGGCGAAGACCCGCCGAAGCCCGGGTCGCCGGAAAAGCTTGTCGCCTCGTTCGCCCCGCGGCTTTAATTACGCCGATATGGGAAACGAACATCTCGACGAACTCTTCCCCCCGGACCTTTTGGAGCGGGTCCAGCGCGGGGAGAAACGGGCAAAGGATACTTTCGCGCGCTCTCTCCAAAAGTGGACCGTCGTCTTTCTGCGAATCAAAAAGAGCAACGGTGCCTTTCTCCCGATCGAGGAAGGAGACGCCGTTACCCTGATTTGGCTGAAGGTATTTCAGGGGATTGCGGATTTTGACGCAAGCAGACCTTTTCGGCCATGGCTTTGGCGCCTCGCCGAAAACCGGTTGCTTGATGAAATCAATGCGCACAACCGCCGCTCGAGGCGTTTTGTCTCAATCGATGCGCCCATCAGGAATGAAAAGAATGCCGATTTGGAGACCACCCTCGTCGATTTGATCGCCGACGGTCAGGAGATTGATAGAGCGAGAGCCAAGGAAGTTTATGCGGTTGTTATCGCGTTCCTCAAGTCACACCCCAATCAAAGAGCCGTCGCCATGCTTCGTCTTTGGGCGGAGGAAGATTACTCCTACGATGAAATCGCCGAGCGCTTTAACATTACCTCCAGCGGCGTTGGCGTGAACCTTCACAGGATTCGAAAGCAACTTTTAAAATGGGCAAAGGAGAAAAAACTGTTATGAAAAACCAATCAAGCGAAGACGCCCTGCGGCATCTGGAAACGCAAATGAATGCGATGCTGGAAGATGCAAAGACGATGGCGGAAATCGAACGCGACTACGAATGGTTCCGCCAACTCATCAAGGAGGACCTTGATGAACGCTTTCCCACTCCCGGAGCGCCCGCCTGGAAGCGAGTCGCGGCGGGCCTGCGTGTGCGCCTCACGAGCTTTCTCGACGAACTGCAACCGATGTGCGGCACGCTTGCACCCGCCATGGCCACCCGCGGCTCATCCGCGCCTGCGGCGACCGGCGCACCGGACCGTTTTCGAGTCGAGAGCGAGGGAGTCATCCTCGATATTCGCTGCGCAAGCCATCCGGACCACCTTCTCCTCGATTTTGCCTTCAGCGATGCCAAGGGGCGGGCGATCCAGCGCCTCGAAATGGATGTGACGGGCGACGGCGAACGCAAACTCGCCAGCGGCAGGGTGCTCTCAGGATACGAGCACCAGCTTAAATTGCCGCGCGGGCACCGCTACGATCTTTCATTCCGGTGCCCGCAAGGCGAACTGGATTTGGAGTTGGAGGTTGATCCCGGCACCGTGTAGAGAGCCGGGAGGAGTGGGCAGGGCCCATTGTCCACCACCAAGGGTTTCCGCCAGGCCCCGGCGACGAAACTCCCCCGCGAAATTCAGGTAGACAGGAGCCCGCGCTCGCGGATCCTTTTCAATTCCCGCTGCGCGGCGGCATTTTGATCGGACTCCCGCTGAAGCTGGTTGATTTCCTTCCAAATCCGTTCGATCTCCGCGTTGGCGGCATTCAATTTCATCTGTGAAACGGTTAGGCGGCGGCGCGCGTCATCCGCCTGAATCGCGTTTCCCGCCTGCCTCATGCGCATTTCCTCCTGTCTCCATCTCTGTACCTCGCGCTGGTAATTCGCGCGCTCCGCATCGAGTTGCTTGCGCAGTTCCTCGATATGCCGCCCGATGGCAAAACCGACGACGGCACCCACACCGGCACCAATGGCGGCACCCGTCGACGCCCCCATTTCGCGGCCCACGACCGCACCCGCAACCCCTCCGATGAGCGCGCCCGTCTGTTTCGGTGATGAACACCCGGCAACCGAGAAGACGAGGAATAAAATGAGAAATTTTTCCGCAAATCGACAAAGTGTTTTCATCGGGACAACTGGTTTTGCTTAAGCTCGGAACGCAAGAGATTCCTCGCGGTGTTCAGATGGCCGCGGTAGGTGGCGACAAGGTGGGGGTCATAGCGTGCGTTCAATCCCGAGACCTCGATCTGTTGCCGAAGCACCCGTCGGCCATTTTGCAATTCCTGGTGGTTCAGAATCATCTGTGTTTCCATCCGCTCCATCGCGAGAAGCATTTCCCAGAGATCCTCCAAGCCTTTCCGGAACTCACGCGCCATCGGGCTGAACCCCCGCCCGGCGACATCGACATAATCAATGCGCTCTTCGAGCGGCAGCAGTTGAACAACGATTCCCTGGCGATTGAGCAACCCCTTTACCTCCTCAATGTCCGTCTCGATGTTGCGCAAGACCGGCTTGATCTCCGCGAGTTGTTGTTCGAGTTGACGAATCGTCCGGTCCATTTCGCCAAGGAGTGGCGGGTATATTTCGCCCACGGTGGGCAGAGAAGGTGGCGGTGGAAGCTCGGACTCTTTTCGTTCACAACCGAAAAGGAGGGCGGCGAAAAGAACCCAGAAACCCGCCCCAAGCGTGCGATGGAAAACACGTTGAATCATGGCAATCCCTCCAAGCGCTCACGGGCGGTGGTCACACCGCGGTTCAAAGCACGCCCGTAGTAGGCGCGCGCGAGTTCGAAATCCGGGACAACGCCCGCCCCACCATGGCGATAGAGGTCTCCGAGAAAAAGAAGGGCCTCTCCGGAACCGGCAAGGGCGGCGGTCTCCAAAAAGCGCAAAGCTTCCAGTTCCTGTCCGCCCTCAGCTCGCGGACTCTCCGCAAGGTAAACCCCGAGGAGGTAGGCGGCGACGGGATCTCCGCCGGAAGCAGCAGCGCGGAGCCGAGACATCCATTCGCCCTCGTCGGGCAACGATCTCCTCGGGCGGGGATAGCCGGGCGGTCCGCCCAAACCGGTGAGAGCCGTATAATTTCCAGTGTAAAGCCAAAGATCAAAAAAGTCCTGTGCACGCTCATCACCGCCGTTGGCGAGACTCGCAACCTCATGCAGGAAAGGCGGAAGCGTTTCGCCGGAGCGGGCTTCATACTCCTGTAGTTCGGCTATCCGATCAATCGTCCGAAGAGTCGGCAGATGAGTGCTTCCGATCATCCCTGCAATGACCAACATAAGAAACCCGGCCAATCCAGCTATCATAAGCCCCGACCTTCGCCGACGCTTGCCGGATGTTGGTGCTGAACGCCTCGAAGGCGGGGAAGGGGGCGTTTGGTCCTCGTTCTTGGGCTCCACACCAAGAACAATCCGTCCGGAATGAGCACACCAGGGCACCTGTTTTGAAAAAATTCCATGCTTGGCAAGGAGCCGTCTCGTCGTCCCCGCCAGATGTCCCACATCATCAGGAAGGGCGAAAAAACCCTTCGTATCCAGCATGCGCGCAAACTCATTGAGAAACACATGTGAAAAGGCACCCGATCGAAGGGCCTCGATTTCATGGGATTGCTGATTGGCATCGCATGCGCAAAGCAGGGCGGATGCCCCCCCCGAGGTTTGCCTGTCGACCACTCTGCGCAGGTTGCGGGCCGTTTCCACGCCAAAGGCGGGGCCGGCGGAACGAACCCCGCGGCGAACCTGATCACGGCAGGCATCGAGAATAATGACCCGGTCGGCACCGCAATCCTCCGTGAAACCAAATAGGCTCTCCACGGTAACGACTTCGGCGGCAGCGCCCGCCGCCAAATCGCGGTAGACCAGATCCTGGCAGAGAAGAATCTGTACGCCCGCGTGTTCCGAACCATGACCGGCAAAATAAAACAGAAACTGATCGCCCTTGCCTAGGGTGGCACAAGCAGCGCAAATAGCGTCGTTGATGGCCCTCCGCGTCGCCGCGCGCCCAGACAGGAGCACGCATTCGAAGCCAAGCCTTTCCAGCAGGAAGCGCCCGACCCTTTGAGCATCCTCTTCGGCCGAGTGAAGGGAACGGACGAACTGCGCATCCTCATACCGATCAATACCCACAACGACCGCACATTTTCGCGTGATTCGGAGTTATAAATCCTGCCAACAAAAGACAAAGGGTTTTCGCGATTTTCTCGAAATGATCCATTAAGGAGTGCGCCACACGATCAGATTTGCTTGGAAATCCCCTCCAGAAGAGCCCGGTCTTCATCGCTCGCCTCTTCACGGGCGAAGGTTACAGCGAGCCTATTGAAAGTCAGGGGGGCATTGCGCAAATGCGCTGGAAGCATCGCCGGAGGGATTTCAAGAACGGTTGCCATGCGCTCGATGGTTGAAGCAAGGGTATCGATGACCTCCTCGCTTCGCGCAAACTTGTCCGGATAGATCTCTCGAAACCGCAGGGCGAAAAGAAAAGCGCAGAGAGCGAACTTGAGCCGATTGTAGGGCGCGTTCGGCCCCCGACTGTAGGAATGGCGGTTAGGCGCGTGGCGACGGAAATAATCTTTCATCACGCCGAACAAATCCGCCGCGACCGCAACGGGGGTTTGGACCGTATGCGGAAATCGCGAGAGCGAACGAAAGACGGCCCACCACCACCAGCCCGACATCTCGGTGTTCTTCCTTCGGAACTCCCGCTTCAAGCCTTGAACCAAAATGCCGAACTCCTCACCGGAGCGAAAAGTTCGACCAGCGGCGAGGATTTCCGCCTGGGAAGGGCTCTCCAAGAGAAGGCGTTCCATGAGCCATCGCCGGAAGGGCACCGGTGCCTCAACCATGAAAAAACCGCAGGTTTTGCATAATTTGCTGAAATAGCTCGCGAGCAAAAAGGGCGAATCCGCGATGGATTTTAGTTCAGCAAAAAGCGTTCCAAAGGCCTCCTTCGTCGCCTGTATTGAAGTTCGGGTTCGTCCTCGCAACGGGTTGGTGCCGCGTTCGCCCAAACCAATCACAAGCTCGCACAAAGCTTCCTTATCATCCGGGTATGTTTCAGGGAAGTGCCGCCAGGAAAAATCCGGCTTCTCATGTGAAAGGTCTCTGACCAATACGGGGTATCCCCAACGGTTGGTGACGCGCAGGTCGACATCGGCTGAATTGATCAGCTCCATTCGATCCCAGTCCATGACGAGAGCCCCCCGGCGACCGAACACCGCCGTATCGCCGATCGGTTCGATAACCACACGCGCGTGCCCCGCGGCCGGCCGGATCGATGCCGCAATCCGCACGGGTGTTTCCGACTCGACACGCATCGGCAGTCGAACGGGCAACCGCCGGACGAAGGGTTCCTCGTTGCGACGAAGGTCAATGGAAAACTCGCGCGAATCTTGGGCCACGGAGAATCCCTCAATGGGTTTCGGGGTCTCCCAACGCTGGCCGCCGGGAACCAGATCGGAGCGGATCAGCGGTTCGAAACCAACCTTTGGATGCTCCCCCAGACGACGGGCAACAACCCGAATGGACAGGGCGGGAAGTGTATCGAAATACACCGTCGTTTCCCCCGCAAGGGTTCGCTCTCCGAATTGGCGGGCCCCGGACGCGAGAGCACCGGGCGAGTGGAAGAGTCGAAAAGCCTCCGGATCCACCCTCGCCCTCCCCAAAAGGACTTCCCAAAACGCCATGGCACTTCCGAAGAGCGGAATAAGTTTGTCAGCCACGGGACCACAGAGGACAAGGGGGTGCCCCTCGGTGACTATTTGCCCGAGCCGTTCCACGAATCGCGGGAGCACTTCGGGAAAACAAGGTGTGGTTGCCCAAGACGCCCCTTCCACCATGTTCTTGAAGCAGGCCCCGTCCGATCCAGGCGGATCACTGTCGGAAAATAGCGCGGAGCGAAAGGCCTCCCGCAAAAGCGAGTGGTCCCGATGGAGCACCCGCCAGCCCCGCCCATCGGGAAGCAAAACGACGCCATTGTGCGGGACTTCCGGATGCAGTAGGGGGCTCGCTTCGGCTGCGTGCGCGATAACCGCCGCGTCCGCCGTGAAGCCCGCCTTTGCGAAAAGGTGGGCGGCTGCCGCCACGCCGAGAGGCGAGAAATCCGCTTCGCAATGGCTGCTGGCATCTGGAAGCTCGCGCACGGGAACCGGTTGCCGCGCCTCCCTGCTTCGCTTCTGGTCGACGCGCAATCGCGTGAGCGCGCAATTTGCCCAGCCCAAATCAAACACCCAGATCTCCGAGATGCCCGGCCATCCCGGTCGGCCTCGGATGGGCCCGCGGCGAGGCGGGGCAAAGGTTCCAAGAACGGCGGCGATAGGCCGCCACAAGAGCCGGATTCGAGAATGGGGAACCGGAAGCGCCTTGAGAATGAACTCCTGCGTTTCCTCTGATGTCGTATTTGAAAGCGTCCACACCGCAAGATCAGGGAGCGGAGTGTTCCCCATGGGCGCCGCGAGTAATTCGGCCCCCGCACCCTCCAGCCATTCGCGAATTGGCAGACCGGGAGCGCCCGCACAACCGGCGATCCGAAGCTGCGCCGCCCGCGGCGAGACCATGAGATTTTCCATTAACCACAGCGGCAACACGCGATGGCGGAAAGTCCCGAACTCCGCATCATCCGCCGGAAAGCGCGGGCAATGATTTGCGCGCAGGAGCACGGGCATTTCGGGAAGCACACCCGACCAGAACAAAGCCGGCAAAAACCCGGGCAACGGCCCCCTCCCCACTGACCGTAGCCTCTTTCGGGTCGCAGGGCCCGCCACCCCGAGAGGACTGCGGAGATCGACCCCCACAACCGCGGCCTTCTTCATGATGACCGCACCAGGTTTCGTGGTGACCGTTCGAGAATCCGGCAAAGCCAGCCTCCTGTGACTTCGAAAGGCTCGTCGAACCATGTGCCTGGATCGGGATCGAGACAAAGTCCGAGAACACCCTCGTCTCCGGCTTTTGCGTGAGCGCAGGGGGAACCGGAGGCGGGGAACAAGACGAGCACTCCGAACGCACAGTCTCCCTCCCTTTCGGCCAACCGGCGGCGCAATCGCCCCAACTCGCAAAGCACTGCCGCTTGTGCCTCCGGACACTCGACAAGGAGCGCGAAGACAAGCACGCAGGCGCATCGGGGCGGGGCGGGATTATTACTCTCCGCAAAACCGGCTGCGGTGGAAAAGTGCAAGACCAGATCGGCACCGCATTCCGGAAAGGTTGGCGTGCGAAGCCGTGTACGCGCTCCTTCATCCGCCCGACTTTCCGGATGCAGCACATTGAAGACCCACCTTTCATTCTCCGACAACAACCACAGCGATGGCCCCGGCCAGTCCTGCGGAAAGAGAAAACCGCCCCATTCATGGTGGTTGCGCACGCGCAACCAATGGCCGTGACTGGGACGAACACCCCATCCAAGAGCTTCGAGGCGCTGAAAGAAGGTTCCGGTAAAAAGGCGCGCGAAATCGCTCCAAAGACGGTGCTGCCATGGCCAGATCCGGTCCAGTTCGGACTCACGGTGCACCAGCCGGAGATACCAGCTCCAGAGTTGCCGATAAAGAGGATCAAATTGCAGGGCGTGGTTGGGTTTGGGGAGGGATTGCAACGCACTCACCGAAGAGAAAAAGTCGCGTCGAAGAAATTCGCGCACAAACCTTCCGAAGCTATCCACCAGCTTAAAACGGGCGGTTCCCTTGAAGGCCGCGCTCTCCCGCAAAAACCGCTCGGATGCCAAAACGCACAATCGCAGAAAATCCTTCAGAACCCGGTTTTCCAAGAGGTCGAAGGACTCCTCGCGCGAAACCGCGAGGATTTGCTGCCGGGCTCCTGACTTTTCACGCGCCGACCGCCCCGGCTGCCGATTGAGCCACTGAAGACAGGTCCTGTCGAGTTCCTGTACCCGTGCGAGCGGGATGCGGCGACGCTCGCGCTTAAGAACCTTTCGAGGGCGTTCGACGAGTTGGCGCAACTCCGGCGCAAAAGTCTCCGCGATCCGCGCAATCAAGTCCATCCGCGGTTGCCCGCGCTGCCCATTGAGGAGAAGAACCGCTTCCGGCCATGAAACGCGCGCGATGCTGAGCACATTACCCGCTTGCGCCACCCGATAGCCTGCGGCGGAACTTCCTTCGCCCGTATCATCAGTCGGGCGCCGGCACCCCTTCCCGGCGGCGGCGTTACCCGCTCCGTGCAACTCTTCGAAAACACCGATGACGGCATTAAGGAGGCTCTCCCGCTGTTCATGCCATGGCCCCGCCCGCGCCTCCCCTCCGGGATGGGCCTCGGCACCATCCAATTCAAAAATTTCCCTGGCAAGGCGCAGCCGCAACGCACCGCGCGCGCGCCCTCCCCGCCATGGAAGGTCCGCCAAACGCAGATGACCAACCGTGTCGGCAAAAACCCCGGCCCGCCAGGGAAGAATCCCGTTCAAACTGGCCTCGCGCAAAAACGGAGCATCGCCCCGCACGCGGAGCCAGCGGGGCAGTCCAATCAAAGCTTCCGCAAAGGAGCCATCAGTAGGCACCCATGCGGCGGAAACGAGGGAGAGAGGATTCATGGGCGTGCCCCGGCCTCCCGGCGCACACCTTTGAACTCAAAGATGGGGCTCGCTTTCGCCTCTTCAAAAGCCTGTGTCAAGGGATCGTCCCCGGTTCCGCGAACGACGGCACCGATTTCCTCCAAGGCATCGGCGGTCTGGCGGTCGCCGTCGTTCGAGAGCCCGCGCAAACGAGGCAGGACTTTCTGCTCAAGGATGTCGGCCATGGCCCACTGAAAGCGGTCCCGCACCCATCCGGGATAATTTGCCACATAGTGACGCATGGAGAGAGAGGTGCGGAAACCGAAGGGCCGCCCCACCTTGTCCATCTCTCCATTGAGTCTTTCGATAATGCCATCCAATTCGCGGATATCCTCATCCGCCGGATCCGGATCCGTAATCCAGCTTCGCCACGTTTCAAAATCCATTGACCGGCGTCGTCCGGGCACGCCGCCATTTTCCGCCGGAAGAGTCAGACGGCCCGGCTTTCCAAAGCGCAGCACGTTGGCCCGGTCCATCACCTTGTCGCTCAACGAGAGTGTCGACTCATCCTCGTTCATCGTCCCGACAAAGAGCACGTTTTGATCCACGAGGAGGGGGACGGTCTTTTCCTCCGCTTCGAGGGCACCACATTCAATTTCGATGGAGGCAAGGCCCCTGCGGTCGGCGTCGCCGGCAAGTCCCTTGCCGCGCATCTCCAGTTTGCTCAGGAGTTCGCTGAAGTAATACTCGACCCGCGCGAGGTTCATCTCGTCGAGAAGCACCATGAGGACCCCGCGCTGCACGGCCCGTGCAGCCGGATCCGCTTCCGGTGCCGGATAATGAGCGGCGTCCATCTGCCTAAGGGCGCGGGCCAGTTCAGTGGCCTTGTAGCGTTTCTCCATGTAGTTGTAGAAGCCGAAAAGATCCTGCGGCGAATCCCACCGGGGTTGCACCGCAACATTCATGAAATGCAGACCCATTGCCGCAGAGTAGAGCCGGGGCAACTGGCTCTTGCCCGTGCCGGAGATCCCCGAAAGAATGACCATCGGAGAATAGCGTGTGGTCTTCAGGGAAGTATGGAAAGCATACACCGAGCGTTCGTGAAAAACGAAACCCGCCTCCGAGAGCATTTCAACGCATGCTTCCACGGCCGCTTGTTCGTTCGTTGGGACTGCCGCGCCCTCCCTAACCGCCGCAAGAACTGGGCGCTCAAAATCCTGCAACCGGTCCCTCAGCGCGGGCGGTTTCAAGTTGCTTTCAAAGTGCTCCATGCGCGCCGCCAACTCGCGTAACACGACATCGTAGTGGTCCTGTTGTTGCCGCTTGTTTTTCAACAGGTCATCCAGCGCCTCCACTTCTGCGGCGAGATCCCTTTTGCGGCCCTCGATTGAACGGATCTCGCGCTCCACCGCCTCCAAGGCGGACTCCGCCTTTCCCTTCCGCGCCTCCAACGCGGCAACTTCCCTTTTTAGGGAATCACGCCGGGCACGGTTCTCCTCCTCCTCTCGGCGCTCCCGCCGAAGCAGGAGAACGGCCTCCTCCAGATTTTGCTCCTCGCTCCTCAAGCGCCCGAGCCGGTTCTCAAATTCCTTCCTTTGCTTTTCAAAACCCTTCTCCAAATCGGCGGCACGCGAATCCGCGGCCTCGCGGTTGCGCAAAGCCTCGCCCTCCTCGGTGCGGGCCATCTCAACCGCCGAGCGCGCTTCCGCAAGCTCGGTGCGGGTTCTTTCAAGAACCGCCTCGCATTCAACAAGTTCGGCCTCTGCGGTTTTCAGACGATAGGCAACGTGCAATCGCCGCCGAGCCGCTCCATAGGCAAACAGGCACCAGATTGAGGCGATGTAAACGAAGGCGCAGAGGATGACGAGGGCGGGCAGTGCGTAAGGCGATTCGATCATGGTTCAGAATGGGGTTCGACAGCGTCAATGGTCTGCGGGCGGGAATCCAACTCCTCCCACAAAAGGGCATCCCGCGCATGGCGAGCCTCGCGCAGGCGCTGCACGGTTGCCTCGAGTTCGGCGGAAGCACGCTCGCGTTGCGCCTCCAAGGTCTTGATCTCCTCCTCCAAACGATCCCGTTCAAGGACGCGCATCCGTAGCATGGCCTCTCTCGCCCCCAATACGCCACTGCGTTCAGCCACTTCCAAACCGAGCGCATGGTGCCGCTCCCGAGTTTCCTCAAGGGATTCGCGAAGGCGCACATGACGCTGCTCCAGTTCGAGGGCCTCCGACTCTTGATCACGCTTTCTTTGCCCAGCCGCCGCCAACTCCTCGCGCGCACGGGCAAGCGTCTCCGCAGCGACAACCGTCTGCCCCCTTATAGCGGCCAAGCGCTCCTCGGCCTCTGTCCGCGCCGTCCCAAAATGTTCGATTTCGCCTTGGAGGCGTGCCCGTTCGCCGACGAGGAGATCGATGCGTGCCGCCTGCTCGGCGAGGCGCACAACCTCCTGATCGAGAGCCTCCTTCCTCGACTGTAGTCCGGCCAAGGCGGAAGCAAGCGAGTCGCGCTCAGCGCGCAACTCCGGCAAAATGCCTTCCAGGCGGGCGCGCGCGGTCGCCAGTTGATCGGCCATACGGCGGTCCTCGTCGATGCGCACCCGCAATACGGAGGCTTCCCCACGCTGACGCTCCGTCTCCCGCCGCACTTCCTCCAGCTCCGCCAGCGCCGCATTCAAGTCGCCGCGGGTGCGGGCAAGACCGCTTTCGCTTTCTTCGATCCGCCTATTCAGCTCCACTTGGCGACTTTCCAGAACCACGGCGGCTTCCCGCGCACGCTGAAGGCCTTCCTCCGCCGCCGCCCGCAAGCTGCTTACCTGCACCTCCCTTCGGCTTAGATCGATTGTTTCCACGAGCAGGAGAAAAAGCCCACCCAAGCCGGCTAGGGCGACCAAACCATAGAAGAGCGCCCCCAATACAGGAAAAGATTCACCGTCTGCGGATGGGCTCCCCCGCCGGGCGACAATTTTTGAAATCCTAGTCATGCTTGAGGAGTTGGAGTTTCAGCCGCAAACCGGTATCCGAAAAGGTTTTCAGGCTGGGAAAACGGTCACGCGCCGCATGGGAACAGTCGCGGGCGCGCTCGCGGTAACTGCCGCCGCAAGCAATCCAACCGGAGTCGCCCGTGTCCACGCACCACTCCCAGAGACAGCCCAACATGCCGTAAAGCCCGAAGGCGTTGGGCAACTTGCGGCAGGGATCCACGCGGGCGAGGTTCAGAGTATTTTCCGCGCACCAACCGGCCCGTTCCATATCGGATTCCTCGCCACCGGTATAGTAAAGTTCGGACGTGCCCGCCCGACACGCCCGCGACCAGTCCGCCTCGACCGGCGCGGAGAGCGTTTTCGGCGGAAGTTTTTCCATGCGTTCGAGACGGCGGAGAAGGCGAGGTATCTCTTTCGGCGAAACATCGTTGGCGAGCGGAAGCGAAGGAGGCACGGATTCCAGAATCCCCTGGCGGTTTTCCCGCAACAGCGCCACCAAAGGCGCTCCCAGCGGCAACCAGGAAAGATAGAAAGGCAGGCCCTCGCCATCCTTTGCAGGAGGGACAAGACGCAATACCACTCCGCTCCGCTCAAGTTTCAGAACCACCGGAAGGCCCAGCGCCTTCGCCGCTTCGCGCTGGAGCGCAAAAGCCCCCGCACTTCCCGGAGCCAGACCGTCGGGCCGCTCCCCTTCCGGTGCAGCCGCTTGCACAAGCACCGGAGGAAGTTGCCAACCTGAAGCCCCGGTTTTCACTTTCAGGGAATAGCGACCGAAAAACTCTCGCCGCAACCGTTCAAGAATTCGCTCGCACTCGGCGCGCTTCACGCAGTCCATCAGGTCCGCGCGAAACCATCGACCCATCGCCTCGTTGAGCGCCGCTTCCTCCCATTCTCCCTCACTCGCTTCAACAAAACTTTCCATCTCCGTCATCAAGGGCGACAGTTTGCTGCCGTCGCTCTCTCTCTTTCCCGGCTTCCAATAGCGCTCCCAGTTCTTGCCACGATAGAAAAAGTGGAAGAGCCCGCCGCCGTGATGTCCGGTCAAGGGTTCACAATGGGGCATGGAACCGAGGCGCGAGCCATCAAAATGGACAGCCAGCTCCCGGGTGCTGAAGCAACCGCGGCCCGGATTGCGCAGGTAACTCAACAAACAACTCATGAACGGACTGTGACACGCATCCTGCGCATCCACATCATCGACCGGTCCGTCCCCACTAGCGAAAAGAAAACGGCTTCTTCGCCCGTAGGAAGCGGGGATCCGCTCTTCTTCTCCAAACGCTTGCGCCCAGTCTCCGTCGTCCGCCCTCAAAAGGCCCGCGCTGAAACAGGCGTCTGAAAAAATGAGGAGGTGTCGTCCGGGAAAGTGCTCTACAAACTCCCCTTTGATTTGAGGCGGTGTAATGAGTAGATCGCGCCGGTCAGGGCGGCTGTTCACCGGTGCCCACGCCCCATCACGGGCACCATGCCCGGCGAAAAAAACCAGGAGATTTACCCGACTCATCTTCGCCGGATCGGCGTCGGTGGAATAGGCTCTCGGGGACGTGTATTCGATGAGCGCCCGGCGAATCCGCTCAAAGGTCGCCTCCTGCTCGCCAATCATTTCCACCTTTTCCGGGTAGAATCCGTAGTCGTCGACAAGAACTTTCTTCAAAGCGTTGGCGTCGTTCACCGCGTTCTCCAGGGGCTTCCAACTGCGCCCCTCTTCGTCGGGGAACTGCTTGTAGTGGTCCACGGCTATGAGAAGCGCATGGTTGTCCGCGGGATCATAATCAGAAACCCCTGTCAGCCGCCGCATCCGTCGGCCAAGAAGATCTCTCGTTACTGCAGCCTCTGTCATTGTTCGGATTCCGCGGGAGTTCGGGTACGTTTGTAAAAAGCGTGTTGAAGAGGAAAACCAACCCCTTGGATTCCAGTCAAGAATCCTCTGCTTTTCCTCACAAAAAAACCTTAGTCGGCGGGGTAGCTCCATGTGGTCGATCCGTCGAAGGCCGTGTAGGGCGTGACCACACGGAAGCGAACTTCGATGCGTTGGATGTCCACACCGGCGAGATCAAAAGGGCGATTGCGCCGATCCGCCAAGCGGGCGAGCGGCAAGCGTACCCGCTCGCCACCATCGAGCGAAGCCACGCTTGCGCTAAACCCGCTCCGCCAGCGTGCGGGATTGATTTCTACGCGAATGTCCTCAAGACGAAAGGCTGAGCGATTTTCCAGAGTTAGTTGGCTTCCCGAAGTAACGCTCTCCAACCTTGCCAAAAAACCCTCTATGGCCCCGGCGCGGCGATCCCAAAAGCCCACTTTCAACCCGCCGGAGGCGGCAAAGCGTTCGCGCGCTAGTTCCAGACCAAAACGCTCCCAGTCGGCGTCCGCCGCCTCCGACATCCGGGCCTGAAGAAGGGTTCGGGTAACGGCCTCTTCGTCGCGCTCGAACTCGCTGTAATGGCGAGCGAGTAGCTTCCACCAAGCAGGGTCGGCAGGCTCTTTCAGAATACGCTCCTTGATCCAGCGACTGCGGGCGGAAAAATTGTCCGTTCGCGCATGGAGCGCCAACACCTCGCGTGTCGCGAGATCTGTCAACCCATGCGCGGACGCGCTTCGCCATAAAGCCTCTATCTCGCGGGCCCGCCCGGTCGTTTCAAGAAAAGCAGCTAAACTCGCATAGGGCGCGGGATCGGTTGGAAAACGCTCAATCGCCCTCCGCAAAAGCGCCTCGGCAGGGCGACGCTCCCGGCGCTCGATGAGACGGCCGGCATAACGGATCATGGAGGCGGCGTCCCCTTCAAGAGTCGAACGCTCGCGGAGAAACCGTTCGGCCAACGCTCCTTCACCCCAATTCTCCAGCAAATCAGCGGTCATCAAGGGAAGACGTTCGACCGCCCCCCCGATCACCGCCCGGCGGAGCACCGCGACCGCCGCCCCGCGGTCACCCACGCGATCCAAGGCCATCGCCCATAACGGCGCGTATGCCGGGTCTTCCAAAGAGGCTCCCTCGTAGAGCGCCATCGCCCGCTCCGGCTGTCCACGGGCCTCGACATAGATGCGTTCGCCCAAAAGCGTGTGGCTGCTGAGATGGATAGTCCCCTCCCACCCCGGATAGTGCTCGACAAACTCCAACGCGACGGCTTCCGCATCATCCACCGCGCCCCGTGCGAGCAAGCGGTGGACCAGAGCGACGGTGGCCGCCCGATAAACGGCTTCCTCATGTTCCCAGACTCCGCCCGGACGCGTTGCCTCGCGCAAGCGCCACAGGCGGCTTTCAACCGAATCCGCGCGACCGGCCGCGAACACACGCCTTGTCCCAAACCATCCCTTCTGCTTCGGTTCCGCCAGTAGGGCCTCCGTCTCCGTCCAGTACCGCTCAACCTCGGCGGCGGTCGAAAACGTGCTCTCCGGCGCACAGGCTGCGGGCAACCACAACAAGGCAACCAGAGAAGCGGCGAGGCGACGAAAGCACCATGAAGACCATGCCTGTTCCATGCGCATATTACGCTGTAATCCGACCGCTTCTTTCAATCTTTTTACAAAACCAAAGGTTGGGGCGGTGTTCCCGCCAGCCCGCAGATGCCAAGGCAACAAGGCAAACCACCCGGTCGCGTCCGTTCTCGACCGAGCCGGTAGCCCGATCATCGAGCCAGCAGGAGTCGAAATCCAATGTTGTTGTGGGAAAGGGAGCTTTCGTCATGGTTGCGGCTCTCGACCCGCAGGAGCGCTTCGTTGCTGACATTCCACGAGCGCCCGCGCACCGCCCGCGACGACGCACACTCATCGCTTGTCCACTCCCACACATTGCCGCCTACGCCATACAGACCCCACTCGTTGGGACCACTCTTCTCCACCGGCGCCGTCACCGCATACCCGTCATCATAGCCCGTAAGTATCCCCCACGCAAAAGCATACCCGGCCGTCTCATCGGCGTAGTTTCCCTGCGTCGGTGGCATCGCATCGCTCCACGGATACACCCGCGAGGTCCCGCAGCGCGCAAAACACGTCCATTCCTCCCCTTCCGGCAAGCGGTAACGCCACCCTTCGGGCAACCGGCCCGCCGAGCGCTCCCGCTGCGTCAGCCATTCGCCATAGGCCACGGCGTCGTGGTAACTCACCTGCACCACCGGCTGCCTCGGGCCGTCCAGGCTGTGACCTGCGTAAAGACCGCTGTCATGAACGCTGCAAAACGCGCGGTACTCCGTGTTTGTGACCTCATAGCGGCCCACCCACAATTTCATCGCCTCGATCCACACCAGCTCCAGCCCCAACTCGGGCACCGTCCAGTCGCGGCCCGTATGCGGGCCGACGGGCTCCGGCTCCGGTTCGGGCACCGGCGGCAGGGGCAGGAAGGCGACGAGTTCGGGCAAATCCACAATGGCCGTCCATCTCCCGAGATTTGCCCGCCAGACGAGCGTCTTCGGACTCAACCCACCGGCAAGAAGACGCCCCCGCAAGGCCGCTTCCTCCAACACCTCTGGCTTGCCCTCAACGAGAACATGCCACAGCGACACCGATCCCGTTATTGATGCAGAGAGGGCCGGGCCATTCTCCTTCCCCCCGATAACCGTCGCGCCACCGGCAAGAACAATTCGGCCACAGACTTCGAGGATGGGGTCCTGTTGCGCCCGCAAGCCATTCCCGGCGAGGATTGCGCGTGTCGCTTCCGAAAGCGTCCCCATGTCTTCGGGAAAACGGAAGCATCCGTGGGCGTCGAGGCAACGCCGCATCTCCCCGAGAAGCGCCCGGGTGAACACGCCCGCACGCGCTTTGGCCAGTTCATGCGAACGCTGTCCGCTGCGGCAGGAGCACAGCAGGACAGAAGGCCCCCGCTCCCCGGCAAAACGATTCAGCTTCCGCAGGTTGCGTTCGCGGCTCTCCGAAAGCGTCACCGGAGCGGCCCGCGTCCACATGATCGCGGCAGGCGTCGATAATGAGTATCCGCGAGGCCCCGCAGGAATCGCTGAAGCGGTACAGGCTCTCCACCGGAATCATATCTGTGGTCGCCCTTGCCCAGGCCCGCGCAGCTCTCGCGCACGGCCTCGTTGACCTCCCGGCTGGTCGCTTCCGATCCGAGAAGCGTCAGGTTTTCAAAGCCCAGCCGGTGCTCGAGAAACTTGTCCAGACCACGGGCGTCCTGCTCCGCGCAGCGCAAAGCCCGGATGTGGTCGCTGTCCTCATAACGATTGATCCTCACAATGACGGCACGCTTTTTCATGCTTCCCATTCAAGGTTTCCCTACGAATCCAAACAATCTTTTCTTACCCGACGATCACAGAGGGCGAAGCAAGCACCAACCGCACCGCTCCCGATGAGCATTGAACGGTTCCCAGGGGAGTCGTTTTGGGAGAGGCAGAGTTCGCCTGTGTCATTCATCCCGGTAAACAGCTTTGTCGATGACGAAAAGGTTAAACGAGACTGCAAAAAAACCGTAAGATTTCGTGTGCCAAAACATGCGAACACCAAACGATAGACTTCAAAAATCGTCATAAACCCACGTTCTTTTGTCAAAATCAATATCGGGCAATGGGGTGCAAGAAATTTTGATTTGGGATTGACAGGACGGCAGGGAATTTTAGTCCGTTTCCCTATGCCGCGTGGCCATGGTGCTCACTCTCCGGGCCTAACCCGCCCTCTCAACTTCTTCGCAATGCAACTTAATCAACTTCGAAAATCGAGTCCATGAATGTTAATTGGCGACTCTACGGTGAGCAAACAGTTGTCTCCTGTCTCGAACAGAGCGAGCTACCGGGTCTTTTTCGCAAAAGTCTGGTCATTGAGCCGGGGGAGGGCGTTCTTGTCCTTCGTGGAGGCGAACTCGGGGAATTGCTTACCGAAACTAAAGTCGATGTTTCCGGCATGTGGTCAGGATTGGCCTCGTTCTTTACGAAAGGAAGCGAAATCACTGTTTACGTTCTCGATCTCAATCCCATCGTGCTCCGGGTTTTCCTTGGAGGAGAAGCCGAGACGGAAAATATGGCTCCGCGCTCCGCCTCGCAAAGCGACCCCTTCTCGCTCGAGAGCTTTCTGCGTGCGGCAGCGGGCTATGGCTGGGTTGATGGCGTCGAGGGACAAAAATCAAGTGCTTCGCCTCGGGCGACGAGTTTGCGCCAAGGGACGCTTCTGGCTGTAACATCGGATAGTCAAATCATGCGCGCGGAATGCCGCCTGCAATTGAAAATTCAAGAGCGGAACGCCACGAGACTGGTCAGGCTGGTGAAAGGAAAGAAAGCTTTGGCCAGTTGGGATTTGTCCGCCCTCCTGCAGGATGAACTCTTTGCAAAGGTCCTGCTCCCGGAGATCGCCAAACACCCCGCCGCCGAGCTTCGACGGGACCGGGAAATCCTCCATGAGATCGAAAACGCGACCGCAAAAGAGTTAATGCCCCTGCTCGATCAAATCGGTCTCACGCTTGATTCATTTTCGATTTCGTGGGGACTGAGCGATGCAGAGGTCTATTCGATTGAGCGTAAACAAGCCGAATTCGAAGAGGAAGGCTTGGAGTTCGCCAAGAAACGCGAAATCGCCCACCTCCGACGCGAGCAGGAGATCGAAAAAGCCAGGCTTTCGAATCTCCAGGAGTTGAAACTCGCGAAATCGCGGGGAGACGAGGATCTGCAGGACCTTCTTTTGGCGGGAGAGATTCGCCGGGATCTCCTTCTCAAAGGGAGCGAGGTCGACACGGCAAAAATCGAAGCGCAGGTGCGAGAGATTCAGATCGGCATTGAGAGATCCGAATCGCTCGCTCGATTGGAGCAGCGGCGAGCCGAAGAAGAGTTTCGCTTGGATCTCGAGGATCATGAATTCAAGCAAAAGCATGAAGCCCGCCTTGCTTCGCTTGAAGCCGAGGACAGGGAAATGCGTAGCATGGTTCGCATGCAGATCGAAATGGCGACAGCCAAACACGAGCGTCAAACAGCCGAAAGTCGGCAGAAAATCGACGCCGAGTTCCGCAGGCTTCAAGCGGAGGTAGAGGATCGCTACCAACAAAGAAAACTGAAACTCGATGAGTCCATGGCCCGGATGGGGATGATGGAGCGTTTGGTCAGCCAGGGTCTGCATTCGGGAGCGGCGGACTCAAGCGTCCTCAATACCATGCTCCGGCAAGCGACGGAGCAGGAATATGCCACCACCTCAGATGAGAAAGTAAAGGCTAGGGCTGCCGCTGAAGCGGCAGCGAACAACCTCGATACCTACCGGAAAGCCGAAGACCGCGACCGTCAATACCATGGCACCATGACTGATCTTGCGTCGGGCCTTATGCATGCGGCGAAGCCGGCCCCTCGTGAAGACCGTTCGCGGGATCCGATGCAATCCACCGGGCATCAGGGACCCTATGTAAGCGGAAACCCATTTCCCCCGGGTTCCAGGAATTCCTGCCCTTCGTGCCGCACGCCGGTTCAAGCCAACTGGAAAGCTTGTCCGGAATGCGGAGCTTCACTCCATCCGAATCAGAAAATAAACTGCCGGAATTGTGGTTCTCCCGTTGACAGAGCATGGAAGGCCTGTCCCGCGTGCGGGCATACTCTTGAACCACATTGTCGGCAGTGTGGCAATCCCGTTGAAGCTGAATGGAAAGCCTGCCCGTCCTGTGGAACATCCCGATAAAGGCATGCTCATGAAATGCGAGATTTGCGAACAAAACATCCAAAAGGATTGGGCCGCATGTCCGTGGTGCGGCGCGGAGATCGTCCGGAAGCCCTCCTGCAATGGGTGTGGCCAGGTTCTCGAGCCGGCATGGAAAGCCTGCCCCTTTTGCGGTGAAGCAAACACCCCGGCCGACAACGGATCGAACAGGATGAGCATTGCGGACTCCGTGATCAAAGGAGATGTTGCAATAAGAGACCAACGCGACTTTAGCCGACACACAACAAACATCCGAAACGAGACGACATCGCATGTCGGGCAACAGTTTGTGGGATCTACCGTGAACATTCACCACGGCCCGGACTTGGTGAAAGAAGCCGAGAACGCGTTTCGAGTCGGCAAAGCCGCTCTGATAAACGGTGACTATGAGGTGGCTCGGCAAAATCTCCTCAAGGCTTTACAGAATCAGCCAGACCCGGAAGCTCGTGCCTATCTCTGTGTTGCAAAATTGGCCGGAAGGCCCCTTTCGTCCATTGGCATGAAGGAAATGGATGAGCACCACGCACAATTGAACAGCATTCTGCAATCCGCTGCAGAATCCAGCGTTGCGGCCCATCTTGCCCGGCTTGTCCTCGGAATCCTTCTGAGGGAGTTCTATGACGCGAAAGGATGCACGGTCCGGGGCACACCCTCCGCGGAAATCTACCGACAGTTGGAAAGCCACTCACCCACCCCAGAGGAGCGCCGCATCGTCTCACATCTGTCCACCCAGCGAATGACACGGATTCTCTTTAATCTCGATTGAACTCCGCGAAAACTTTCTTATTAAAAATCCAAACCAACTAACTATGAAATCAAAGGATCTACTAACTGCAGACGAACGCTTTCCCACCAGTGGAGAGCCAAAGCGGATTGAATATTATTATTGTTACGGCAATCCCGGCCTCAATGGATGGTGGAATGGAGTGGATTGGAGCGACAGTTGGGATGATCGGCAAAAAGACAAATTTCGTTTCTTTTTTCAGCCGGAGGAATCGCAGGTCGGAATGCCCCAGAGAGAAAGAGTTGCCGTAAACAGGGCTGAAATCTACTGGAAAAGGAAGATAATCGATGAGCTTAAGGGCAGCTCAATCATTATTGGAGTAGCCTGTCTCATTGGCGCCATTGCGCTTGCCGCTCTCATTCATCCGCTCTTGTTCTTGATTGGGTTGATTGTGGCGCTAATTTTCATAGCCCCGAAATGGCTGCAGATTTCCAAGTTGAATTCAAGAATTTCCAAGTTGGTTACGCTGAATACCGCGCTTGAGAGAGAGGTCGAAGAGTTGATAAAGCAAATCCCCTCGCCTCCCGATTCGGGAACAATACGGAGGTATCTTAACGAAGAATTGCGGTATCTTGAATTGAAGTTCCTTTCGGATGCCGTTAACGCGACGGTTACGTCGGAGAATATTGATGATTTCATTCGCCACAAGCCAGTTGATGACCGCGTTCGGTCGCTGCTTGTCGATGGTTGGGGGTTGATGCAGCCGGTCTCTTTTAAAGATGGAGATAGCACGGGCTTCCAATCGGTTGTCAATTCCATTGGTTCCAGGATTGCCGCCTTTCGCGTAGCGAAAACGGGGGAGTGTTTCTTCCAAGTCTATTATCTGCAGTTTATTTTTTTATTGGAGAAGAAGCTGGCTGTCTGTGGTTTGTTTTATGATTTTCTTTCGAGAAAAGCTTATGGCAGACGCGAAGAGGGCTTCCAGTATCAGCATGTTACCAACTTAAGGATTTCGGAAAAAGACACTACTGTACCAAGTGTTCAGCTTGAAATACCACCAAGTATGATCGGCGATCTTTTTGGAAAGAGTGTAAATGCGTTTTCGATTATGGTGTCCAGCGGATCACGCTTTGAGTGCGTTCTGGTAGATGACGTTGTAGTGGGCGGTTTGAATCGTTGGTTGACGTTAAGGCAGGAGCAGGATGCTATCGTGAACGTAAACCTCGACCGTGACTCCGTTCTGAAGAATTTCGATGGAAACGAAAAGGAAGCGGAGAAATACCTGAAGGAGCAGAGGGAAAAAGCAGTCCGGATTGAACGTGAGTTGCTTTTGATTGCCAGCCAAGAAAGCACTTCGAAGGCAAGAGTCGTCCGGGCACAAGTCGACGCTCGCCTTGAGGAATTCTCCCCATAGGCGGTTAGGTTTTCAGCAGCTGTGGTTGTCCGCCTTCAATAGGCCGAATCTACTGGGCGCGGGAGAGGGCAACTCTAAAGCCAATAAATGGACTCCGGTGCTTGGGGTTCGACGCCTGTCGGCTTGAAGAACGACAAGCCTCCGTTCCCGAGTTCCAAGCTCCGCCGCGGCACACGCGATCCTGTCCCGTGGAAGGTCCGATCCAATCAACAAGGGGCCGGTCCGGCAAATCGGCGTGCCAGTCCATGCACCATTCCCAAACGTTCCCATTCATATCGTGGAAGCCCCATGGGTTGGCTCTCTTGGAGCCGACCGGGTGTGTTCGGCGTTTGCTGTTTCCAGCATACCATGCATGATGGCCCAGTTGTGTATCGTCATCTCCAAAGGAAAACTGGTCTTGTGAACCCGCCCGGCAAGCGTATTCCCATTGCGCTTCGGTCGGCAATCTGAACCCGTGGGGAGAGGTGCAACCCGTGAGCACCTTTTTGGAAAGCTTCGCGCAAAAGTCCAATGCCTCTTCCCAGGAAATTGATTCGATTGGCAGTTGATCCGAGCCTCGGAACCTTGCCGGATTCCTCCCCGTCACTCGAGCGTATTGGATCTGCGTTATGGGAGATTTTGCCAACCAAAATCCGTCATGCAGCATACAATCGCGCATGGTGTCGAGAGTTGAACCACCAAAAAGAAAACTCCCCGGCTTGATCCACACCAGTTCCAGGCCGATGTCCGGCACCGTCCAGTCCAGGCCCGGCTGCGGGCCGGTGGCCTCGGCTTCCGGCTCGGGCACCGATGGCGGGGGCAGGAAGGCGGCTAGTTCGGGCAGGGTCTCAAGGCGTGCCCATAGCGCCATGCCATGCTCCCAGACGAGCGCCGAGGGCGGCAGCTCTCCCGCAGCCAACCGCGCTTCGAGGAGGCGCCGGACAAGCGTCTCGCGCCGGCCGTCGATATGCACATGCCACAGCGTTTCGGGCGAAGCGGCGGACGGCCCCGACGGCCCCGCCACTCGTGAAGACGGGTTTGGTGCCGCGCCCTTGGGCGAGAGCGGTTCCAGCACCACCCCGGCTCCGCGGATCTCGCACCACGGATCCTGCTCG
>JAFIGE010000065.1 GCA_020831585.1 Opitutales bacterium | reverse complement strand
CCCTGTCGGCCTTTTATCCGGTTCTTGTCCATCAGCTCGCGATTTTCTCCTAGCCGGACTTCGGCATCTTCGTCTTCCTCCTCTACCTCCAACACTCCCCCGCTCCATCCCTCCAACCGCACACCCCCATGCCCGAACCTTCCGAAAACGAAGAAGACGAAGAAAATCGCCTCATCGAACAAGCCCTCCGCCTCGGCGACCTTCGCAAGGATGTGATGGACCGCGTCGATGGACCGTTCGCTGAGTATGGGACCGGCAACCTCCCGATGGATACACAGGAGGCGTTTTGGAAACACATCCTCGCCTTCGAATCGGCCGAGGATTCGACCATCGGCGGGCGCCTGCAAAAGGAGGCGGGCTTTGTGCCGGTCGATCCGAACGACCTCCGGAACGAGGACGAGGTGCACGCCGCCCTTTGGAACCTCCTCCACGCCCTCGCCTCCATCCGCGTCTTCGTCTCGACCACGGATCATCTGAGTGACTCCGAGCTTTACCGTCTCCTCTGCTACGGAGCCCTCGAATCGCCGACTTCCGTCCCGCCGCCCGGTTCCGAATGGAATACCCACATCCCCGCCCACGAGTATGGCACTGCCGACGATCCCGATGGCACACAGGCCTATCTCCGCTACTACGCCGACGAGGAGATGCGGGCTACCTGGCCGGACGAGGTGCCTCCGAAGGAAGATCCGCCCTACGACCGTGACCGCTTCCTGCCGGATGCTCCAGGATATGATTGAAAAAACCCAGCCGCCAAAAATGACCGCGCCCCTCCGCCTCCTCATCGACGACCGCAAGCGCAACACCGTGTTGCTCGCGCTTCTTCGGGAAATGGAGGACTTGGCCGTCGAATGCACGCGCCTGGAAGTGGGGGATTTTCAGATCGGGGACGCCCTCGTGATCGAGCGCAAGACCGCCGCCGACTTTGCGGCTTCCCTCATTGACGGGCGGCTCTTTTCCCAAGCATCCCGCCTTGTGCGGTCGCCCCTGCGCCCCGCCTACATCATCGAAGGCACCCCTGCCGAGTGGGCCGCGCTCAAGGTGCGGAGACCCGCCCTGCAAGGAGCCCTCATCTCCCTCATGCTCATCTTCGACATCCCGGTCCTGCGGGCAAACGATCCCGCCGAAACCGCCCGCCTTGTGCGCTACACCGCCCAACAACTCCACCGCGCCCAAGACGACGGCTACGTGCCCACCCGCCTCATCAAAGCAAAGCGCCGCTCCACCCGCCAACGCCGTCTCCTCCAAGCCCTCCCCAGCATCGGCCCCACCACCGCCCAAAAAATCGTCGGCACCATCGAAGCCCCCCCCCCGGCCCCTACAACCACCAAAATCCCCCTATCCTTCCCTGACCATCTTCCTTTTCGTATCCATTTTCATCTTGGTCTCCCCCTCGCCCAGAATTCCATGCTCTTCCTTTAGTCCATGGTGAATCCTTTAAATCCTCCTCACCAAGCGCCTGATCCATCCCATTCACCACACCCGAAACAGCCACCATGATTGACCACAATGACGCTCCCCAAGATCCTGACGTGGAAGCCCTCCGGCGACTCGTGAGCGAGCGAATGAACCGCATCAACAGCATGCCCGATCCGGCGGCGGGCGGTCTTTCACCCGAAGAAGTCCACCGTCTGCTCTACACACCGTGGAGCGATCCGGCGTCACCCCTGCAGTTCAACCCGGCGCTCACCTTTGCCGATCTGGAGGGCTCGATAATTTTTCGGCAAACCCGCCGTTTCCTCATCGCACTGTCCGAATCGGCCCCGGTGAAAACCACCAAGCAGGGTGCCCTTCCCCGGGCCTTCGTCGCCCCGCTGGTCGATGTGCTGCTCGATGAAAATGAGGCGCGCAAGGCCAAAGCGGTCAACAAGGTCTTCAATGAAACGGACCTGTTCCCCCTGCACATAGCCCGCCTGCTTTGTCAGCAAGCTGGGGTGATCGGTAAAGCCAAGGGGTGTTTGGTCATCCGGAAAAAGTATGCCCATCTTCTGGAGGAGGCGCACGCCGGGGAGCTTTTTGCGCTCCTGGTGGAGACCTACTTCCAAAAATTCAATCTCGAATATATGACCCGGGGTCCGGATATCCCGGCCATTCAGATCACCTTCCCCTTTATCCTCTACCGCTTTCACGGCCTGGTCGGCAAATCCCTCCCGATCGAATCCGTGCCGGAGCATGTGCTCCTCCCCACCGCACTGGCTGCCTTGCAATCGGTCGCCGACGATAACCCCTACCTGCCCCTGCCGCGATTGGTCTCCAACCGAATTCTTTATCCCCTGAACAAGCTCGGCCTGGTCATGACCCCAGAGGACCCGCAGGGCTTTATCCGTGAGTCCGGCACCCGTGTTCACCCCACTCCGCTCCTCGGCAAAGCTATGCAATTCCGATTCTAAACAGCGTTCATCTTCGTCCACACCCCTACCTCATCCCTCTTCAATGCTCTCCGCCCCCCCAATCCCCCAATCCCCCAATCCTCCTTCTTCCTTCTTTCTCCCAATGATCCTCCCCGTCCGCATGGTCAATGAGTTCGTGTAATGCCCACGGCTCTTCTACTACGAGTTCGTCGAGGGCGTCTTTGCCCACAACGCCGACACCCTCGCGGGCAAAGCGCAACACAAGCGTCAGGACAGCGGAACCGGAGCCCTTCCGGAGAAACCCCGGAAAAGGCCGACCAAGGCGGAGACCGCAGAGCCCGATCCACCGCCGCCCGCGCCTGCGCCAGCGGACCCATGCCCCCACCGCTCGACGACTCCCCGAAATGCCCCGGTTGCTCTCTCGTGGGCATCTGCATGCCCGACGAGAGCCGCCTCCTCGCGCAAGCCCCGCCACCCGACCCCGGTGTGCAGCTCACCCTTGACTTCGACATCATCGACGACACCCAGGCCGCCGCCCGCATCAACGCCGGTCCCTTTTCCACCGTGCCGGAAATCCGTGTCGCCCCCCCGCGCGCGGGCGAGGATGTGCGCCGCCTCGTCGCTTCCAATCCCGAGACGCGCGCCCTCTACCTCAAAACTCCCGGCCACTATGTCTCCAAAAAAGACAACACCCTCGTCGTAAAAGAGAAGAAGACAGCCGTGGGCGAGTTCCGCTTTCACGATCTGCACCACCTCGCCCTCTTCGGCCCTGTGCAACTCTCCACCGCCGCCGTCCAGGCTCTTTGCGAACGTGATATCCCCATCACCTACTTCTCCATGGGCGGGTGGTTCTATGGCATGACGCGCGGCCACAGCCTCACCAACGTCTTCACCCGCATCGAACAGTTCGCCACCGCCGCCGATCCCGAACGCTCCCTTCGCTTCGCCCGCCTCTTCGCCCACGGCAAGATCCGCAACCAGCGCACCCTCCTCATGCGCAACCACCTCAGCCCCCCAAAGGAAACCCTTCGCGCCCTCAAATACCTCTCCAACGCTGTCCTCCACGCCCCCGGCCCCGCCCAGGCCCTTGGTATCGAAGAGGCCGCCGCCGGGCTCTACTTCGAACACTTCGCCAGCATGCTCAAGAGCGCCCGCGACAAAAAGCCTGACGCCCCCACCGACGAACAGCAAACCTTCTCCCTCGACTTTCGCGAGCGCAACCGGCGACCGCCCCGTGATCCCGTCAACGCCCTCCTCTCCCTCCTCTACAGCCTCCTCGCCAAGGATTGCGTCCTCGCCGCCTAGGTCGTGGGCTTCGACCCCTACATCGGTTTCCTCCACCAGCTCCGCTTCGGCAAGCCAGCCCTCCTCCTCCCACCCATACCGCTTCGCCGCCCTTCCGCGCTCAATTGAAGCAAGCTCACGTCAACAGCGGTTATCCGCGCCCTCAAAACCACTCGATTTCGCCGTCGCCAGCTGTCTCCTCTTGTTTCGCATGCTTTTCGAGGATGGCCTTGAGGGGGTCGGGGGCGTGGAGGATTTCTTCGGGGAGGCGGTGGCGCAGTCTGCGGAAGGCGGCTGCCCGCTCGTCCGGGGGCTCCGCTTCGGTCTGGCGTTCGTGCCACTCGCGGACATCGGCGTAGAGGCGGTGATAGCGGTTTTTCCAGACACGGGTCTGGCGCTGGGCCTGGTCGAGCCAGGTAATCAGGTCGAGACGGTCGACTGTGCGCAGCCGCTCCTCCGCCTGCCCGGCATCGAGGTAAACGCCCGCAAGAATCCGGTGCCAGATGGCGAAATAGACCGGATGGGTCCGGCCTTCGCCGCCCTTCTCCTCCGGCGCGCACCACAAAGCGTCCTCGACCACGCCGATGAGGACGGGGGACTCCGGCAGGAGCGAGCCCACCGTGTAGTCCTGCATGAAGCTTCCAAAGTGCTTGGTCTGCATCCCGGTAACGGGCTGCTTCCAGCCGGGAACCTGAAGAGGTTCCTTGAAATGGATGGTGTCGAAGAGACCCATATTGCCAGATTGCCTTTGTCGGCGGATTTCGGAAGCTTTTTCGAATATGTCCGATACGCCTGACATCAAATATGCCGAGGAACTGGAGGCGCTGGACGAAGCGCTGGACGGGTTGGAGCGTCCGGGTGACTACTTCGCCACCGGGACACTGGAGTGCGCGCCGCCGCTGATGAAAGTGGCGGGGGCGGGGGTGATTTCCTTTCCCGTCCCGCCGGAGCAGGCCCGCCAACTGGCCGCCGCCGCGAAGACCGCTCCCTACGGACGGGGCGACCAGACCCTGGTCGACGAATCCGTCCGCAAGGTGCGGCAGGTCGGACCGGAGAACGTGCGCCTATCCGGCAAAAAGTGGACCGAGACGCTCGACGCCATCGTCCGGTCGGCAACCGAGGGGCTCGGGCGGCCGGAGGGCAGCCTCTCGGCAGAATTCTACAAGCTCCTCATTTATGAAGAGGGCGGTTTTTTCCTCGCCCACCGCGACACCGAAAAAGCGCCCGGCATGCTCGGCACGCTGATCATTGTCCTCCCGTCGGCACATGAGGGCGGCGAGTTGATCGTGCGCCACGACGGCCGGGAGGTGACCCTTGACCTGCGCAACGTCGACCCCGGCGAACTGCGCTACGCGGCCTTTTACGCCGATTGCGAGCATGAGGTGCGCCCGGTGAGGGAGGGCCACCGCGTTTGTCTGGTGTATAACCTCATCATGGTTTCCGGAAAAAAGGGCGTGGCGGTGCCCGATGCCCGCCCCCACACCGAAGCTGCGGCGAAGACTCTGCGGGCCTGGACCGCGCGGAAGGATCGGTCCAAGAAAATCGTGTATTTGCTCGAACACCGCTACACCGAAGCGGCCCTGTCGTTCGCAACGCTGAAAGGCCCCGACGCGGTGCGGGCGCGGGTTTTGTGCGCGGCGGCGGAAGCCAGCGGTTGCGTGGCCCATCTCGGCATGCTCCACATCGAGGAATCCGGTTGGGCCGAATACCACGGCAGGTGGGACGGCTCGCGGAACAGGCGACGGCGCTGGTCGCGCTGGGAGGGAGAGGAAGATGAGGACGAAGAGGAGCAGGAAGATGAGGATTTCGAGATCGGGGAGGTGTGCGACGAGGAACGCTTCATCAGCCAATGGCGCACGGCGGAGGATGTGCCGGTGGAATACGGCGAGATTCCCCTCGAGGACGGCGAAGTTCTTCCGGTTGGCGCGCTCGACGGCGAGGCCCCCGACAAAACCCACTTTTCCGAAGCCACCGGTAACGAGGGGGCGTCCTTCGAGCGCACCTATCTGCGGGCGGCGGTCGTTCTTTGGCCCGGAAATAGTGCCGATGAGGTGCTCGCGTCAGCGGGGTTGGAAGCCACTCTGGCGCATATCGGGCAGCGGATCGAAGCGGCCCTCGGCGGCGATCCCGGCGGAACCGCCGCCGCCAGCGTGCGCAAGCTCATGCGGATCGTGGCCCCCATGTGGTCCCCGCACGCCTACGCGCTTCCGAAGGACCAGCCCGAGCGCCTCATTTCCGCCCTCGTCCGCTTTGGCGACGTGAAGTTGCTGCGGGAGCGCATAATCCCCCTGTTGCAAATGCACCTGCCCCGGGACTATGCGCCTTTGATTGACTGGGCGCGCCTGGCCGGGCCGAAAGGCTTCCAAAGGGTTGCCGAAGAGGTCCTCTCCCCGAAGGCAAAATCCACCGCCGTGCCCAGCCTTCTCCTCTGGACCGGTTGCGCCGAAGCGTGGCGCGATGCCCCGTCGGCCAAGCCGGTGCTCAAGGCCCTCCTTCTTCCCCTCCTCGCCAAACTGAGCCAGACGGAATACCGTGACGCACGGGACGGGGCCGACGATCCCTATGCCTATCGCCGACCCCAAAAGCAGATCGCCGTGCCCTGCCCGCCGGATGTGGGCGTCCGCTTCCTGCGCGCGCTTGATGGATGGGATAAAGACACGCGGACCGCCGTCCTCGAGGCCATCCGCGCGCACACGACTACTTTTTCGCCTCTGGAGACGCTTCTCCCGGCATTCGAGTCCGCGCCAAAGGGAGAACCGTTTCCTGAATGGGCCGCCGGGCCTCTGTGGCGGCACGCGGCCGAGCACCTTCTCGAGCGCGCCGCCGCGCCGCCCCCGCACCCCAAAGACTGGACCCTGCCCCTCACCGAGGCGCAGCGCAAAGGGCTTCCGCCCGAACTCCGTAACTTCGCCCTCGACCCCGATACCCAGGTTCTGCGCCTGCCTCTCCGCAAGGAGTTGCGCCAGAAAATCCATGATGTCATCGACCGCCTCGACGTCGACATGACTCACGTGACGGAGCGCAAAGGAAGCCCCTACACGCTCGTTTGCACAAAGACCCTCGGCCACTACCGGCGCGCCGTCGAGCGCTATGCCACCGACTACGACGGCCTCCGCCGCCTTGCCGCGCTGCCCCAGGCGAAGGCAGCCGCGCAGGCCGACCTTGCCGCCCGCCTCGCCACAGCCCTTGCGGCGGGCAAGGGCTGGAAACCCGCGCCACCCGGCAACCTTGCGCCATGAAAGCGAATTCGTTTCCTTTCGCCTCGGTTTAAGAGAACACTCTCATCCTGAACCCTCATGAAGAAAGCCAGTTTCGACGCCATCTGCAAAGCGCTCCAAGAGGCGCATGTTCCTTTTTTGGTTGTTGGGGGAATCGCGGTCATTCACCACGGCTATGGCCGTTTGACACGGGATGTGGATCTGGTCATCCGTTTGGAGCGTGGGGTGATTCAGCGGGCTTTCGCGGCGTTTGAGTCGATCGGATATCGACCCTCGGTGCCGATCAGCGCCAACGAGTTTGCGGACCCCGCATGCCGGGAAAGATGGAAGCGCGAGAAAGGAATGAAAGTTCTTAAATTCTGGAGCGATCAGCATCGCGAGACGCCCGTCGATGTGTTTGTAGATGAGCCGTTCGACTTTCAGAAATCCATTGAGGAAGCCGATACGCAGGAAACGAGTCCGGGCGTCGAAGTCCGCATCGTTTCCCTCGAAACGCTCCTTTCCATGAAGGCCGCCGCCGGTCGGCCTCAGGATCTTGCGGATATTGATGAACTCAACCTCCTCCATGGAAATGCGAGCAGCTATGACCTCGAATAAGAGCGCCGATTCCGCATGGGAAGCGACCACATGGAAGGGTCACCGCCTCGCCCAACACCGCGCGTTCCTCCGGCTCTCCTTCGCGGACAAGCTCAAGTCCATCGAAGAACTGGGGGAATTTGCCGCCGACGTCCTCCGCCGCAAGCGCGCGCGGGGCGAGCCCTACATCGACCCCGAAACCGGCGAGCTGGTGCGCGGCCGGCGAGCGCAAGCGGTCGGGGAAGATCCCCCACCCTTTCCGGCCTCCGGTAAAGACGAACCGCCCGCGCGCCCGTGAGGTTGACGCGACCCCGACCGTCCGCCCTATGCTACCGCTCCATGTCCCTTGATCACGCGACTCTCGAAGCCCTCCGCCAGCACCACCCGGCCTGGCGTTTGTTGCGTTCGGATTATGCGGCGTTGATCGGGAGTTTTCTCGACCGGGTGTTCATCGCGCCCAACCGCCGGGTGATCCCCCAGGCGGAGCTGGCGGAGGCGCTGGAGGATGATTTGTATGCCCTGCGGGAACGCCTCGGCGCGGAGGCCTTTCCGAAGTCCGCCCTCGACTACCTCAACGACTGGGCGAGCCCGGACAAAGCGTGGCTGCGGAAGTTTTACGTGGCCGGGACGGATGAGCCGCAGTTCGACCTCACGCCGGCCACGGAAAAGGCGATTGCCTGGCTGGGCTCGCTCACCGAACGGGGTTTTGTGGGCACGGAGTCGCGCTTGATGACGCTCTTCGCCCTCCTGCGGGAGATGAGCGAGGGCACGGAGACCGACCCGGCGGTGCGGGTGGCGGAGTTGCAAAAACGGCGCGCCCTCATTGATGCCGAGATCGGGCGCATCCTTGCGGGCGACCTGCCCCTGCTCGACGACACCGCGCTGAAGGACCGCTTCCAGCAGTT
The DNA here is from genome assembly GCA_020831585.1 of Opitutales bacterium. Lineage (GTDB taxonomy): Bacteria > Verrucomicrobiota > Verrucomicrobiia > Opitutales > Oceanipulchritudinaceae > JAFIGE01. The sequence continues at coordinate 18,216 of JAFIGE010000065.1, read as the reverse complement.
CAACCAGATTGCGCGGGAGCTCCTCGGGGACTTCCGGCAGGTGGAGCAGAACTTCCGCACGCTGGACCGCCGCGTGCGCGAGCAGATTGCGCGCTGGGAGGGCAGCAAGGGCGCGTTGCTCCAGGAGATCATGAGCGAGCGCGATGCCATCGCCGACTCGGATCAGGGAAAGAGTTTCCGGGCCTTTTGGGATTTTTTGATGTCGCCGACGCGGCAGGAGGAGCTGACGGATCACCTTGAGCGGCTCCTGCAGCTTCCGCCCATCCGGGAGCTGGAGCCGGACCCGCGCACGCGGCGGTTGCACTACGATTGGCTCGAAGCGGGCGAACACACGCAGCGCACGGTGGCGGACTTGAGCGGCCAGCTGCGGCGCTTCCTCGATGATCAGGCCTGGCTGGAAAACCGGCGTATCATGGAAATTCTCCGCTCCGTCGAGGCGCGCGCGCTGGAGGTGCGGGAAAGGCCGCCGGAGGGGGCGTTTTTCTCCGTGCCCGAGAGTTCCGCCAGCTTGGACCTGCCCATGGAGCGCCCGCTGTTCAAGCCGGGCCTGCGTCCGGTCATCGACTCCGCAGGCCTGGACGCAGCCGATGATTCGGAGATCGATCCGAGCCTTCTGTTTCAGCAGTTCGTCGTCGACAAGGCGGTTCTGCGCCAAAACATCCGCCGCGCCCTGCAGGAGCGCTCCCAGGTGTCTCTGCGGGAATTGCTGCAGGCCCATCCGCTGGAGAAGGGATTGGCCGAACTCGTCACTTACTTTCAGATGGCCGCCGACGAACTCCCCGCCCATGTCGATGAAGCGCAAACCGAGACCATCGAATGGTGGACCAATGAGGCCGACCCTTCGGCGCGGCTGAAGCGGGTCCGCCTGCCCCTGGTGGTCTTTGTGAGGGAAGCCCATGATTGATACGGAAATTTCAAAATCGCCTGATAACCTGGAACTCTCGCCGGTCGTGATCCACCTGCTCAAGGGCGTCCTCTATCTGGAATCCGACCCGAAGCTCTGGGCCTCCCTCCTGCGGCTGCAAGCCCGCGTGCGCGAATATGTGCAGGTCATCGGGCTGGAGCTGGTGCTCGATGAAGCCGAGGGTTACGCCTTCCTGCGCTCGACAAACGCCGAGGAAGCCGGCCCCGAAGACGGGGCTAAGCCCCTTCCGCGATTGATTCCCCGGCGCCAGCTCTCCTTTCCCGTCAGCCTCCTGCTCGCCCTCCTGCGCAAGCGCATGGCCGAGGCGGATTCCGGGGGAGGCTCGACCCGGCTCGTCATGACGCGCGATGAAATCGTTGGTCTCATGCGCGTCTTTCTCGCCGAGAGCAGCAATGAAGCGCGCATCGTCGACCAGATCGATGCGCATATCGCGAAGGCCGTCGACCTCGGGTTCTTGCGCAAACTCAAATCGACCAACCAGCAGGCACCCGCCACCTTCGAGGTGCTGCGCATCCTCAAGGCTTTTGTCGACGCGCAATGGCTCGCCGAGTTCGACGCCCGTCTGACCGAATACGCCCAGCACGCTCTTGGAAAGGAGCCCGCCGCCGATGCCTGAACCGGAAATGCTCGAACTGGAATTTGCCGCGGACGACAGCCTGACCGGCTTTCGCCTCCACCGCCTGGAGGTCTACAACTGGGGCACCTTCGACAAACACGTCTGGACCCTTGGACTGGAGGGGCGCAACTGCCTCCTCACCGGGGACATAGGCTCGGGCAAATCGACCCTCGTCGACGCCGTCACGACCCTTCTCGTGCCCGCGCAAAAGGTCGCCTACAACAAGGCGGCCGGTGCGGGGCACAAGGAGCGTTCCCTGCGTTCGTATGTCCTCGGGGCCTACAAGTCGGAGCGCAACGAAGTCAGCGGCGGCGGCAAGCAAGTCACCCTCCGCGACGCCCATCAGTTTTCCGTCATCCTCGGTGTATTCAAAAACAGCGGCTTTGAGCAGACGATCACCCTTGCGCAGGTCTTTTACTGGACGGGCGACAGCCAGGGGCAACCGGCGCGCTTCTTCGTGGGCGCGGAGCGCGGGCTTTCCATCTCCGAAGACTTCTCACGCTTCGGCAGCGACATCCGCCAATTGAAGAAGCAACTGCGCGAGGGCGGTGCGGAGCTTTTTGATACCTACCCGCCCTACGGGGCCTGGCTCTGCCGCCGCTTTGGCATCAACAACGAGCAGGCACTCGAACTCTTCCACCAGACCGTCTCGATGAAATCGGTCGGCAACCTGACCGATTTCGTCCGTCAGCACATGCTCGAACCCACCGAGGTGGAGGCCCGCATCTATGCCCTCATCGGGCACTTTGACGACCTCACCCGCGCGCACGAAGCCGTCCTCCGCGCGCGGCGACAAGTCGAGCGGCTCACTCCGCTCGTGCACGACTGCCACCGCCACCGCGATTTGAGCGAACACGCGCGGGAACTCACCGATTGCCGCGACGGCCTCAAGGCGCACTTCGCCCGCCTGAAGATCGGGCTCCTGGAGCAGCGGATGGAGCGCCTCGGCGACGAACAGCGGAAACTCAGCGATGCCGTGAAGACCCTGCGACAGACAAAAGAGGAGGCAGACCGGTCGCTCCTCGGCATCAAGTCCGCCATCGCCGCCAACGGGGGCGAACGCATCGAACAACTCGCCGGACTCATCCGCGACAAGTCGAGGGAACGCGACCGGCGGCGGGCCAATGCGGATCGCTTTGCCCAATGGATGCTCCAACTCGGCGAAAAGCCGGCAAAGGATGCGCCCGCCTTCCTCGAACAGCAGAAACACATTCTGCGCCTCCGCGAAACCTCAGAAGAAGAATCCGCGCGCCTGCAAAACACACTCACTGAGCAATCGGTGGATCTGCGGCAAAAACGGGACGAGCACGCCGAGCTGGAAAAGGAGCTGGCCAGCCTCAAAGCCCGCCGCAGCAACATCGACCGCCGACAGGTCGAAATCCGCGAACTGCTCTGCCGCGAGGAGGACCTCAACCCGTCCGAGCTTCCCTTCGTCGGGGAGTTGCTGCAAGTGCGGGAGGAAGACCGTGACTGGGAAGGCGCGGCCGAGCGCGTCCTGCGCAATTTCGGTCTCTCCATGATCGTGCCCGACGATGCCTACGCCCGCGTGGCAGACTGGGTCGACCGCACCCACCTGGGTGGACGCCTCGTCTATTTCCGCGTGCGGGCAAAGGCCGCCGCCGCTCCGACCCCTGATCTCCACCCGCACTCCCTCGTGCGCAAGTTGAACATCAAGGCCGACTCCCCCCACTACGCCTGGTTGGAGAACGAACTGGCCCGCCGGTTTGATTACGCCTGCTGCCAGACGCAGGAGCAGTTCCGCCGGGAGAAAGAAGCCCTCACGCGGCAGGGCCAGATCAAGGCCGCCGGCCAGCGTCACGAAAAAGACGACCGCCACCGCCTCGACGACCGCAAACGCTATATTCTCGGCTGGTCTAACGAAGCCAAGATCGCCGAAGTGGAAAAGCAAAAGAGCGCCCTCGAAAGCCTCATCGCCCGCATCGCCAAAACCATCGGCGATACCCAACAGGCGCAGAAGGTTTTGCAGGAGCGCAGCGCCATCATTTCCAAACTCGAAGAGTTCCGCGACTTCGCCGAGCTGGACTGGGGCGCGCTCGCCTCCGAGATCACCCAGCTTGAGGCGGAAAAGCAGCGCCTCGAAGGGTCCTCCGACATCCTCCGCCAGTTGCGCGAAGACCTCAAACAGGCGCAAACCGCGCTCCAGGAAGTCGAAGAGAAGCTCGAGAAAAAGAAGGAGGACCTCACGCGCACAAACGAGCGCCTCGAACAGGACCAAAAGCGGCGCGACGAGGCGCAGTCCGTTCTCGACGATGCGGACCTAGCCCAATCCGCCGCCACCCACGACCGGTTGGAGGAAATCCGCCTGGAAGCGATGGCCGGGCGGGAGTTGACCATCGAATCCTGCGACAACCGGCAGACCGATGTGCGGGTGTGGATACAGGAGAAAATCGATACAGAAAAGAAGCGCATCGACCGCCTGACGGAAAAGATCATCAACGCTATGGCGGAATTCCGCAAACAGTTCCCCCTCGAAACCGCCGAGGTCGACGCCAACCTCGCTGCCGCCTCCGAATACGAAGCCATGCTGCAACGCCTCGAAGCGGATGACCTCCCGCGCTTCGAAGCCAAGTTCAAGGAGTTGCTCAACGAAAACACCATTCGCGAGATCGCCAACTTCCAATCCCAGCTTGCCCGCGAGCGCGAATCGATCAAAGAGCGTATTGACCGTATAAATACATCCCTCACGGAAATCGACTTCAACCCCAACCGCTACATCAAGATTGAAATCCAGCCCGCGACCGACGCCGACATCCGTGATTTCCAAAGCGATCTACGCGCCTGCACAGAAGGGACCCTGACCGGCTCGGAGAGCGAGCAGTATTCCGAAAACAAATTCCTCCAGGTCAAAGCCATCGTGGAGCGCTTCCGGGGCCGGGAGGGGCAGACGGATCTCGACCGGCGCTGGACCGCCAAAGTCACGGACGTGCGCAACTGGTTCACCTTTGCCGCAAGCGAGCGCTGGCGCGAAGACGATGCCGAGCAGGAACACTACTCCGACTCCGGCGGAAAGTCCGGCGGCCAAAAGGAGAAGCTCGCCTACACCATCCTGGCGGCCAGCCTCGCCTACCAGTTCGGGCTGGAGTGGAATACCGTGCGCTCGCGGTCCTTCCGTTTCGTTGTCATCGACGAAGCCTTTGGGCGCGGGTCCGATGAATCCGCCGAATACGGTCTGCGGCTCTTCGAAAAGCTCAACCTGCAGTTGCTCGTCATCACGCCCCTCCAGAAGATCCACATCATCGAACCCTTCGTCGCCAACGTGGGCTTCGTGCACAACGAAGACGGCAAAGCCTCCAAGCTCCGCAACCTCACGATCGAGGAATACCGGAGGAAAAAAGCGGAGGATGGGGGAAGGGGGAAAGAAGGCAGGAGACAGGATTCAGGAGACAGAAGAAATGAGAGCACCAGCGAAGACATTTGAGGACTTGGTTCTGTGGCAAAAAGCCCACGAGTTCGTGCTTGCCGTCTACCGGTTTACCCAAAGTTTTCCGAGATCAGAAATCTACGGTTTGTCCTCCCAATTTCGCCGTGCGGCGGTTTCCATTGCCGCGAATATTGCCGAGGGATTCAAAAAGCGCGGCAAAGCCGACAAATTCCGCTTCCTGAACATCGCTCAAGGCTCGCTTGAAGAATCACGCTATTATTTGATTCTCGCCCAGGACCTCAACTACGGGGAAGTCGCTGAGCTGACCGCCCGGCTGGTGGAGGTCAGCAAATTGCTGGAGGCGTATTCGCAAGCAATTCTGAAATCGAACCCATGAGTGAATCATCAAACGGATAGGTCAACGCAGGGGACGAAATCCAGACTCCTGTATCCTGTCTCCTGACTCCTGTATCCTGTCTCCTGACTCCTGTATCCAGACTCCTGACTCCTGACTCCTGACTCCTGACTCCTGACTCCCATGCCCTGGACCACGCCCAAAGACCTCACCCGCCAGGTAAACCGCCTCTGGGAGCGGGGACTGATCTTGCAATCCATCCTCTCCGAGGAACCGGTCTTTCCGAAGCGCCTGAACCTGAAAAGTCCCACATCGCCCGACCTCGCCCATGCTTTTGGCGAGGTGCGGGAATGGTGCGCGGCCTTGGCCGGGGTGAAACACCTGCGCCTGGAGTTCCGCGAAGTGCGCCACCGCGTGACCGGGACCAACCGCTACCCCACCGAAGCCTGGGTCGATTCCGCCGAAGACGCCGTCGCCCTGCTCGGCAAGACGCGGGAATGGCGGCAGTTTCAGGAGTTGCTGGGCCTCACCCGAAAGCGTCGTCCGGAGCTGCTCCCGTGGATCGGCAAGCGCCCCCTCGCGGCCCTCGAACGCGCCGCCGAATGGGCGCGCTACCTCGACCTCGTGGATTGGATGAAGGCGCACCCGCAGCCAGGCTGCTACCTCCGCCAGGTCGATCTGCCGGGCATCGATACGAAGTTTATCGAAGCCCATCGGGGTCTGCTCTCCGAGCTTTTCGATCTGGTGATGGCCCCGGATCACATCGACGGGCGCTTCTCCGGCATCAACGGTTTCTGTCACCGCTACGGCTTCCGGGAGAAGCCGGAGCGCGTCCGCTTCCGCATCCTTGACAGTCGGTTCGACCCCCTGCACATGGGCGTGCATGCCGATGTGACGCTCGATATCGCTACCTTTTCGGAATTACCCGTGAGCCTGAGGAAAATGCCGGAAACCATCTTCATCACCGAGAATGAGACCAACTTTCTGGCCTTTCCGAAGGTTGACGACAGCTGGATCCTCTTCGGGTCCGGCTATGGATTTGCTGCCCTCAGCTATGCCGCTTGGATGAACGGGTGCCGCATCTTCTACTGGGGCGATATCGACACCCACGGATTCGCCATGCTCAACGAGTTGCGCCGCGTCTTCCCCCTTGCCGAGTCCTTCCTCATGGACCGGGAGACCCTTCACGCCCACCGCGTGTTTTGGGGCACTGAGCCCAGCCCAACGCTGAAATCACTCACCCGTTTGGACCCGGCCGAAGCCGCTCTTTACGGCGACCTTGCATCCAACCGCATCGCCCCAAACCTCCGCCTGGAGCAGGAGCGCATCGCCTTTTCCTCGCTCTTGAAGGCCTTGTCGAAACTTGGCTTTCGTCCCCGGTTCAGATGACCCCGGTTAACATCAAGCAACCCGCCATGCCGAAGAAACCAAAAAAGAAACTCACTCCGGAACAACGCCGCGAGAAAAAGCGCCGCAAAGCGGAGTTCCAAACTATCTACATTAACGGCAAGCAAAAGCGCTTGCGCCGCGAACCGATGATCGACGGGCTCGGGGTCGACGACTTCATTCGCCGCAATGCCGACCCCGTCTGGCTGCACCGGAGCGAAAGTTGGGAAGAGCTTGATGCGTCCGCGCCTCCGCCGCAAAAGCGGGCGGGATCCCGGCCACCTTCGGGAAAAATTGACCACGACGCCACCGACCTTCCTTTTTGATTGTCCGCAGGGGCATCCACCGGACTTTCGTTCGATTTCCGAAAAGGAGAACACCACCGTCATAAATCGGTAACACGGCGGCGCTATGATGGGCGGCATGATGAACAACACACTGTCCACTTCCCTTCGCTCCATCCGCAACCGCCGCTTCTCCGCGGCCCTCGCCGCCACCGCAACGGTGGCCCTCGCCGTGGCCGCCGCGCCCGTCCTCCTGAGCCTCTCCCCCACCCTCCTCGCCCCGGCGGTCTTTGCCGTGGCCGGTCTTCTCCTCGCCGGGGTCGCCCTCCAGGGAAGTCGCGCAAACACCGCCTCCTACGTTTACCGGCAAGGGCCGAAGGTTGCCTGATCTTCCCACCGGCAAAAACTCCAAAGCTTTCGCCAAAACAGTTTATGCCCAGTCAGTCGGAGCGCCATTCGTGCGCTCCCGAATCTCGCGATTGTGGATCTCAAAGAGGGCATCCCATTTTTTCTGGGAATCCAAAATTCTGATGGATTGAAAGAGGAGTTCTTTGTTCATGATCGGTCCCAAAGTTCATTGTAGAAGTGAAAAAACACATGAAGTCGTTGGTTGGTGGAAGGGACTCTGGACATGACCTTCTCACGCCAAAGCTCCATGAGCGTGCGCAAAGAAAAGGTCTCACAGGGCAGAGGAACCCGTGGGTGTTCCGTGATTTCGTCTCCCCAGTCCGCCGGTCTTTCCAGGGAATGCCCAACCGGGGCTTTGCTTTCATCCGCCGGGAGATAGATCAAGCGGAATGAACGGCGGGTTTCGGCATCCAGGCAATGCTTCGGCTTCCATTGATGCATCTGATGGTACCAATAGCGGAAGATTTGGTTGGGCTGATCCACGGCATCGTTCACCCTATTTTCGATCAAAATCATGCTCGCGGGACACTCCCGCCAAAGGAGGATGTCCACCCTACCCGTTTCAATGCTGATCTGCCAGGTGCCCTCCTCCCGACTGGGCACGCCCAGATGTTCCAGAAAGCACTGCAAAAAGCCGGAGCCCTGACCGTGACGACCCTGCGGATCGAGGAAGTCACCGATGATCCGACTGTGCACCGGTTCTTTGATGGGGATGGACTTCAATGGATTGTAGTCCACGCCGAACGCTTCATTCTCCTTCGCAAGCCGTGTCTTCGCGTCCAACCAGGAATCCAGAACGCCACTCACCCGCTGAATCACGCGTTCAGCTGATTCCTCCTTCAGCGAGAGATAGTCCTCAAAGACGCGTCCGATGACCTCGAAAGCAACGGCGGTAGCGGAATCCTGCATACCCTCTCCGGTCATGCCGAAGGAGCCCTTCCGGTAAGCCATTTGAACCCATTCTCCGGCTCACTGGGATCTCCTAAAACCAAAACGATGCATTCAATGGCCCTTTCGTCGGCAAAATCGGAAAAAGGGCGGCGGTGTCTCATGGAGTTTTTTTGAAGAGGGTTTCTTCGGTCGGGAGGAGTTTTTGAAGCGGTTGACCGCATTGTCAAAATCCAAATCGACCACGCGCGGCGATGGTAAGGAGGTCCACGTATCGGCTAAAGTCCGTCGCACGCAACGGTTTCCCGATGCGAGATGGAAGCCGTGAAAAAGCCTATGAATCGCTAGGGGCTTGGCATGTGCCACGGCGCGCCCATCCATTAAAGACCGGTCGTGATCAAGATTAAATTGCCTCATCCTGCCAAAAGCGGGTTGAATTACCTCATCGTGTCATTAGCCTCTCGCTCCAATGCCCAAAAGTTCAAAATTCCGTCAATCTTCTGACCGGTCGTCTTCCGTCAAGGAGGTGGCGGCATACGAGTATTCCACCAAGCGCCGCAACAATCCCGAGGTGGGCCTCGTGACCCCGGATACCGATCCGGAGGCGGGCAAAACCGCCTGGGCTTTCGATCCCCATCTCGCCCCGGAGCTCAAGTTTGATTCGCAGGGGGTGCGCGAGCAGGTGGAGAGCCTCCTTTGCACCATCCAGTCCGCTGCTGCCCGGATTAACGCACTCGCCGCTGCGGGGGCGAGCGACGAACTGAAAAGCGCTCAGGAAGCGCTTTCCGCCGCCACCGGGGAGCTGCAAAAACTCCAGTCACCCTTCCTCGCCTGGACGGGCAAGGCGGAACGCACTTCATTTGAGGTCGATACGGTTTCGCTCCACGTCCACGAAAAAATCGATCCGGCCCGCGTGATTCAGTCGCTGCGCTCGGATGATCCGGAGGCGCACTACGTTCAGGGCGACTTGTTTGAGCACGCCTTCAAGCCCGAATCCCTCCGCGATGCGGTGGATTTTTATCAACACGAGCGCGGCTGGTCCAACCGCCTCGTGGCGGGCGACTCCCTCCTCACGATGAACTCCCTCCTCCGCAAGGAGGGCATGGCCGGGCAGGTGCAGATGTTTTATTTCGATCCGCCCTACGGCATCAAATACGGCTCCAACTTCCAGCCTTTCGTCAATAAACGCGACGTCAAAGACCGCACCGATGCCGACCTCACCCAGGAGCCGGAGATGATCAAAGCCTTCCGCGACACCTGGGAACTCGGCATCCACTCCTACCTCACCTACCTGCGCGACCGCTTGTTGCTGGCGCGGGAACTGTTGCATGAATCAGGATCCGTCTTTGTGCAGATTTCGGATGAGAACGTCCACCTTGTGAGGAATCTCATGGATGAGATTTTTGGGGTGGAGAATTTTGTGAGTTTGATTTCTTATGCAACTACGAGTGGCTTTGCCTCGAATACGTTATCCAGAGCGGGTGATTACATTGTCTGGTATGCGAAGAATTATCCCTACCTAAAATACAGACAAATCTTTAATCTTAAAGCCGCAGGTGAAGATGGTGCGTCAAAGTATAAACCCATTGGGAAGATTGGCAGTGCGCCCAGTGTTTATGATCGAGACCTTTTGGCATCCACCGATCAGGTAACCTCTCAGGGTGCTTCATCGACTGATCAAAAATTTACTTTTCAGAACGCAGTTCACAAAGCACCCGTTGGTCTGCATTGGAAGGCTACTGCAAAAGGCATGGAACGACTCGGCCTGGCAAATCGCCTAGTAATGGAGGGAAATCGCCCGAGATACGTCCGTTTTCTAAACGATTTTCCGGTATTCCCGATCAATAATCTCTGGAATGACATAGGTGGGATTCAAAATCGTAATGAGGGAAAATTATACGTCGTTCAGACTGCAGAATTGGCCATCGAACGCTGCCTCCTCATGACCACCGATCCCGGCGATCTGGTCATGGACATCACCTGTGGGTCCGGCACCACGGCGTTTGTCGCGGAAAAGTGGGGCCGCCGCTGGATCACCTGCGACACTTCGCGCGTGGCGCTCACTCTCGCCAAGCAGCGGCTGATGACGGCGAGTTTTGATTATTTCGCGCTCAAATACCCCAACGAGGGCGTGCGCTCCGGCTTCATTTACCAGACCGTCCCGCACATCACGCTCAAGGCCATCGCCAACAACCCCGAGATCGATGAAATCCACGCCCGCCTGCACCCGGCCATCCTCGCCGCGCTCGAAAAACTCAAGGCCGCTGCCAAGCAGCCGAAACTGCAAGAATGGGACGTGCCCTTCGCCTTTCCCGAGGCTTGGCCCGCCTCAGCCCGCGCGCCCTTCGACGCCTTTCACAAGGCCCGGCGGACGATGCAGGCGCAGATGGATGCCAGCATAGCCGCGCACGCCGATTCGGAGATCCTCTACGACCGTCCGCAGGTGGATAAAGACAAGGTTCGTGTGACCGGACCGTTCACCTTCGAGGCCACGCCTTTCCCGACCGTGCAATCGCTCGACGAGGCCCACCAGCCGCCCGATGCCACCACGGCGGTGGCCCGCAGCGGGGAAACCTCGCGTCAGCACCAGTGGCGGGATGAACTGGTCAAAACCGGTATCCGTGGCAAGGGCGGCCAGAAAATCCAGTTTGCGGATCTCGAACCCGTGCCCGGCACCCGCCACCTCCATGCCATCGGCAGCACCACCGACGGCCAACCTGCGGCCATTTCCTTCGGTCCCGAGCACGCACCCCTGGAGCAGCGGCAGGTCGCGCTGGCCCTGGAGGAGGCCATGAGGCTCGTCCCCAAGCCAAAGTTTATCGTTTTTGCCTCCTTCGCCTTCGATTCCGAGGCGGCCAAGGACATTGATGAAACCAACTGGCCCGGCGTCACCCTCCTCAAAGCGCAGATGAACCCCGACCTGCTCACCGAAGATCTCAAGAAGGGCCGGGCCAGCAACGAATCCTTCTGGCTCATGGGCCAGCCCGATGTGGTCCTGCGCCCGATTCGCTCCGGCGACGACAAAGGCAAGTGGGAGGTCGAGGTCAACGGGTTCGACTACTTCAACACCAAGACGGGCGACTTGGAGAGCGGCGGCGCGGGCAACATCGCGATGTGGCTGCTGGATCCCGACTATGACGGCCGGGCCGTCTTCCCCCGGCAGATCTTTTTCCCCATGGCCGGGGCCAAAGAAGGCTGGGCCCGCCTCTCCAAGGACCTTAAAGCCCAGCTCGACGAAGAAAAACTGGAAGCCTTCCGCGGCACGCTCTCGCTCCCCTTCGAGCCCGGCGACCACCGCCGGGTCGCCGTAAAAGTCATCGACGACCGCGGCATTGAGTCGCTCAAGGTCATCAACCTCGAATAGTCCCCCATCCATTATGCGCATCACCCGGATAGAACTGAAAAACTGGCTCAACTACCAAAAGCTCGATAGCGGGCCGCTCGCCGACCGGGTCTTCATCATCGGGGCCAATGCGGCGGGTAAGTCGAACTTGTTGGAAGCGCTGCGTTTTCTGCGCGATGTTGCTCTACCGGCTGGAAAGAAGCCGCAGGGCGGTGGGCTGCAAAACGCCGTTACCGAAATGCGGGGGGGGCTCTCCAAGCTGCGTTGCCTCAATGCCCGCAACGATACCGAAGTCCGCTTGACCGTCACGCTCATTTCCGACGACGGTGTGGAGTGGATTTATGATCTGGGCTTTAAGGGCGAGGGCAAAGCGAACAACCGAATTAAAGTCATCCGGGAAATGGTTTCCAAGAACGGGGAGGAATTGTTAAGCCGACCTACGCCACAGGATAAAAAAGACCCGGAGCAACTCACCCAGACCCACCTGGAGCTGACCAATGCCAACGCAGCCTTTCGTGAGCTGTCTCACTTTTTCAGTGAAACGACCTATCTGCATCTGGTCCCGCAGTTGCTTAAATATGGCTCAAAGATCGGAGGTAACGTCATCGAGAGTGACCCCTTTGGGCAGGGCTTCCTGCAACGCATCGCCGCAACGAACGAAAAGACCCAGAAGGCACGTCTCAACCGCATTCAAAAAGCGCTGGATACCGTGGTGCCGCAATTTAAAGAACTTCGTTTTGAACGGGATAAGGTGACCGGGCTGAATCATCTGGAAGCGAACTTCAATCATTGGCGGCCCACCGGAGCCTGGCAGCGGGAGAATCAACTTTCGGACGGCACCCTGCGCTTGATTGGTCTGCTCTGGTCCTTGATGGAGGGGAATGCTTTGCTGCTGCTCGAAGAGCCGGAGCTTTCGCTCAACGAGGAAATCGTCCGGCATCTGCCGAAGGTCATCCGCAAAATCCAGTCGCAGGCCAAGACGCGTCGACAGGTCATGATCACCACCCACAGCGAAGCCCTGCTCTCCGACGCCAGTATCGGAGGAGAAGAAGTGCTCCGCCTGATTACCACCGAGAATGGCACGGTGGTCAAAAAAACGGAACCGCAGGAGGCGATCATGCTCAAGAGCGGGCTCCCGGTAAGTGACGTCCTCCTGCCCTCGGTGAAATCGGAAAAGGCCGGTCAACTTTATTGGGCGCTGTAATGTATCCCACGGTTTATCTTGCAGCCGAGGATCGTCCGGGCCTTGCGGCGGGCCGCCGGTTGATTGCCGAGCAACCAGTGCTCAGTGTTTACATGGAAAAGGATGCACGCGGCTTCGCTAATCTTCGTGCGAAAGTGGACAACTACGATGAAATGAGCCTCAACGGGATCCCGGTGCTTCTCTTGACGGATCTCGACACCGACCCCTGTCCTGGCGGGAAAGTGCTGGAGTGGCTGGGGCGTCGCCCGAGCAGGGGATTTCTTTTCCGCATTTGCGTCCGCGAAGTCGAGGCCTGGCTCCTTGCCGATCGCGAGGCGATGGCACGCTTTTTGAAATGCAGGATCAGCGTCGTACCCACCGAGCCGGAAACGTTGCCAGACCCCAAGGCAAGGTTGATTCAACTCGCGCAACAGGCGCCGAGGAAGATACGCAACGGCCTCACCCCGACCGGAACTTCATCCATCGGCCCGGAATATAACGATCTGCTGGAAAGCTACATCGCCCAAGACTGGTCAATCGATCGCGCTGCCACACAGGCTCCGAGTCTCGCCCGTGCCCGCCGCCGGGTCGCGGAACTGGCCTCTCTCGTCTCCGCATAAAACCGCGCCATGAAATCCCTTATCATCAATTCCCCCTACGTGCGCCCGGCCCGGCATTGGGTGGAGACACGGCCCAACACTCCGCTTGCGCTGGCTGAGTCGCGCCGCCCGGCGGGATACGAGATTTTCGATCCGCGCACCCACACCAAACGGGTGGTCACGCTGGACCGGGTCAACGAAATCCGCACCCGGCTCGAAGCGTGGCAGCGGGCCGGACGTCCTGGCCTCACCAGTGTCAGCCGCTCCCTGATTGAGCATTGGCACGACCGGGCGGCAAGGCAGTTGCCCTTCTATTTTTGCCAGCTCGAAGCGATAGAATCGCTCATGTGGTGGGTCGAGGCACCGGCCGATTTCAAGCAAGGCGTGCACCTCCCCGGCGACGGCGGTGCCTGGGAGCGGCTGTGCAACAAGATGGCCACCGGCACCGGAAAAACGACGGTGATGGCCATGATCATCGCATGGCAGGCGCTCAACGCGCTGACCTACCCGAAGCGGAAAGATTTTTCGGCAGTCGTCTTTATCATCGCTCCCGGTCTCACGGTGAAGGAGCGCTTGCAGGTGCTCCAACCGGGGCATCCTGAAAACTACTACAATCAATTTTCAATCTGCCCCAACGAAAGCCTGCGCCAGCGGCTCAATCAGGCGGAGGTATTGATTGAAAATTGGCACACGCTTATGCCCTTGGACGAGCCACAGCGCTCCGTGGTGAAAAAGGGTGCTGAGACCGACGAGGCCTTTACCCGCCGCGTGCTTGGCCCGCTCGCCACGCGCAAGGACATTATCGTGATCAACGATGAAGCCCACCATGCCTACCGCGTGCCTGCCGACATCAAAATCAGCCGCAAGCAGGCGGAGGAAGACGGCGTCAATCTGGAAGAAGCGACACGGTGGATCGAGGGCCTCGACCGCATCCACAAAACGCGCCGCATCCAGCGGTGTTTTGATCTTTCCGCCACTCCTTTTGCTCCCACGGGCAAGCGCAACACCGAGCAGGGTCTGTTTGAATGGATCATTTCCGACTTCGGCCTCAACGACGCGATCGAAGGCGGCTTGGTGAAGACTCCCCGCGTGGTCGTGCGCGACAGTGCCCTGCCCGACGCCAAGAGCTATCGTTCCAAGCTCTACCACCTCTACAATAATCCTGAGGTAAGTGAGGATCTGAACCGGAAGGCCACGCCCGAAGAGCCCCTGCCCGACCTCGTGCAGAAAGGGTATACGCTGCTGGCGGCGGATTGGCTGGAATCTGCGCAAAGCTGGGGAAACGCGGGGCACCCCTGCCCGCCGGTGATGCTCACGGTCTGCAACCGCACCGAGACAGCTGCGCGAGTGGAGCGCTATTTCAATCAGGGCGACTGCTTGATCGAGGGCACCCGTGCTCCCGGTCGCACGTTGCGGGTGGATTCCAAGGTTTTGGAGAAAGCTGAAGTAGGGGAAAAGGCCACAACGAACAAGGATTACGAGGAGCGCTTGGCAGAGATTATCCGCGCCTCCGGTTTGCCGGAAGCAAAACAGGACGCACTCAACTCACTCAAAAAAGAAGAGTTGCTCCGCGAAATTGTCGATACCGTGGGCAAGGTCGGACGTGCGGGCCAAGGTCTCCAAAATGTCATCTCGGTTGCCATGCTCTCCGAAGGGTGGGACGCGAAAAACGTGACTCATATCATGGGCCTGCGTGCCTTCACTTCGCAATTACTCTGCGAGCAGGTGATCGGCCGTGGCTTGCGCCGTGTCTCCTATGAAACTGACGAAGAGGGGCTGTTTTTGTCGGAGTATGTGAATGTTTTCGGGGTGCCGCTTTCGATTTTTCAGGACGTCGAAGACGGAGGTGAACCTCCGCCTCCGCCCAAGCCCTCCACGCAGATCGAGGTTGTTGCGGATCGCAAAGCACATGAGATCACCTGGCCGAATATTGAGCGCATCGACAGCGTGCTCAAATCGAAGCTCGTGATCGATTGGCAAGAAGTCCCGTTCATCGAACTGGACCCGTGCAACAGCCCCATTTCGGCCGAAATGGCGTCGGCACTCGGGGGGCAGACCGATCTCGGCAAGGTCACCGAGATCGACCTCTTACGATTCGAAAACCAGTTCCGCCTTCAACGCCTCCTCTTCCTCGGCGCACGCAAAGCATTCGAGCAGTTCGGGCATGGGCGGTTTAAGGGGAATCCCGAGTTCCTCTTTCTCCAACTGGTCAAACTCGTTGAAGCTTTTTGGAAAACCAATAAGGTGCACATCCCTGATCTGTTTCACCAAGACGACTTGCGAAGAAGAGTGCTTTTCGCGCTGAATATCGACAAAACGGTGCAGCACCTCTTTCAGCATTTACGTGAGCAAAACCTGAGCGAGTTGGAGCCCATTTTCAACACAGATCGCCCCATTGCCTCGACGGGGGACATGATGACCTGGTATACGACCAAAGCAGCGGCACCGACGACTAAATCTCACATCAGCCACTGCGTTTTCGACTCCACCTGGGAGGCGTGTGAGGCTTACGAGATTGAACGCAACGAGCGCGTCCTCTCTTACGCCAAAAACGACCATCTCGGCTTCCACATCTTCTATCTTTGGAATGGCTCAAAGCGAAAGTATGTTCCCGATTTCCTCATTAGGTTGAAGAACGGCACTACCTTAATTCTGGAGGTCAAAGGCGAAGACTCACAGCAAAACCAATCGAAGCGCCAAGCTCTCGCGGAATGGATTCAGGCTGTGAACGGTAAGGGAGGATTTGGCCGGTGGGCAGCAGATGTTTCGTTTTCTCCCGGAGATATCCCAGGCATCCTCGCTCGGTATGCATGAATGTTGTAGTTGAATGCAAAGAGGCTTAGCTTCTCGGAAGCACTGGAAGGATCTCTGCACCTCCATTCCTCTGCGGTAAACCTGTATTTTTCAACCGGTCCGACTCGACCAAACTTCACCACCCGCCATCGCGAGCGAGCCCGCGCACTCCATTCGACCAATTTCCGAAAAGGAGAACACCACCGTCATAAATCGGTAACACGGCGGCGCTATGATGGGCGGCATGATGAACAACACACTGTCCACTTCCCTTCGCTCCATCCGCAACCGCCGCTTCTCCGCGGCCCTCGCCGCCACCGCAACGGTGGCCCTCGCCGTGGCCGCCGCGCCCGTCCTCCTGAGCCTCTCCCCCACCCTCCTCGCCCCGGCGGTCTTTGCCGTGGCCGGTCTTCTCCTCGCCGGCCTCGCCCTCCAGGGAAGTCGCGCGGACTCCGCCTCCTTTGTTTACCGCCCGGGATCGAAGGTTGCCTGATCTCCGCCTGGCAAAAACACATCAATGAAAACATAGAACGCACGCCACTCCCTCGCCAAGCGACGCCTCACCGCAATGGACCCGACCAAGCCTCACTTCTTTATTGCAAATTACTTGCATTAAAGAGACAGGGCTTTGATCTTGAGCGCTTTTCGGATTTCTAAACAATGAGAACTTTGCGCAATCGACTACCCGTCACGGTCCTTTCCGGCTTTCTCGGAGCGGGCAAAACAACTCTCCTCAATCACATTCTGAATAACCGCGAGGGCCTGCGGGTGGCAGTCATCGTGAATGATATGAGCGAGGTGAATATTGACGCCCGCTTGGTGGCCGACGGAGGCGCGGCCCTCAGCCGGAAAGAAGAAAAGCTCGTGGAGATGAGCAACGGCTGCATCTGCTGCACCCTGCGGGATGATCTCCTCGAGGAGGTGCGGCAACTCGCTGTGGCGGGCCGCTTCGATTACCTTCTCATTGAATCGACCGGTGTTTCCGAGCCCATGCCAGTGGCCGAAACATTTTTTTTCCGCGATGAAGACGGCCATTCCCTGGAAGACGTGGCCCGCCTCGATACGATGGTGACAGTGGTCGATGCGGCCAACTTCGAGCGCGACTTCGGCTCCCCGGAGCGCCTCCTCGACCGCGGCCAGGCCGTGGGAGCGGACGATACCCGAACGGTCGTGGATCTACTCATGGACCAGGTGGAATTTGCCAATTTGATCGTGCTGAACAAGGTCGACGCCATTGATGAAGCAACGAAGGCGCGCATCCGCGGGTCTCTCAAGGCCATCAATAGCCGCGCCGAGCTGATTGAAACCGTCCGCGGCCAACTTGATCCGCGCACGCTCCTGGCGACCGGACGCTTCAGCCTCGAGGAGGCGGAAACGATGCCCGACTGGCTCAAAGTGATCGCCGGCGAACCGGTGCCGGAGACGGAGGAATACGGCATCGCCCACTTCGTTTATCGCGCGCGCCGTCCCTTCCACCCGGAGCGCCTGCGGGCATGGATGGCGCGGGACTGGCCCGGTGTGATCCGCTCGAAAGGTTTCTTTTGGCTGGCCACCCGCTCGGACTACGCCGGCCTCTGGTCGCGCGCCGGGGGGCAATCCGATGTGCGCCTCGCGGGCAAGTGGTTTGCTGCCGTGCCCCGCTATCAGTGGCCGGACGATCCCGAGGAGCGCGCCATGGTCGAGGGTAACTGGCGCGAGCCCTTTGGGGACCGGCGTCAGGAAATCGTCGTCATCGGCTTCATCCGCGAGATGGATGAAGCCGCCGTGCGCGCCGCCTTTGACGCCTGCCTCCTCAGCGACGCCGAAATGGCCGCCGGGCCGGACAACTGGCGCACATTGCCCGATCCCTTGCCCTCGTGGCCGACTGCGTCCGCCGCCGAATCAGCGGACGCCCGCTAAAGCGCCGAAGCCACAGGGGAAGGTGCCGCTGCCAAGACAACCACCCCCGCCGACCTTGGCTTTTCTTTCCGGAAACCGCCCGCCCTGCCCCACCTCCACCTCCCCCCGCCTCTACCACCCCCCCCCCCGAAAAACCTAGTCAATACACCGTTATT